>NZ_JAHVIO010000014.1:0-460729 GCF_019801675.1 Halomonas sp. DP8Y7-3
GAGGTCAGCGTCCAGGTCAGGGTGCCATTAAGGCCATCGACATCAATATTATCTGTGCTGCCAAAGCCGATGCTGGCAATCGCATCACTGCCCGCGGTAAAGGTCAGGCTGGCCACGTCTGTAGAGGAAGCGTCGCCTTCAGTGTCAGCATCATCCAGGGACACCGCGGCGTTGGTGCTCGCCGGATCGCTGTCGGTAACGGTGACCGTCGGGCCGGTACCATCGGTAATGGTGACGGTGTGGCTATCGGAGGCGGTATCACCATCGCTATCGACGGTCTCGATGGTGAAGTTGACCGACGGGTTCTCTGCCTGGTCGAGGTTGTTGTTGGCCTCGAAGGTCCAGCTGCCATCGCGGCCAACGGTCAGAGTGCCTTCGGTCAGGTCGAAGGACACCGTGGAATCCGCTGCGCTACCCAGAACTAGGGAGTCACCTCCCACGGTCACGGTAACGGTGGCACCATCGGCACCGGCATCAGTGGTCCAGCTGCCATCGACGCTCTGACCTTCCACCACTGTCGCGGTGCCAGGCTCAGTGGAGTCGCCGATCTGCAGCGACGGGCTATCATCGGTGATCGCAATATTGATACTGGCCTGACCACGGGTACCGTTATCGTCCGTCACTACCAGCCCCACCGTTTCGGTGAAGCCGCTATCGGTGGCGCCGTCCTGGCTATCGTTGTCGACGCGGGTATCAAGGGTGTAGCTGTAGCTCACCGTACCGCCGGCAGCGTCTCCGTCGAAGCCGGTCAGGGACAGGCTGCCATAGGCCGTATCGACCACCACCGGGTTGGTCGTGGACAGACCTTGCAGCTGGTTCAGCGTCAGTGACTGATCCCCTACCTGGACGCTGGCCACACCATCCACGCTGGTGAAGGTGAAGCTGCCGCCGCGGGTCAGCGCACTGCTGTCTGCCGCACTGCCATCCGCCAGGTTGGCTTCACTGACCTGGACGTCGCCACCATCAGCCGCCAAGCCGCTCAGGCTCACGCCATCATCGGTGGCGGTAACCGTGATGGTCAGCGTCGCCGGAGAGGTGTCGCCGTCGGCATCGGTCAGGGTGTAGGCAAAGGTCTCGGTCAGCGTTTCGTCACCGCTAAGCGCCTGCACACGGGCATCGCTGTTGTTGAGCGTATAGCTCCAGCTGCCATCGCTGTTCAGGGTCAGGGTGCCAAACTCGCCTGTGGCGCTGGGGCTATCCAGGGCGACCGTTGCGGGCTGCGCTGTGGAACTGTCGGCACCGGTCGTGTCATTGGCCAGCACGTTGCCAGAGATGGCCTGTGCAGTGTCCTCGGCCACGCTGGCACGGTCATCGCTCGCCGACGGCGCATCATCCGTAATGGCAATACGAAGACTGCCGCTGGACGCGCTACCGTTATCATCCGTCACTACCAGCCCCACCGTTTCGGTGAAGCCGCTATCGGTGGCGCCGTCCTGGCTATCGTTGTCGACGCGGGTATCCAGGGTGTAGCTGTAGCTCACCGTGCCGCCGGCAGCATCTCCGTCGAAGCCGGTCAGGGACAGGCTGCCATAGGCCGTGTCGACCACCACCGGGTTGGTCGTGGACAGACCTTGCAGCTGGTTCAGCGTCAGTGACTGATCCCCTACCTGAACGCTGGCCACACCATCCACGCTGGTGAAAGTGAAACTGCCGCCGCGGGTCAGCGCACTGCTGTCTGCCGCGCTGCCATCCGCCAGGTTGGCTTCACTGACCTGGACGTCACCACCTTCGGTGGCCAAGCCGCCCAGGCTCACACCATCATCGGTGGCGGTGACCGTAATGGTCAGCGTCGCCGGAGAGGTGTCGCCGTCGGCATCGGTCAGGGTGTAGGCAAAGGTCTCGGTCAGCGTTTCGTCGCCGCTAAGCGCCTGCACACGGGCATCGCTGTTGTTGAGCGTGTAGCTCCAGCTGCCATCGCTGTTCAGGGTCAGAGTGCCAAACTCGCCTGTGGCGTTGGGGCTATCCAGGGCGACCGTCGCGGGCTGCGCTGTGGAGCTGTCGGCACCGGTCGTGTCATTGGCCAGCACATTGCCAGAGATGGCCTGTGCAGTGTCCTCGGCCACGCTGGCACTGTCATTCACCGCCACCGGCACATCGTCCTGCACCTGGATGGTCAGGTCGGTAGAGGCTTCGTCGCCGTCGCTGTCAGTGGCCGTGATGGCGAACTGATCTGCCAGATCATCGCTGCCGGTGCCCTGGCTGGTGTGATCCTCGGTGCTGCCGTCGAGGGTGTAGCTCCAGCTGTAGTCGCCAGCGTCGGAGACGCTGACGGTCAGCGTGCCGAAGTCGCCCACCACGGTGCCGCCAGCGGTAACGTTAACGCCGTTGATGACCAACGAGGCCAGGCTGTCACCACCGGTGGTAATGGGCAGTGTGCCGCTGGTGGTCTGGCTGCCGTCGCCCGCGGCACTGCCGCCCGCCAGGCCCGCCTCGCTGACCGTGAACAGGCCGCCTTCGGTGCTCGGGGAGTCATCCGGCACGCTGATGGTCGGGGTGGAATCTTCCGCCACCGTGACGCTGAATACCGCGTCGCTGGTGTCACCATCGGCATCGGTGATGGTGTAGTCGATCAGCGCCTCGCCTTCGAAGCCCGGCGCCGGGGTAAAGGTCACCTCACCGGTTTCACTGTTGAAGGACACACTACCCTGGCTGGGATTACGTAGGGTCGCCGCGGAGACGCTCGCTCCATCCACGCCCTGGGTGTCATTGTCCAGCACGTTATAGGTGATCGGGGTGTCTTCCGCGGTATTGGCGCTGTCATTCACCGCCACCGGTACGTCATCCTGCACCTGGATGGTCAGGTCGGTAGAGGCTTCGTCGCCGTCGCTGTCAGTGGCCGTGATGGCGAACTGATCTGCCAGGTCATCGCTGCCGGTGCCCTGGCTGGTGTGATCCTCGGTGCTGCCGTCGAGGGTGTAGCTCCAGCTGTAGTCGCCAGCGTCGGAGACGCTGACGGTCAACGTGCCGAAGTCGCCCACTACGGTGCCGCCAGCGGTGACGTTAACGCCGTTGATCACCAACGAGGCCAGGCTGTCACCACCGGTGGTGATGGGCAGCGTGCCGCTGGTGGTCTGGCTGCCGTCGCCCGCAGCGCTGCCGCCAGGCAGGCCAGCTTCGCTGACCGTGAACTGGCCGCCTTCGGTGTTCGGGGAGTCATCCGGCACGCTGATGGTCGGCGTGGAGTCTTCCGCCACGGTGACGCTGAACACCGCGTCGCTGGTGTCACCATCGGCATCGGTGATGGTGTAGTCGATCAGCGCCTCGCCTTCGAAGCCCGGTGCCGGGGTAAAGGTCACATCCCCCGCGGCATTGATCGATACGCTGCCCTGGCTCGGGTCACGCAACGTTGCTGCGGTCAGCGTTGCTCCATCCACGCCCTGGGTGTCATTGTCCAGCACGTTATAGGTGATCGGGGTGTCTTCCGCGGTATTGGCGCTGTCATTTACCGCCACCGGCACGTCGTCCTGCACCTGGATGGTCAGGTCGGTGGAGGCTTCGTCGCCGTCGCTGTCAGTGGCCGTGATGGCGAACTGATCCGCCAGGTCATCGCTGCCGGTGCCCTGGCTGGTGTGATCCTCGGTGCTGCCGTCAAGGGTGTAGCTCCAGCTGTAGTCGCCGGCGTCGGAGACGCTGACGGTCAGCGTGCCGAAGTCGCCTACCACGGTGCCGCCAGCGGTGACGTTAACGCCGTTGATGACCAGTGAGGCCAGGCTGTCACCACCGGTGGTAATAGGCAGCGTGCCGCTGGTGGTCTGGCTGCCGTCGCCCGCGGCGCTGCCGCCAGGCAGGCCCGCTTCGCTGACGGTGAACTGGCCGCCTTCGGTGCTCGGGGAGTCATCCGGCACGCTGATGGTCGGCGTGGAGTCTTCCGCCACAGTGACGCTGAATACCGCGTCGCTGGTATCACCGTCGGCATCGGTGATGGTGTAGTCGATCAGCGCTTCGCCTTCGAAGCCCGGCGCCGGGGTAAAGGTCACCTCACCGGTGTCGCCGTTGAAGGACACACTGCCCTGGCTGGGAGTGCGCAGGGTCGCCGCAGAGACGCTCGCTTCATCCACGCCCTGGGTGTCATTGCCCAGCACGTTATAGGTGATCGGGGTGTCTTCCGCGGTATTGGCGCTGTCATTCACCGCCACCGGCACGTCGTCCTGTACCTGGATGGTCAGGTCGGTGGAGGCCTCGTCGCCGTCGCTGTCTGTCGCCGTGATGGCGAACTGATCCGCCAGGTCATCGCTGCCGGTACCCTGGCTGGTGTGATCCTGGGTGCTGCCGTCGAGGGTGTAGCTCCAGCTGTAGTCGCCGGCGTCGGAGACGCTGACGGTCAGCGTGCCGAAGTCGCCCACCACGGTGCCGCCAGCGGTGACGTTGACGCCGTTGATGACCAGTGAGGCCAGGCTGTCACCACCGGTGGTGATGGGCAGCGTGCCGCTGGTGGTCTGGCTGCCGTCGCCCGCGGCGCTGCCGCCAGGCAGGCCCGCTTCGCTGACGGTGAACTGGCCGCCTTCGGTGCTCGGGGAGTCATCCGGCACGCTGATGGTCGGCGTGGAGTCTTCCGCCACCGTGACGCTGAATACCGCGTCGCTGGTATCACCATCGGCGTCGGTGATGGTGTAGTCGATCAGCGCTTCGCCTTCGAAGCCCGGCGCCGGGGTAAAGGTCACCTCACCGGTGTCGCTGTTGAAGGACACACTGCCCTGGCTGGGATTGCGCAGGGTCGCCGTAGAGACGCTCGCTCCATCCACGCCCTGGGTGTCATTGCCCAGCACGTTATAGGTGATCGGGGTGTCTTCCGCGGTATTGGCGCTGTCATTCACCGCCACCGGCACATCGTCCTGTACCTGGATGGTCAGGTCGGTGGAGGCTTCGTCGCCGTCGCTGTCCGTCGCCGTAATCGCGAACTGATCTGCCAGGTCATCGCTGCCGGTGCCCTGGCTGGTGTGATCCTGGGTGCTGCCGTCGAGGGTGTAGCTCCAGCTGTAGTCGCCGGCGTCGGAGACGCTGACGGTCAACGTGCCGAAGTCGCCCACCACGGTGCCGCCAGCGGTGACATTAATGCCGTTGATCACCAACGAGGCCAGGCTGTCACCACCGGTGGTGATAGGCAGCGTGCCGCTGGTGGTCTGGCTGCCGTCGCCCGCGGCACTACCGCCAGGCAGGCCAGCTTCGCTGACCGTGAACTGGCCACCTTCGGTACTCGGGGAGTCATCCGGCACGCTGATGGTCGGCGTGGAGTCTTCCGCCACAGTGACGCTGAATACCGCGTCGCTGGTATCACCATCGGCATCGGTGATGGTGTAGTCGATCAGCGCCTCGCCTTCGAAGCCCGGCGCCGGGGTAAAGGTCACCTCACCGGTGTCGCTGTTGAAGGACACACTGCCCTGGCTGGGATTGCGCAGGGTCGCCGCGGAGACGCTCGCTCCATCCACGCCCTGGGTGTCATTGTCCAGCACGTTATAGGTGATCGGCGTGTCTTCCGCGGTATTGGCGCTGTCATTCACCGCCACCGGCACGTCGTCCTGCACCTGGATGGTCAGGTCGGTGGAGGCCTCGTCGCCGTCGCTGTCCGTCGCCGTGATGGCGAACTGATCCGCCAGGTCATCGCTGCCGGTGCCCTGGCTGGTGTGATCCTCGGTGCTGCCGTCGAGGGTGTAGCTCCAGCTGTAGTCGCCAGCGTCGGAGACGCTAACGGTCAACGTGCCGAAGTCGCCCACTACGGTGCCGCCAGCGGTGACGTTAACGCCGTTGATCACCAACGAGGCCAGGCTGTCACCACCGGTGGTGATGGGCAGCGTGCCGCTGGTGGTCTGGCTGCCGTCGCCCGCGGCGCTGCCGCCAGGCAGGCCCGCTTCGCTGACGGTGAACTGGCCGCCTTCGGTGCTCGGGGATTCATCCGGCACGCTGATGGTCGGCGTGGAGTCTTCCGCCACCGTGACGCTGAACACCGCGTCGCTGGTGTCACCATCGGCATCGGTGATGGTGTAATCGATCAGCGCCTCGCCTTCGAAGCCCGGTGCCGGGGTAAAGGTCACATCCCCCGCGGCATTGATCGATACGCTGCCCTGACTCGGGTCACGCAACGTCGCAGTGGTGAGTGTTGCACCGTCCGCGCCTTCAACGTCGTTAGCCAGCACGTTGTAGGTGATCGGGGTGTCTTCCTGGGTCTCGGCGGTATCGTCGAAGGCCTGAGGAGCATCATCGAGAATCGCGATATCGAGAAAGCCGCTGGTGGTGCTGCCATCGGTATCCGTGGCAGTGATCACGATGCTCTCTACAAGGCCGTCACCGGTGGCGCCATCCGCGCTGTCATTATCGACCGGCGTGGTGAGCTCGAAGGTATAGCTGACGGTGCCACCCGTGGTTCCGCCAGTATAACCGGTCAGCGTCAGGGTGCCATGGGGGGTATTGATGACCAACGGATTACCGGCAAGTCCATTCAGCCGGTCCAGGCTGATCGGACCACTGGAGCCCACCGTGATGGAGGTCAAACCGTCGGGCGCACTGACGCCAAAGCTGCCACTGACGATACTGCCGGTAGCGGGCGAGCTACCTGAGGCAAGCCCGGACTCGCTGACGGTCTGCTCAGCGGATGCAAAGCCAACGGCTGCGCCGCCAGTGCCCACGGCACCGCCAGTGCCCCCCTGCGGGCCGTCCAAGCCTGTCAACGTGACCGGTTCATCAACGTCGTCTGAGCCGCCGCCCTCTTGCTGAGGAAGCTCCTCGTCTACTCGCTGGTAGCCATACTCGAATGACAGCGGCGTCACTTCCTCAACAATACGCAGCAGACGCACGAAATCATGCCCGCCTTCAACCCCAGCGCCACCAGCAGCCCCCGCAGCCGGTGCTTCCAGGATATCCAGCAGATCCCCATCGCTTTCTTCCAGCAGCGCCAGCACCCTGGCGACGTCAGGGTCCTCGAGTACCGGCGCTTGCTCGCCTTCGCCACTGCCTTCAGCGACATCTTGAGTCAGCAGAATCTGAGCATTGCTCTCCATCTCGACCAGGGGCGCACCGTCCACCTGTTCGAGCCTGACGCGCGCCCCATTGCCGGTAATCACCACCTCGCCCTCGCGAAGCTGGTCACCCTCTGCCAGGGCTCTCAGGTTACCTTCTGCGTCACGGGCCCAAGCTTGACCAACAAGCTGAACGACGGTGGCAATGATCATAGGGGCGTCTCTCTATAGCGTTTGGGGGCTGTATAATTTTTGGTGCACGCATACAGTTGTGCAGATACGACATTACATGCGCACGAGATATCTCAATACTGTACCAGAGGACAATGAGCTACCTCTTTTTCTCCACCACCCCGTCTTCCCCTTTTTCCTCTCCTATGCTATTGCTTTTTCACGTCTATTAGCGGGCTTACAAAAATATCCGCGTTATGAGAAAAGCCAGACTGCACAAAAACTCCCCCGACCTCTGGTACTAGCTTGTTGGCTTGCCCCACCGTCAGCGATGTCGCCTGCTGCATTTTTCATGTACAACGCAGCGCACCACGTACAACAATTTATGTCTCGTGATCCTGTTTCGGCCCGAATGCCAGGCCTTAGCGGGAAAACTATGCGCATAAAAAAAGCGCGCCCCTGAGGGCGCGCCATTTTGGCCGGAACACGCGATGTACCGCGCGTTCAGTCGTCTTCTGATCACTTCATCGCCAGCACCAGGCCAACGACAGCGAGAAGATCACTGCTCCCGCATCTTCCATCCAAGGGTTTCACCGGCACGCAGCGGGACCAGGCTCTTCCCTTCGCCGAAGGGCAGCTCGGCAGGCACCTGCCACTCGGTCTTGTCCAGGGTAATGCGATCTGCGTTGCGTGGCAGCCCATAGAAATCCGAGCCGTGGTGACTGGCAAAACCCTCGAGGCGATCAAGCGCCCCGGCCTGCTCGAATGCTGTCGCGTACAGCTCGATCGCGGTCAACGCTGTGTAAGCGCCGGCGCAACCGCAGTCGCTCTCCTTGTCGTGGCGAGCGTGAGGAGCGCTATCGGTGCCCAGGAAGAAGCTGGTGTCGCCAGAAGTCGCTGCCTCGATCAATGCCTCACGGTGACGCTCACGCTTGAGGATCGGCAGGCAGTAATAGTGAGGACGAATCCCGCCCACCAGCATATGGTTGCGGTTATACAGCAAGTGATGGGCGGTGATGGTTGCCCCCACATTGGCCGGGGCCTGGGCCACAAAGCTCGCCGCATCGGCGGTGGTAATGTGCTCAAACACCACCTTGAGCTCAGGGTGGCGTGACAGCAGCGGCTTCATCACCCGGTCGATAAAGACCTTCTCCCGGTCAAAGATATCGATCTCGTGATCTGTCACCTCGCCATGCACCAGCAGCGGCATGCCCAGACGAGCCATGGTGGCCACCGCTTCGTCGCAATGCTTCAGGTCGGTCACACCTGAATCAGAATTGGTGGTGGCCCCTGCCGGATACAGCTTGACCGCCTGTACCTTGCCGCTAGCCCAGGCCAGCTCGATATCTTCCGCCGTGGTACGGTCAGTCAGATACAGCGTCATCAACGGCTCGAACTGGCTACCTTGCGGCAGCGCCGCCAGAATACGCTCGCGGTAGGCCAGCGCCTGCTCCAGCACTGTCACCGGCGGCTTGAGGTTGGGCATGATGATGGCACGCCCCATTTGGCGCGCGGTGTCCGCTACCACTGACTCAAGCGCGACGCCATCGCGCAGGTGAAGGTGCCAGTCATCCGGGCGGGTCAAGGTAATGGAAGTCACTTGTTGTCCTGTCATCGAGTGGTTCAAGGTCGCGCGCAGTATACCGCAAAGCGATCGACCTCCGCTCATCGCCACAAAAGCAGGATATTTCGCGTATCATGCGCAAGTGTCTCCTGCGAGCACTATCCTGACAGGCGAAAGGCGCCGGCAGGACAGGCCGACACAAGACGCGGAACAAGGCAGTGGCCATCCAGGTGGCCATGAAGAGTGAACGAGGCATTCAGGGCCAATCAATAGGCCTCGCCTGTCACCCAGGAACCCCCTGCGCCCCGTTTTTACCGACTAGCCCTAGCGAGAGCTCAATGCCCAAGGTACGTCACTACGCCGACCTGGTCGCCACCCTGGCGGGACTGATGTGGTTGATGCTGTATTGGTCGATCAGCGTATCACTGCATATCGATAGCGCCGAGCCGGCACTGGCTGCCCTGCTGATACTGGGCACCATGATCCTGCTGAGCTTTGTGCATCGCCCGGTGCGCGTCATGCTGAGCCGCTATCACGTGCGCAAGCGGCGCACCGAGATGTGGATGCATATTCTGGCGCTACCGCTGAACCTGGCATTTCTGTTTGCCATCGTCATCGATCACCTGATCACGCCATTGAGCGGCGCGCAGAAGATGCTGCTGTTCAACGTCCTGGCCACCGCCAGCTGGTTGGTCTTTCTCGTCACCCTGCTGATGAAATTGCTTGCCAGGTCCATCGCTGAACGCCGTGGCGAGCGCAGCGATGACGACGCTGACAGCAACCCTGACGTGAGTACTGCAAGCGCCAGCGCATTGCCCCCCACTTCCGGCGAATCAACAACCGCCGAACCGCAGAAAGACAACACCTGAACCCGCCCCTCACCATGACAACGCCACCTCACGCAGCCCTTGTAGGCTTTTGCCTGAAAAGCGAGAGCGCCAGACGAAAGACCGCAAAGCGGTGAGAAGGAAACGGTGAGAAGGAAGCGGTGAAGAGGAGAAGGGCCACGAACATCGTGGCCCTTTTACATTCTGAACAGGACAGCGTGTTAGAAACGATCGACCCTGAAGGGTGTCATGTCGATATCCGCCAGCTCCCCCTCGATCAGCTGGGTCAGCAGCTTGCCGGTAACAGGTCCCAGCGTGAAGCCCTGATGGCCATGACCACAGGCCAGCCACAGGCCATCCTGTCCCGGCACCGGGCCAATCACTGGCTTCATGTCTGGCGTGCAGGGCCTGGCACCCTTCCAGGGCGTGGACTCCAGCCGCTGCCCCAGGGGGAAGAGTTCCCTCGCCTTGCGCTCCGCCGCCTCCAGCTGGTCAAGGTGCGCCGGCGCCTCCAGCCGCTCCAGCTCGGCCCCGGTGGTCAAGCGCACGCCCTGGCGCATCGGCGCCAGCAGATAGCCGACCTCGGCGTCCATGACCCAGTGACCGAGCGCCCGCTCGTCAGGCTGGGCATAGTGCATGTGGTACCCGCGCTTGACGAACAGCGGAATCCTCAAGCCCAAGGCCGTCATCCACTCCTGCGTCCAGGGCCCCAGCGCCATGACCAGACCGTCAGCGTCCAGCTGGCGGCTGACTGCACCGCCACCCAGTGACACCCGCCAGGCTTGGCCAGTGCGCTCCACGGCGTCCACATTGGCCTGCACAATCTCGCCCCCGGACTCGACAAAGGCCCGTGCGTAAGCAGCGACCAGATCCCCCGGGCTGGCCACCGTCCAGGGGTCCAGCCAGTGAATGGCCCCGGCCAGCCCCTTGTCGTTGCCAGCGCCGCGCGCCAGGCCGGGTTCCAACTGGGCAAGTTCCGCTCTGTCGAGTCGTTTGAAGAGAATCCCGAAGCGCTGCGCATCGGCCTGAGCCTGGGCATACCGAGCCGTCAGTTCGGCCTCGCTGCGATACACCTCCAGCCAACCGTCGCGACGAATCAACTCCTCAGCGCCAGATGCCGCAATCATGGCGGCATGGGCGTCAAGACAGCCTGAAATCAAGGACGCGTACTCAGGCACAATTCGCTCATACCGCGCCGGCGCTGAGTGCTGCCAGTACTTCAACAAGGTACCCGCGTTGGCCATCATCGCACCTGGGCGGTAGCGGATATCGATCTGCCGATTCGGAGCCACCCGCAGCAGCGTGCCGAGGTCGCGAGGAAACGCATAGGGCCGAACCGCCTCGCGCTGGATGATGCCGGCATTGCCATAGGACGTCTCACGCCCCGGCTCGCGACGGTCCACCAGGGTCACCTGATGACCTCGCTGACTCAGATGCCAAGCAACGGACACGCCCACCATCCCAGCACCCACTACCACCATCTTGCGCGACATCTGCGTCTCCTTGTCTCGACTCGCACTGGCTGAATCAGAAAACTTTACTATCCCTGATCGCGTTCAACAGGATGATCCAGTGTACCTGTCACAAAAGCCAGTCTCACCCACTACAATTTCTCCGACCGACGATAACGCTATCGACAGACCATGCAAGCGACAGACCTGTAAATGAAAGACCTGCGAGCGACAGACCTGTAAACGACAGACCTGAAAGCAAAAGACCCCGTAAACGAGAGACCCCGAAAACGAAAAAACCAAGCGCGCTTGAGCTTATCCACGCCGTCGCTGCTCAGGTTCGGTTGATACAGGCGTCCATACCTTGATCACCGCACCGCGGCGCGATTTTCCTCGGCGATACGGGTACGCACAAAATCGCCGTGGCTGACATGCAGCAACTCGGCCAGGGCACGAATGCGATGTTCTTCCAGGGCGTCCTTCTCGCCATCGGCAAAGGCCAGCGCCCACATCTGCTGCACCAGGGCGACCCGCTCCTGATACCCGGTTCGGTCTCTCAGCTCACGCACAAAACGGTGATGGTCAACGGCCGTTTCCGCTTCCTGGCGGGCCAACGTCATCAGCTCGTCCAACGCTGCCGGGTCCAGCTCAAAGCGCTGCTGCAGCTGCTCGCGCATCAGCGCGATCTCGCTGTCATCCATGCGATAGTCTGCCCGCACCACCTCACACAGCAGAACCGCCGTGGCCAAGGACAGGTCGACGTCTGCCTGGGCGTGTTCCGGCTGCGCCACATCGTTGATCCAATTCCTCAGGGAGGCCATCATCGTCATCGTTATCTCCTTGCCTGTACCACCATCTCAATGTCTTAGCAGGATACCGCCATGCCTCATCCGCTGCTGATCGTGTCACTCGCTGCCCTGATTGGCGCCATTGTTGCAGCCGTCGGGGCCTGGAAGGTGCGGGACGTCAACCGCTGGCCCAGCGCCCAGGTCACCGTCACCGACACCGGCGTCAGACTGGCCGAAGCACAGCGCCATCAGCGCGAGCGGGATGAACAGGCCAAGCGATATCTGGCACGCGTGGCCGTCGAAGGCCAACTCGAGGGTCGCCTTGTAACTTCCGACAACAGTGGCTTTGATGGCGTTCCCTCCTTCGAACGCCTCGAGGACGCTGAGGCCTACCTGGCGGCCTACCCAGTCGGCAGTCAAATAACGGTGCGCTATTCGCCTAGAGACCCGTCCATCATCCACCTAGGCACGGCCAGCCTGCCCTGGGGACGCCTGGGCCTGGCGGGATTCCTGCTGATGGCAAGCCTAGGCGCCTTCGCGCTTTACACGACCAAGACCTGACCCTGTCGAGCCCCAGGCAATGCTCGCAAGTGGCGGCTCAGGCTTCTGGCCGCCGAACCAGTAGGACCACCGGCGCGCAAAGCAGGTAGAGGGCACCCAGCCACAAGAAGATGTCATTGAACGCCAGTACCTGGGCTTCACGCGCCACCGTCTGCCCGACCAGCGCCAGCGCGCTCTGCTGCGGATCCGCCACATGACCGGCCAGCAAGCTCTCGTATCCCTGCAACCGCTCAAGCACGACACCACGCCCCTCATTTACTGCACCGATCAGCTGGCTCCAATGATAGTCCTCGCGGATGTCGCGCACAGTGTCCATCAGCGCCAGACCGACCGCCCCACCAAGGTTGCGCATGACGTTGAACAGCCCGCTGGCATTGCCCACTTCTTCACGCGGCAAGGTTCCCAGCGCAATGCGCGAGGCCGGAATGATGCACAGGATCAGCCCCACCCCGCGCACGATCTGCGGCCAGAAGAACTGCTCGAACCCGGACTCTGACGTCAGGCAGGCGTTCATGATCGAGCCCGTCCCCACCAGCACAAAGCCCACAAACATCAGCACGCGCAGGTCAACGCTGCCCGACAGCCGACCGGCCAAGGGTGCGGTGAAGAACATCGCCACCCCGGTCACGAACATGACCTGACCGATCTGCAGGCTGGAAAAGCCGCGCACATAACCAAAGAACAGCGGCATCAGGTAGACCAGCCCGTACAGGGCGATGCCGATCACAAATCCCTGGCCGGCGCCCAGCGCAAAGTTGCGGTTAGCAAACGCGTGCAGGCCCACAATCGGATACCGATGGCGCAGCGTGCGCACAAAGAAGCCGATGGCGGCCAGGCCACAGGTCAGCGAGAGCATCAGGATCAGGTGATCATCGAACCAGTCATCCCCGGGGCCCTCTTCCAGCACGTACTCAAGGCACCCCAGAAACACCGCCATCAGCGCCAGCCCCAGCACGTCCAGACGCCTGGCCGCGCTGCGGTCGCCCTTGTCGATATCCAAGAAGCGCCACGCCGCCCAACTGACCAGCACACCTGGAATCACGTTAGCCAGAAACAGCCAATGCCAACTGGCGATCTCCGTGATGTAGCCCCCCACCGTGGGCCCCACCGACGGCGCCATGGTCACCACCATGCCGATCACGGCTTGAACGGCGCCCATCATCCGACGCGGAAAGATCGAGAAGCTGATGGCGTGAGTGATCGGGATCATCGCCCCGCCAAGAAAGCCCTGCAGTGCCCGCAAGATGACGAGCTGTTCGATGCTGGTCGCCAGGGCGCATCCCAGGCTTGCCAGGGTGAAGCCGACGCTGGACAGCACAAAGGCCACCCGCGTCGAGAGAATCCGGGTCAGCATCCCGGACAGCGGAATCATGATGATCTCGGCGATCAGGTAGGACGTCTGGACCCAGGAGATCTCCTCACTGCTGGCGGCAACGCCGGCTTGAATCTCGTTCAGCGAGCTGGCCACGATCTGGATATCCAGAATCGCCATGAACATGCCGAATACCGCTGCAATAAAGCCAATACGCTGAGGCCAGGGGGGCAGTTCATCGGCGCCCGAAGGCGCCGCGGAGGCAAGCGCTGGGGACTGACTCACGCGCCTGGCCCTGCCAGCGTCGCCGCTACCGGGGGCGTCTGCTCACGCTCGGCCTGGTGCCGCGCACCCAAGGGATCACCGTCCAGGGAGCGGGTGTCGACTTCAGGCACCACAGACAACCCCGCACGCAGTACGCCCAGTGCCTGTTCAGGACCGGTCAGTCGAATCTTGACCGGCACCCGCTGCACGATCTTGTTGAAGTTGCCGGTGGCATTGTCCTGGGGCAGCAGACTGAACTGGGACCCCGTCGCCGGCGCCAGGCTGTCGACCACCCCCTCGAAATGCACCTGGGGATAGGCATCGACCGCCAGTCGCACCGGCTGACCAATGCGCATGCGCTCCGTCTGGGTCTCCTTGAAGTTGGCCACCACGTAGGCCGACTCGACCGGCACCAGGTGCATCAGGGTCAGCGAGGGCTGCGCCAGATCCCCGACCTCCGCGGTGATGGCACCGACAACGCCATCGCGCGGGGCCCGCAGCGTCGCCTTTGACAGCTGGTGTCGGGCGACCTCCACTGCCGCCTGTGCGGATACGACACGCGCCTGCGCCGCCTGTTCGTCGGCCAGCGCAACGTCCAGCTGTCGCTGGGCCGAGGTCAGTGCCGCCCGGCGTGCCGCCAGGGTGGCCGCGGCCACGTTGACGCTGGCTTCATCGTCCTGCTGTTGCTGCTCCGAGGCGTACTGGCGTGACGCCAGCGAGCGCGAGCGCTCCAGATGACGAAGCGCCTGGGCATGCTGCGCCTCGGCAGAAACCACCTGGGCCTGCGCCTCTTCGATGGCCGCACGCTGTCGTTCGATCTGTCGGCTGGCCTGGACCTGCTGGGAACGAGCCACCTGCTGGTCCGCCAGGGCCTGGGCCAGCTGCTGCTTGACGTCGGTATCATCCAGCTTCACCAGAACATCACCGGCGCGCACCTGCTGGTTATCCATCACCGGCAGCTCCCGGATCAACGCCGATAGTTCAGCGCGCAGACTGACCGCATCTGCATGCACGTAGGCATTATCCGTTTCTTCCAGGTAACGGCCCGTCGACCACCAGCTCTTGCCCCACCAGATCAGCGCCACCAAGGCCATCAGCCCGGCCAGTGCCACGATTGCCTTCTTGCCACGCGTCATCTCGTCCCCCACGTACCCGGTCTTACGCTTGTCTGGTTGCCGCCTGCGTCGACCCACACGCTTCTTCATCGAAGCACCGGGAGGGGGCTGCAAGGCACGGCCCTCGACAGCGCAAATTCATGAACCGCATTAGTGTAGCGCATGCTACACTTTTACGTCGCGGTGCTTTTTGCGTCGATCACCCCGCTGCTGTCTCCGGTGGCTGGACCATTCGCCAGCATCGGCATCGGTAACATCAACAACAGCAGCAACAAGGGCGAGGTCCGCGAGACCGGGGCTTATACCGCAGCACGAAACGGGGATAGGAAGCGGGGCAATGAAGCGGATATCAGTACGCCGGTGTCAGTCAGCAGGTATAAGCAAGCGGGTAACGTGAGCAGAACCCAGCCATCGGACGGCGGGATATCATCAGCAAGAGGACGAGCAGATGTCGGTCAACGACTCAGCCCATCAGGGCTTTACCCCACGCGGAGAAGCCCGCAGACAGCGCCTGTTGGCGGCCGCCAGGGAGGTCTTTCTCGATAAGGGATACGCCGGTGCCAGCGTCAACGATATCGTGGCCCGAGCGGGAGGGTCGCTGAGCACGCTCTACAAGCTGTTCGGCAACAAGGAGGGGCTGTTCGTGGCGTCGATGGAGGCCCAGGCCTCCAGCGTGTGGAGTCGCCTGGGTCAGGCCGGCGAGCGACCGCCGGAAGAGGTGCTGACGGAACTCGCCCGCGACCTCATGGACCTGGCCCTGCCCGCCGCCAACATCCGCCTGATTCGTGGCATCGCTGCCGAGGCCGAACGCACCCCGGATCTTGGCGCACTGTTTCTCGACCACGGCCCCGACCGCACCCGCCGCGAACTGGCCGACTACCTCAACGCCCAGCATCAGCGAGGTCGACTGACGGTCAAGGACCCGCGCGCCGCCGCCGGCATCTTTACCGGCATGGTACTGGGCGAGTGGATGCTCGACTCCCTGGTGGGTCGCCCGCCCCAGCTCGATGCCCAGGCCAGGGACGAGCGCGCTCGCCTGTGCACCCAGCTGTTCCTCGGCGGGCTCGGCGGCCAGTAGGTCCCAGGGGCACTCGTTGCCGTCGAGTGGCACAGCAACCAGCGTCTTCAGTTCACAGCACGCCTCAACAGAAATACCAGAGGAGCACAGGCAAGATACAAGCAGCCAAGCCACAGAAAGATGTCATTGAACGCCAGTACTTGAGCCTCCCTTGCGACGACATCACTGATGAGATCCACGGATGCCTGCATGGGATTTGCCGAATGCCCTGTCAGCATCCTCTCATAACCGTCGAGACGTTCAATGACGGGCTCGCGACCCTGGGACACCGCTGCGATCAGATGAGACCAATGATAGTCTTCGCGAAAATCACGAATCGTATCCACCAGCGCCAGACCCACAGCCCCTCCCAGGTTACGTACAGCACTGACCAGCCCACTGGCATTGCCCACTTCAGCCTTTGGCAGCGTCCCCAATGCAATACGTGACACCGGAATAATACAGAAGATCAGGCCCACGCCACGTAGCACCTGAGGCCAGAAGAATTGCTCGAATCCCGCCTCCGCCGTCAGACACGCATTCATGATGATGGCGATACCGACCAGCACGAAGCCGAAAAATAGCATGAGCCGCAGATCAACGGAGGTAGAAAGGCGACCGGCCACTGGTGCGGTAAAGAACATCGCAATCCCCGTTACCGCCATGATTTCACCGATCTGCAGGCTGGAAAACCCTCGGACATAACCAAAGAACAACGGCATCAAGTAAACCAGTCCATAAAGGCCAATACCGACAACGAATCCCTGAAAAGCGCCTAGTGAGAAGTTTCGATCCGCGAAGACATGCAGTCTCACAATCGGCTCTCGGTGTCGCAACGTACTAAAAAAGAAGCCCGCGGCCGCTACGGCGCTAACTAGCGACAACGATAGGATGACGTCATCTTCAAACCAGTCATCTCCCGGCCCCTCCTCCAGCACATACTGGAGACAGCCCAGGAAAATCGCCATTAGCATCAGCCCCCAGATATCAAGACGATGGGCGGCCCCATGATCTCCCTTGTCGATATCCAGGAATCGCCACGCGACCCAACTGACAATCGCACCGGGGATCACATTGGCCAAAAATAACCAATGCCAACTTGAAAACTCGGTGATATACCCTCCCACGGTAGGGCCCACCGAGGGTGCTACGGTCAATACCATACCAATAGCGGCCTGCACTGCGCCCATGGCTCGGCGTGGAAATATCGAGAAGCTTATGGCCTGGGTAATCGGAATCATCGCTCCGCCCATAAACCCCTGAAGCGCGCGCAAGACGATAAGCTGCTCAATGCTGGTGGCAAGCGCACAGCCAAGACTGGCCAGCGTGAAACCTATGCAGGAGAGTACAAATGCCACCCGCGTAGACAGTATGCGAGTGAGCATGCCCGATAAGGGAATCATGACGATTTCAGCGATAAGGTACGACGTTTGTACCCAAGAAATCTCTTCACTGCTCGCCGAGACACCGGCTTGAATTTCATTCATCGAGCTAGCGACAATCTGGACATCCAAGATCGCCATGAACATCCCGAATACCGCAGCGATGAATCCAATCCGATGCCGCCACGGGGGCATTTCACTCGCCTGATCCACCTCCTGGGGGACCGACATCGCACCTTGGCTCATGCCTCAGGCTCTTGAGCCAGGCCCGCATCAATGACCATTTGATGATCCACTCTCAGGCGCACGCCTAGTGGGTCCCCATCCACTATTCGGGTGTCTACCTCTGGCACTACCGACAGCCCAGCGCGAAGCGCCCCCAACTCCCTACCGGGCCCGATAAGACGAATCTTGACCGGCACGCGCTGCACGATCTTGTTGAAATTTCCGGTCGCATTATCTCTTGGTAATAGGCTGAATTGAGCTCCAGTGGCTGGCGCCAGACTTTCTACCACCCCCTCAAAGTCGACATCGGGATAAGCATCTACCTGGAGGCGCACGGGCTGACCAATGCGCATACGCTCGGTCTGGGTCTCTTTGAAGTTGGCCACCACATAGGCCGAATCGATCGGAACCAGATACATCAGGGCCAAGGATGGCTGAGCCAGGTCGCCCTCCTCGACCGTGATAGCACCCACGACCCCATCACGCGGAGCCCGCAGCGTGGCCTTCTCCACCTGGTGCCGCGCGACTTCTACAGCGGCCTGAGCGGACGCGACTCGCGCCTCCGCCGATTGTTCGTCAGCCAGTGCAACGTCCAACTGACGCTGCGCCGACGTCAGCGCCGCCCGACGTGCCGCCAGGTTGGCCGTCGCCATATGCACACTCGCCTCATCATCCTGGCGCTGCTGCTCCGAGGCGTATTGACGCGACGCCAGTGAACGAGAGCGCTCCAGGTGATTAAGCGCCTGCTCCAGCTGAATTTCTGCGGCGGACACCAGTGCCCGCACCTCATCGATAGCGGCACGCTGACGTTCGATGCTGCGGCCAGCCTGGGCCAACTGTGACCGAGCGACTTGTTCATCCGCGCGAACCTGGGCCAGCTGCTGCTCGACATCTGTGGCATCCAGTTCCACCAAGATATCGCCAGCATGAACGCGCTGATTGTCAGCAATCGATACCTTTCTTACCAGGCCAACAAGTTCTGATCGGATGCACACTTCATTGGCATATACGTATGCATTATCCGTCTTCTCTAGATAGCGCCCCACTAGCCACCAGTGCCGCCCCCACAAGACTGAAAGCGTCGCCACTCCAACCACAAGGCCCCGTAATCCCCACCTCGACAATGTCGTCATTTTACGCCCCAGCGTCACACTATTTTTACTTTTTTATCATTCACTAATTGATACTACACTCAACCCAATATCCAGGCGACACGCTGGAAAATACAGGTTCTAAAGAGCACATATTTGTGGCTAAATTCCGACACCAGACTTGAGCGCAAGAGGGCTATGTCACATGCTTCTAACGTTTACCGACATCTCCATGGAGTAAAGCGCGTAAGCAACGGTTATTGGAGGAGGCAACAAGAGGGAGCAACTGGAGGGGGCAACAGGAGGATATTGCTCGAAAAGAGATACGCCGTTGCCAACGTCAACGACGTCGCGGCGGCCCAAGCGAGAGGTTCGCTGAGCAGAATTGGCACACTGATCGCTAACAATAGGGGCGACAAAAAGGGGCTACAAAATGAGCCCACAAGACGAGTCTAATAATAAGGGACTGTTCGTGGCGCCGATGGCATGGCGCTGGGCGAGCGGTTGCTCGACTCCCTGGCGGGTCGCCCGCCCCAGCGCGATACCCAGGCCAGGGACGAGCGCGCTCGGCGCCACTCACGGCCTACACGTACACCAGGCTTGTGCACCCAGCGCGTGCACCCAACCCATGCTTGGCGGGCTAGGCAGACAGAAAGTCCCAGGGTCAGTCGTTACCGATGGCCGGTCCATAATCCGCTGCGCTGAAGATCCTCCATTCGCCGGCACGTCGACGCTTGAGGCCAGCCAGCACCTGACCACCTGCTCGATTCCACGCAAGCCAGGCGTTTTCAAGGGTGGCATAGGGCGTCTCCACAGTGGGATCACACAGCATGCTGGCCAGGGAGGACCGACTGAAGGCGCCCACGCCAATATTGAACGCCAGCAGCACCATGGCATCGAACTGATGCTGCCCGAGCCCCGACGCCCCGACCCAGGGACGGCACGCTTCCAGCCGCGCCAGCACGCCCTGCTCGATGTCCTGGAGATCCCGGCGCAGCAGCGAATCCGCCCAGTTCAGGTCGATCCCCCGAGCAAACCGAGACCACTGCCCCTCCTCGATCAGGTGACCGACGCCAATGGTGGCGCCGGGCTGCCACTCATCGATCGTCTCACCGGTGAGGTCGTGATAGGGCAACAGGCGACACCCTTCCGCGTCAATCAACCATCGCCGGCCACGCGGGCTCAGCCTGCTGGGGGGCGGCTGAATGTACGCCGCCAGCTCGTCATACAGCGATAGCGGCCAGCTACGGCTGCCATCCTTGTCATCACTACCGGCCTCATCTTGGCGACCGGTGTAGGCGACGTCCTGCTGCTCGCGCCCTTCACTACTCCCTGCCTGGGTGACCATGGCATCCTCCTGCGCACTTCATTCCGTGAAGCCATGTCCCGCAGGGTGACAGTCAACGACGTCAGCCATCCCGACTCAGGACAAGGTTATGTAACGGCACGGCGCCGATATGTCCGGTGCCCGCCCCAGATCAACCCCACTGGCCTCGGCAGGAACGTGCGCGCAGCGAGATCTCAGGTCGACGGATCTCGGCTAGGCAACGCCATCGGCCGCTTGCCCCCAGCGATACAGGAACAAGGCATAGGCCCGCAGGGTATGACGAATGGACGCAATCTCCACCCGCTCATCCACGCCATGGATGCGCTCTGCCACGGGGCCATAGCACGTGCCAGAGATACCATGGCGGTTCAACGCTCTCAGGTCGGTGGTGCAGGTCAATGCCACCGACGGCAATGCCTCACCGGTCAGGGCCCGATGACAGTCCGCCAGCAGCGCCACGCCTGGATGATCCAGGTTGACCTGGTGCCCCTCGGAGCGGAACCCATGAAAACTGACCTCCGGTGCCGAAATCCCAGGCCCCATGCCCTCTCGCGCGGCGTCGACGCACTGGCGCACCTTGTCCATGATCTCCTCCGCTGCCACCCCCGGCGGAAAACCGATACGCCCTTCCAGGGTGGCATGACAGGGCACGCTGGAGGCCCAGTTGCCGCCTTCGATGCGGCCAATATTCAAGTTGAACGGGTGCTCGACGGCGTCATAGGGTGCCTCGCGCCCGGCATTCAGCTCGGCTTCCAGCGCCTTGAGCGGCGCGATCACCGCCTGGATGGCCTCGATCGCATTACTGCCCGCAGAGGTGTCCAGCACGTGGGCCGGCACCCCTTCCAGCGTCACCTTGAACCACAGGGTCCCGACCTGGGCAGTGGTCAGCGTGGCGCCAAAGGGTTCGGGAATCAGGGCGAAATCCCCCCGTCCATCCCGCGCCAGACAGGCCAGCGCCCCGTGACCGGTGCACTCTTCCTCGATGACCGTCTGCAGCGTGAGCGGAAAGCGGATATCGAATCCTGCCCGCTGCATGGCGGTCACTGCGGTAACCATGGCGGCAATGCCCGCCTTCATGTCACCGGCGCCGCGTCCGTAGAGCCAGCCATCCTGCTGCCACGGCTCCCACGGCGACCTAGTCCACATCGACACAGGCTCCGCGGGGACCACATCCAGATGCCCGTTGAAGATCAGGTGCGGCCGATTCGATGTACCGTTGATCACCGACACCAGGTTGTAGCGATCGTCAGCAGCGCCTGGCGGAGAATCCGGCAGCGGCACCCGCTCTACTGTGAGGCCCATGCCCAGCAGGTGCTGTTCCATCACCTGCAAGACACCGGTTTCAGCCCCCAGCACGCTGTATTCGCGCACCAGGTCCGACGTCAGGGCCAGGGTGTCGGGCATCAGTTCGTCACACACATCGAGCAGCCGCTGCTCGTTGGCGTCCAGCGCCTCAGCAGACAATAGGGGCGTTGTCATTGGCGGAAGTATCCAAGGTTGAGATGAGTGTCGAAGCGGCCAGGCCGGTGCCGATGATCCATCTCGCACACCAGTTATGCACTTTCGTGCAGGATGGGCACAAGCCTGTGGAACCGCGGAATTAGCAGGGATTGATCTACATCAATCTCACTGGTGGTTGTTTGAGTGGTTGACGCTGCTGTGGCCGTCGGCGAGGCGCTCGATCACGGAATCACGCGCCACACCAATGTGATAGTCGACCTCTTCGCGGCAACGCTCCGGGTCGCCACTGCGCAGGGCATCCAGCAGACGCCAGTGCGACGCCGCGATGCTCTCCGGGGTGTCGTGGGTGCGAGTGATCAGCGTGATACACAGCCGCAGCTCGAAGCTAAGGTCGTCAAAGGCACGCAGCAGGCGGGGATTGCCGGCAAGCTCGAAAACCCGCCGGTGGAAGGCAATATCCTCTTCGATCTTGGCACTCTCATCGTGACCCGAGGCGACGTCACACAACCGTTCGATCTGCTGCTTGAGGCTCTGCTCGATGTCCTCATCAAAACGCAGCATCACCCGCTCGAAGGCATGTCGCTCAAGACCGATGCGCAGGTCGAAGACATCGTTGAGCTCCGCCACATCCAGACTGCGCACAAAGAAGCCACGTCGTGGCCGTGACACCAGCAACCCGCGGCTTTCCAGCAACCTGGCGGCCTCTCGCACCGGCGCACGACTGATGCCCAGCTCGCTAGCCAGTCCGGCTTCTGACAGCCGCTCCCCCGGCGCAAAGCGCGCCGCCAGAATCGACTCGGTCAGGTAATCCACCACCTGATCCACCAGGTTGCGTTGAATCACGAAGGGGGCGGGGTAGGCATCTGAAGGCATGGTCATCCTTTGCGTTGAAGCGTGGGCCTTGGCCCAGGAAGCTGGCACAGCGGGTACCGTACCGATCCAGTATGCACGGAGTCGCCCATCAACAACAGTCGATTGACGACTGTCGACAGTTTGGATCAGCACTGCTAGGTTCTAAAACAGCCACTGACAACAATCGCTCATAACAACTGCTAACAAGGTGCCCCATGTCTGCGACGTCTCGCCGCTTCGCCGTTCCCCTTATCACCTCGACGCTGGTGTCTCTGGGACTGGCCGCCACCCTGCCCGCCTCCTCGGCCCTGGCTCAGGACACGACCGACAGCTCGTCGGCACAGCCCCAGCGCGGTGGTGTCATCGACACCATTATTCAGCCGGAGCCCCCCGGCCTGGTGCTGGGCATGATCCAGAACGCGCCCACGCGCACCGTGGCAGGGAACATCTACGAGGGGTTGCTGCGCTACTCCACCGATATGGAGCCGATGCCGCAGCTGGCCAAACGCTGGGACGTCAGCGAAGACGGCCTGACCTACACCTTCTACCTGCAGGAAAACGCCAAGTGGCATGACGGCGAGGCCTTCACCGCAGACGATGTGGTGTTCTCTGCCGACGTCTTCCACCGGGAGCTCAATCCCAGTGCCCGTGCCGTGCTGGAGCACGTGGAGAGCATCGAGGCGACCGACGAGCACACCGTGGTGTTCACCCTCAAGAAACCCTTCGGCCCCTTCCTGATCTCCTTCGAGGCAGGCACCTTCACCATGGTGCCGGAGCACATCTACGCGGGCACCGACTTCCGCAACAACGACGCCAACAATCACCCCATCGGCACCGGCCCCTTCCAGTTCGACAGCTGGGACCGTGGCACCGTGATCAAGCTCACCCGCTTCGACGACTACTACGAAGAGGGCCTGCCCTACCTGGACGGGATAAACTGGCACATCATCCCCGACGGCGCCTCCCGTGCGGTCGCCTACGAGAATGGCACCGTGGACGTGCTGCCCTACGGAACGGTAGAGAACTTCGACGTGCCCCGGCTGACCGCCATGGACAACACCTGCGTGACGGACAAGGGCCACGAGTACTTCAGTCCCTTCGCCATGCTGTGGATGAACAACCGCGAAGGACCGACCGCCGACAAGCGCTTCCGCCAGGCAGTGATGTACGCCATGGACCGCGAGTTCGCCCGTGACGTGCTGTGGAACGGTATGGGCGAAGTGCCGGCAGGCCCCTTCGGCTCCAACGCCAAGTTCAATGACCCGGATCTCGACGGCTACGCCTACGACCCCGACAAGGCCGAGCAGCTGCTGGATGAGATGGGCTACGACGGCGAAGAGATCACCCTGCTGCCGCTGCCCTATGGCGAGACCTGGAATCGTTGGGCCGAAGCCGTTCAGCAGAACCTCAAGGAAGTCGGCATCAATGTGCGCACCGAGGCGACCGACGTCGGTGGCTGGAACCAGCGCCTGGGCGAGCGCGACTACGACCTGGCCTTCACCTACCTGTATCAGTACGGCGATCCGGCGCTCGGCATCTCGCGCACCTACCTGTCGACCAACGCCGAGAAAGGCTCGCCTTGGAATAACGTGGAAGGCTACCAGACCCCCGAGGTCGATGAACTGTTCAACAGTGCGGCCACCGCCTACCCGGACAGCGAGCGCGAGCGCCTCTACCACGAAGTGCAACGCATCCTGCTGGAGGACGCTCCCCTGGGCTGGCTGCTCGAGCTCGGCTTCCCCACCATCTACCGCTGCAATGTCAATGACCTGGTGACATCGGCGGTGGGCGTCAATGACGGCTTCAAGGACGCCTGGATCGCCGACTGATCGCCAACGGATCACCCACTGATCACACCCAAACGGGCCGACGAGCTGCTCGTCGGCCCGGTGGTTGGCCAGATTCCCGACCAGATGACGGGGTCGTCCGCGGCCCCGAATGACTGCGCGAGAACCCATCATGCTTTACGCCCGACTTATTGTGTCGCGCCTGATCAAGGCAGCCGTCGTGCTGCTGATGATCGTCGTGTTCAACTTCGTGCTGATCCAGCTCGCCCCCGGCGACCCCGCCGCCATCCTCGCGGGTGAAGCCGGCGCCGCGGACGAGGCCTTCATCGCCCAGCTACGCGAGCGCTTTGGCCTGGACCAGCCCATGTACGTTCAGCTGTGGCACTACGTGTCCGGCATCCTGACCCTGGACTTCGGTTACTCCTATCGCCAGCAGATGCCGGTATTGGACCTGATTATGGATCGCCTGCCGGCTACCCTGCTGCTGACCGGCACCGCCTTTGTGCTGTCGCTGGGCCTGGGTATCCTGGCCGGCTCCATGGCCGCCATGCGGGTCAAGAAGGCCTCGGGCTCCTTGATCATGGCCCTGGCGCTGTTGTTCTACGCCACTCCGCTGTTCTGGGTAGCGCTGATGGCGGTGGTGCTGTTCTCGGTGTACCTGGACTGGCTGCCCGCCTACGGCATGTTCACCGTGGGTGCCAATCTGGAGGGGCTGGCCTACGCCCTGGACGTGGCCAAGCACCTGGTCCTGCCAGCCACCACGCTGGGCCTGTTCTTCATGGCCATCTACACCCGCATGACCCGGGCCTCGATGCTCGACGCCGCCCAGCAGGACTTCGTCAAGACCGCCCGGGCCAAGGGCCTGGCGCCGCGGGTTATCCAGCGTCGTCACATCCTGCGTAACGCACTGCTGCCGATCATCACCCTGGCCGGGCTACAGGCCGGACAGATGGTCGGCGGCGCGATCCTCACCGAGACCGTGTTCGCCTGGCCCGGCATCGGCCGCCTGATGTACGAGGCACTGATGCAACGCGACTACAACCTGCTGCTGGGCATCTTCTTCTTTTCTGCCGCCCTGGTGATCCTGTTCAACATCCTTACCGATCTCGTCTATCGCCTGGCGGATCCACGTATCAAGGGGGCTGCCGCATGACGTTCTTTGCCCGTTTTGCCCAGAACCGAGGCGCCCTCGTGGGCCTGCTGATCCTGTGGGCGATCATCCTGATGGCGGTACTCGCCCCGCTGCTGTTTCCTGAGTCACCCTGGCGCATGGTCCAGCGTCCGTTTCTGCCGCCCATGGCCCAGGAAGGCTTCTGGCTCGGCACCGATACCATGGGACGCAATGTTGCCGCCGGGCTGATGCACGGTGCCTGGGTGTCGCTGTTGATCGGCCTGGTCTCCACTGCGGTTGCCCTGGCCATCGGCGTGCCCCTGGGCGCCATTGCCGGCTACTACGGTGGCTGGGTCGACGATGCGCTGATGCGCTTCACCGAGTTCTTCCAGACCATTCCCAACTTTGCCCTGGCCATCGTCCTGGTGGCGATCATGCAGCCCAGCGTGACCTCCATCGTGCTGGCCATTGCCATCGTCAGCTGGCCACCGGTGGCGCGCCTGGTACGTGCGGAATTCATGTCCCTGCGCCAGCGCGAATACGTGGAGGCCGCGCGCCTGGTCGGCCAGAGCAATCTGCAGATCATGCTGCGCCAGATCCTGCCCAACACCCTGTCGCCCATCATCGTGCTGGCGTCCTTGATGGTCGCCACCGCGATCCTGCTGGAGTCGTCGCTGTCCTTCCTCGGTCTCGGGGATCCCAACGTGATGTCCTGGGGCTACATGATCGGCGCCGCACGCACGGTGATTCGCCAGGCCTGGTGGCTATCGTTCTTCCCTGGCCTGGCGATCCTGCTCACGGTGCTCGCCCTCAACCTGGTGGGCGAGGGACTGGACGACGCCCTCAACCCCAAACTGGCTCGGGAGCGCTGAACCATGGCGACCAACAACGACCACAGCACGCCGCCCATTCTGCGCATCGAAGGCCTCAGCGTTGCCCTGCCCCAAGGGGCCGACCGCGACTATGCGGTCGAAGACCTCAGCTATGACGTCAGCCCCGGCGAAATCCTCTGCGTGGTGGGGGAGTCCGGCTCGGGCAAGTCCATGGCGGCCAATACCATCATGGGGCTGCTGCCCAAGGGCGTGCGTGCCACCGCAGGGCGCATCCTGTTCGAAGGCATCGACCTGTTGAGCCTGGACGACAAGCGTCACAGGGCCCTGCGCGGCAAGCAGATCGGCATGATCTTTCAGGAGCCGATGACCGCGCTCAATCCGCTGATGCGGATCGGCGACCAGATCGCTGAAGTGTTCGAGGCCCACGGAGAGCTGAAACCCGCGCAGCGTCAGGCCCGAGCCCTGGAGCTGCTGAAGGAAGTCGGCCTGCCCCAGCCGGAGCGCGCCATACGCGCCTACCCCTTCGAGCTGTCCGGAGGCCAGCGCCAGCGCGTGATGATCGCCATGGCGCTGGCACTGGAGCCGCGGCTGCTGATCGCCGACGAGCCCACCACGGCCCTGGATGTGACCACCCAGGCACAGATTCTCTCGCTGATCGCGGAGCTGCAGCAGCGACGCGGCATGGCAGTCATATTCATCACCCATGACTTTGGCGTCGTGGCCGAGATCGCCAATCGCGTCTGTGTCATGCGTCAGGGGCACATCGTCGAGCTGGGCCGCCGAGACGACGTCCTCGACCATCCGCAGCATGACTACACCCGAGCGCTGATCGAGGCCATACCCGCCGACGCCGCCCCACCCCGGCGCGAGTCGCAACCACCGGCGCCCATGCTGGAGGTGCGCCAGCTGAATCGGGTCTTCCGCTCTCGCGGGGGCTTGTTCAAGCCGTCTCGGGAAGTCCGCGCCCTGGACGACGTCAGCTTTACCCTGTCCCGGGGGGAAACCATCGGCATCGTCGGTGAGTCCGGGTCCGGCAAGTCGACCCTGGGACGCTGCATCGTCAGGCTGGAGCGTCCTGACAGCGGTGAAATCCTGATCGGAGGCGAAGACCTGTCGGCGCTGAGCGGCGATGCCCTGCGCCAACAGCGCCACCGGATACAGATGGTGTTCCAGGACCCTTATGCCTCCCTCAACCCGCGCACTCGGGTGGGCATGGCGATCGCCCAGGGGCCCATCGCCAACGGTGTGCCCAAGGCCGATGCCCTGAGCAAGGCCGACGAACTGCTGGAACTGGTCGGGCTCGGCGGCAGCGCAGACCGCTACCCCCACGAGTTCTCCGGCGGCCAGCGCCAGCGCATCGGTATCGCAAGGGCCCTGGCGCTGGATCCCGAGCTGATCGTGGCCGACGAGGCCGTGTCTGCCCTCGACGTGTCCATCCAGGCTCAGGTGCTCGAACTGCTGGAGGACCTCAAGCAGCGCTTCTCGCTGTCGCTGCTGTTCATCACCCACGACCTGCGCGTGGCGGCGCAAATCTGCGATCGGATCATCGTCATGCAGCGCGGCCGCATCGTCGAACAGGGCACCGCCTCGGAGGTCTTCCTGACCCCTAAGGAGGACTACACCAAGGAACTGCTGGCAGCGATCCCTGGGCGCAAGAGCGAACACGGAAGCAGTCACGACAGTCATCTTGAAAGAGAGAGCGAACAAAAGAGCGACAACCATAACGAAGGAAGTAGCGGCAGCCAGCAGGAGGCCTATTCATCATGACGGAAGCGACATCTCCTCTCTCCGGCTCTGCCTTAGCCTCTTCTTCGGCCTCTGCGTCGCCTTCGTCCCCAGCGTCCTCCTCGGTGGGCGCGTCCGCCGAGGATAGAAACGCGCTGCTCGCCACCCTGAGAGAACGGCTCGGCGACAACCAGGTGCTGACCGGCGAGGACGTGACCCGCCGCCAGGTGGACTGGTTGAGCGGCGCCGCCTGCCGGGCTGCTGCCGTCGTCCGGCCCGGCACGCCGCAGGAAGTGGCTGAGGTACTGACGCTGTGCCACCAGGTGCACCAGCCCGTCGTCACCCACGGCGGACTGACCGGCCTGGTCCACGGCGCCGAGGCAGAGCCGGACGAGCTGGTGCTGTCGCTGGAACGGCTAACCCGCATCGAGGACCTGGACCCACTGGCCGGGACCATCACCGTGCAGGCGGGCGTACCGCTGCAGCAGGTGCAGGAGGCAGCCAGAGAGGTCGGTATGCAGTTCCCTCTCGACCTGGGAGCCCGCGGCAGCTGCACCATTGGCGGTAACATCGCCACCAATGCAGGAGGCAACCGGGTCATCCGCTACGGCATGATGCGCCAGCAGGTGCTGGGGCTTGAAGCCGTGCTGGCCGATGGTCAGGTCATCAGCGCCATGAGCCCGATGCTCAAGAACAACGCAGGCTACGATCTCAAGCAGCTGTTTATCGGCAGCGAGGGTACCCTGGGCGTCGTCACTCGCGCCGTGCTTCGCCTGCAGCCGGCGCTGTCGGATGCTCGCACGGCGCTGATCGCCTGTCCGGATTTTTCCTCCATGACCGCCCTGCTGGCACACCTGCGAGACCGACTGGGCGGCGGCCTGGCGGCCTTCGAGGCGATGTGGCGCAACCATCTGACGCTGATCACCGCCAATGGCCGCCATAGCGCCCCGCTGGAGCTGGACGCACCCTACTACGCGCTGGTGGACTCCCTGTCCGGCGATGGGCCGCACCACCAGGCACAGTTTGAGAGCGCGCTGGAAAGCGCCTTCGAACAGGGCTGGGCCAGTGATGCGGTGATCGCCCAGTCCGACACCCAGCGGGAGCGGCTGTGGGCGATTCGCGATGACATCGAAGGCCTGGTGGAGGCGCTGTCTCCGCTGATGGCCTTCGATATCAGCCTGCCCATTGCCGCCATGCAGGACTACGTGGACGAGGTCGAGTCGGCGCTGACCGCACGCTGGCCCCAGGCGCGCCTGGCGGTGTTCGGCCACCTGGGCGACGGCAACCTGCACCTGTCCGTGGGCGTCGGCAGCAACGATGCCGAGACTCGCCACGGGGTGGAAGCGTGCCTGTACCGTCCCCTGGCCGACCGGCAGGGCTCGATCTCGGCCGAACACGGTATCGGGCTGGAGAAGCGCGACTGGCTGTCGATCTCGCGCAGCCCAGAAGAGCTGGCGCTGATGGCGACGTTAAAGCGCAGCCTCGATCCGTTGGGACTGCTCAACCGACACAAGGTCGTGCCATGGACAGCCGCCCAGGATCATTGACGACCTGGTCGATACATTAGCTACACCAGCTCTTAAATGCCCGGCTCTTGGATTTCCGGCTTTCAAGCATCCACGTTTATTGCCCAAAAGCTCATTCCTTCAAAAGCTTATTGCTACCTACGACAGGAACCTCTATAGGATACGTTATGGCCTCCGACACCCCCGCCTTCGCTGATCACCTCTACACCCCGGGACCGGACAATCCCTTCCCAGGCATCTGGGTGCTGAAGCGCCGGATCGGCAAGGAGATCCCTCATCGCCTCGGCTCCAACGAGGGGCTCGACATGCCACATCGCGCCCTGCGTGACGCCTTCGGCGATGCCATGGCCGAACACGTTTACTGCTATGGCGACGCGGAAGCCCTGGCCGTGCGTGAACGCCTGTGCCGCCTGCATGGCTTCGAGCTGGATACCCTGCTGGTAGATGCCGGCTGCGACAGCCTGCTGGCGCTGGTACTGCGGGCCACCGCGCCCACCGGCACTACCGTGGTCAGCTCCGCCGGGACCTACCCCACCTTTGGCTACTTCGCCCAGGGCCAGGGGTGTCGGCTGGTGGAAGTCGACTATCACGAAACCGCCGACGCCCTGGCACCGGACATCGATGCACTGATAGAGGCCGCCCACCAGCATCAGGCTCGCCTGGTGTACCTGGCCAACCCTGACAACCCCACGGGCCACGTCCATCCCGTGGCAGAAGTCGAACGGCTGCGAGCAGAGCTGCCCAAGGACTGCTGGCTGCTGCTCGACGAGGCCTACCATGACTTTCGGGATGATGCGGCAGAACCCGCCTTTACCCGCGCCCTGCCGGGGGTGATTCGGTGCAGGACGCTGTCCAAGGCCCACGGCCTGGCGGGCCTGCGGGTTGGCTACGCCATCGCCGAACCCGACACCCTGGCGATGCTGATGAAGGTGCGCATCCACTATGCGGTGTCCACCTTGAGTCTGGCCGCCGCCGAGGTGGTGCTCGACCACCAGAATGAGACCGACGCACACATCCAGGCGGTGCTGGAGCGTCGTCACCGCCTCGCAGAACACTTCAAGGCACTGGGGGCCGACGTACTGGAAAGCGGCACCAACTTCATTGGAATACGCCTGGCCGACGCCGACACGGCGCGCCAGGTTCACGCCGACCTGTTAAATGAGGGCAAGCTGATCGCGCGACCCGCGCACCCGGCGCTGGGGCACGTGCTGCGCATCACCGCAGTGGCCGACGCCCTGGAGCCGGGCCGCCTGGCCAGGCTCGAGCAGGCGATTCAAGCTCGCTGAGCCTCTGCTGACAGGTTTTAAAAGAAGGCTATCACCCACAGCATCATCGCCGACGGGCACAGGCCCATCGGCGATGACGTCAGGGGCTACCTCCTTGAGTGGTTGCCGCCCGCCGGTGCCAAACGGCTAACGCTCACGCAAAGGCGTGCGTTCAGCCAACCGCACCGGCTTGGGCGAACAGGTTGCTCAGCTGTCGTGTACCGCCACGTTGAGGGTGGCGTCGGGAAAGTGCCTGCGCAGCATGCGGTTCTGGAACTCGTCCACAAAGCAGGCGTTGATGATAATGATGAAGCGCTCGAACGGGGCGTCCTCGCGACACTGGCGGATGCTGTCCACGCTGTGGAACAGCTGATCATCGCGCAAGTGCAGTATCTCACCCGGGGCCAGGGTGATGCGGCCCACCTCCTGCTGTCCGGCCTTGTCCAGGTACAGGGTGTTGACCGCGCCCTCTACGTTGTCACGGCTGAGCACCACGATACTCAGGTACTTGCAGCCGTCGGCGTGGATTCCCTGCCCCTGCAGCGGGTCGACGCAGCCGTCCCCTCTCACCCCGGTGATCTGCATCAGGATGGGTGACCTGGCCGGCAACTCCCACAGCTCTGCCCACGCCTTGATGAAGGCCTTCACGTCCTCACGCTCGGTAAAGGCCGGCAGCAGCGGCTCGTAGTAACGCAGGCGATCGGCCATGCTGGCCGCATCATTGAAGCGACCTCCCTGGGCCATCGGGCATTCACCCAGTGTCTCGACCTCACCGCTATCGTTCAGGTGCAGCCAGGACATCCGCTTCCAACGCTGGTTGACGTAGGGGTCACGGGGTAGATCCGCCACGAAGGCTTGCCATTCGGCTAGCTCAATCCGCGCCAGCGTCGTCTTGCTCCAGGACTGAGAAGCCACTTCTTCGTGGACCGATGACTCCCAATAGCCAGCAGCAGGCGTCTCATACCATTCCTGTATCGCACCGGCGTCTTCCACCAGCGCCAAATGGCGGCCTACGTTCATCTCTTTGATTGATTTCATGACATTTTCCTCGTTTTTATGCGCATTCACGCGCATTTCATGGATGTTGCTTACGCAACAACGAGGATCATGTGGAGGCCCTTGGGGCCGGTCAAATGCCGGTTTGTACGCAAAACCGGAGACTAAAACCCTACCGCTTTACTGGTATCGCCACCCATGCCGCCGGCATGGTAAAACTCACTTTTCATGTTCCTGATACCGTCCTAGGTCGCGCTTCGGGACGTTCTGTACGACACTTGCTACATATGCATGTCCATTACAACGTGTGCAGTTCGACGCAATCTCTTCCGCCACTCGCTTCCGCCACTACGTCGTGATTGACCGCACAGGGGTATGACGCCATTGCACATCGGTGACAGACTTCCACCCTATCCTCGCGCCAAGCAGGGCATCGCCGAGCAGGACTGTCGCGGGCAGGCTCGCGATCAGCGGCTGAGCCAGAACGAAGGCGAGGCGCCGGCGCTTCCATCACTGACGCTCAGTGAATGGCGTTTCCGTGAGCTGCTGATGAGCCTCTCGCGGGTGGCCGTGCAGGGGTACGATCGTGATCGTCGGGTCATCTACTGGAACAGCGCCAGCCAGGCACTGTATGGCTACAGCGAGCAGGAAGCCCTTGGCCGCCGGCTGGAAGAGCTGCTGATTCCCGATGCCATGGTGTCTGCGGTCATCGACGCTCATCAGGCGTGGGTCTGCCACGGCACCGAAATCCCCCCGGAAGAACTGGAACTGAAGCATCGCTCCGGCGCCACCGTGCCGGTCTTTTCCCACCACGTGATGCTCGCCCAGGACAGCGACAACCCGCTGATGTTCTGTATCGACATCGACCTGGCTGGCGAACGCCAGGCCCGCCGCGACCTGGACTACATGACCCGCTTTGACCGTTTGACGGGGCTGCCCAACCGCCACGCCTTCGAACATGACCTGGCGGGTATGCTCGAAGAATGCCGGCTACATGATGACAGCCTATTGATCCTGTTTATCGACCTGGATCGCTTCAACGAGATCAACGACACACACGGCTACGAATACGGGGACAAGGTCATCAAGGAAGCGGCCCGGCGGCTAAAGTCCTTTCGCCGCAGCCACGACCTGCTGGCACGCTTTGGCACCGATGAATTCGTGCTGGCCATGCCACGAGTCGACGTAGCCAACGACGCCACCCAGGTGGCCGACCGGCTTCTTGAGACCATCGCCAGGCCCATGCGCATCCAGAACCGGGAGCTGCGCATCAATGCATCGGTCGGGCTCAGCCTCTATCCAGAAAATGGCAGCGCGGTACAGGAACTGGTCGGTAACGCCGATGCGGCCAAGACCAGGGCCAAGCAGGAAGGCCGCAACACCTACCGCTTCTTCAGCCCTGAGGCTCACGCGGCCATGGTGCGCCAGCACAGGATCGCCGCGAGCCTGCAGCGCCTGCTGGACCAGGATGGCAAGGCTGACAAGGAGGGCGAGCTAAGCCTGGCCTATCAGCCCCAGGTGTCCGCCAGCAGCGGCTACATCGACTCCATGGAAGCGCTGCTGCGCTGGACCACCGCGGAAGGCGAGTTTATCTCCCCCGGGGAATTCATTCCGGTGGCCGAACGCAGCGAGCTGATCACGCGACTGGAAGACTGGGTACTGCATCACGCCTGCCAGCAACAACAGCGCTGGCGCCAGCAAGGGCTAAGGCGGGTCAGGGTCGACATCAATATCTCGGGCAGGCACGCGATGATGCCGGGCATGTTTGAGGAGTGCTCCCGTTGCGTGGCGAGCTACGGGCTCGGCCCCCTGGATATTGGCATCGAGCTGACCGAGAACGTATTGATCGAGGCCGGCCAGAGCGTGCTGGATAGCCTGCGCTGTCTGTATGACCAGGGCTACAAGATCGCCATCGATGACTTCGGGACAGGCTTCTCTTCCATGAGCTACCTGAAGTTTTTGCCCGTCACGGCGCTGAAGATCGACCGCACCTTCGTGGCCGAGTGCACCCAGGACCCCAAGGACCGCGCCATCATGGAAGCCAGCATCTTTCTTGGCCACCGCCTGGGCCTTGAAGTCATCGCCGAAGGCGTCGAGACCGCCGAGCAGGAAGCCCTGCTACAGGAGATGCGCTGCGACCTGCTGCAAGGCTACTACTACCACCGCCCTACCGACGCCGCCAGCATCGCACGACTGCTGCGAGCAGGCCCGTTGGGGCTGAGCGGCAAAACAAGCAGTGGAGTCCATGGCAGCAGAGAGGGAAACACAGGGACTAGCACGGGGGCGAAATACAACTGAGAGTACAGCTATAATGGCTTGCTGCTTAGCAATCCCTAACGGGACTGTGACTAAAACTATGAGGCCTGCTGTTCAGTCTTCAGATGTGCTCGACGTCTCCGCACGGAGCAAAGACGCCTCCCCATTAAGCAATTGGCCTCTCTATCCTCTCCTGAGAGCCCAAAAATGATCCCGAACGCTGCTTACACTTTGTCAGACCGGAGCCTCAACCAGAGAGTCGCCCCGCCCTACTGCAAAGTACATCAACCCAGCCTGGCGCACGATCTCCGGGTCGTAAAGGTTGCGACCATCGATCAATACGGGCATTGCCAGCTGTTCCTTCAACCAACTGAAGTCGACGGAGCGAAATTCCTTCCACTCGGTGCAGATCACCAGGGCGTCGGCACCTTTCACTGCCTGGATACGATCCCCTGCCAGCATCAGCTCTTCACGCTCGCCGTAGATACGGCGGGCTTCACGCATGGCCTCAGGATCATACGCCTGGACCTTGGCACCGGCTTGCCAAAGGGCCTCCATCAGGGTGCGGCTAGGCGCATCACGCATATCATCGGTATTGGGCTTGAAGGAAAGCCCCCACACGGCGATGGTGCGCCCTTTTAGATCACCATCAAAGGCAGTGGCCAGCTTGGTAAACAGCGTCTGCTTCTGGCGGTTATTAACCGCCTCGACAGCGCCAAGCAGCTCTGCCTGGTAGCTGACCTCACGGGCGGTGCGCTCCAGAGCCTGCACATCTTTGGGGAAGCAGGACCCACCATAGCCACAACCGGGGTAGATAAAGTGGTAGCCAATGCGCGGGTCGCTGCCGATACCGCGGCGTACCTGCTCCACGTCTGCCCCTAGGCGCTCCGCCAGGTTGGCAATCTCGTTCATAAAACTGATCTTGGTGGCCAACATGGCATTGGCGGCGTACTTGGTCAGCTCCGCCGCGCGCACGTCCATGAACATCAGCTTTTCCTGCAGGCGGATATACGGGGAGTAGCATTCCCGCATCAGCTGCTTGACCTTGTCGGAATCCGTACCCACCACGATACGTGCGCCGTGGGAGAAGTCCTCTACAGCGGCGCCTTCCTTCAGAAATTCGGGGTTGGAACACACGTCCACGTTCAACGCCACGCCGCGGGCATCGAGCTGGGACTGCACCATGGCCTTGACCTTGTCGGCGGTGCCGACCGGTACGGTGGACTTGTCCACCACCACCTTGTCATCCTGCATATGCTCACCGATGGTCTTGGCCACCGCCAGCACATACTGCAGATCCGCACTGCCGTCCTCGTCCGGCGGCGTGCCGACAGCGATAAACTGCAGGGTGCCGTGGTCCACTGCCGTCTTGGCATCCGTCGTAAAGACCAGTCGGCCCGCCGCCACGTTGGCCTTGACCATCGGCTCGAGGCCTGGCTCGAAAATGGGGATCTCACCACCTTCCAAGCGAGCGATCTTGTTCTCGTCCACGTCCATGCACACGACATCGTGACCAACGTCAGCTAGGCAAGCGCCAGTGACGAGCCCCACGTAACCGGTGCCAAAAATGGTGATCTTCATTCCCTATCACTCGCTGCTTTTTTTCAATGGCCCAAGCATAGCAATCTCGTTCTGCAATTGGCATCACCATGAAGGGGGTACGACTGTCTATTGACCTGATGCATTGCTCGCTACTAAGCCAACGACGAATCTACAAAAATTGGGTCTACACGCCGTAGAACTGACGATACCAGTCGACAAAGTGACGAACGCCCTCTTCTACCTGCACCTGGGGCTTATAGCCCGTGGCCTGGTAGAGGGCATCGGTATCCGCCCAGGTACGGGGCACGTCGCCCGGCTGCATGTCCTTGTAATCACAGATGGCCTGCTTGCCCGTCGCCTTTTCGATGGCGCGCACAAAGTCCATTAGGGATACCGGGCTACCATGACCGATGTTGTAAAGGGCGTAGGGCGCAGACGCGGTGTCCGTAGTGACCTCGGTGCTGCCTCTTGGCGTCGGCACCACCTCCAGCACACGCACAATCCCCTCAACGATATCGTCAATATAGGTAAAGTCACGAGACATCTGGCCGTGGTTGTAGACCTCCATGGCTTCGCCGTTCAGCACCGCCCGGGTGAACTTGAACAGGGCCATGTCGGGACGCCCCCAGGGGCCGTAAACGGTAAAGAACCGCAGCCCAGTGGTGGGCAGGTCATACAGGTGTGAATAGGTGTGGGACATCAGCTCGTTGGCCTTCTTGGTGGCCGCATACAGGCTGATGGGATGGTCCACATCGTCGTCAGTCGCAAAGGGGACCTTATCATTGGCGCCGTACACCGAGCTGGAGGAGGCATAGACTAGATGCTCTACCCGGCTGTGACGGCATCCTTCCAGGATATTGAGGTGCCCCACCAGGTTGGCATCGACATAGGCGTGGGGGTTGTCGATCGAATACCGCACCCCAGGTTGGGCAGCCAAATGGATGACGCGATCGAAACCTTCGCGTTCGAACAGCGTCGCGATGCCGGCGCGGTCAGCCAAGTCCAATGGGAGAAAGGCAACGTCAGTGCATGAAGCCAGATCATCCAACCTCGCCTGCTTCAGGGCAACGTCGTAGTAGTCGTTGAGGTTGTCGATACCGACAATACTATGACCAGCGCCACTAAGCCGCTTCGCCACGGCATGACCTATGAAGCCCGCCATACCGGTAATCAAGAGTTTCATCGCAGAGTCCTTGCCAAGTGCGGCGCCATTGTAACCCGGTAACGGGGTACGAGGTCAGCCATCTGTCGAGCACTTTCCGCAAAAGGCATATGACGATCATGACATGCTCATCTAGCGACCATCTCGACAGTGGCTATGATAGCATTCGCGTCGACATCAGCACGCGAGACCCACCCGTTGCAGGAGCCACCCGTGAAATCACAGCGCATCGCCTTTGTCATTGAAGACCTTTATGGGGGCGGTGCCCAGAAGTCCCTGCTGTACACGGCGGACCAGCTGCGCCAGCGCGGCCACGCGGTCAAGGTCTTCACGCTGCGCGACAAGGTGGAACATCGCCTGCCGCCGGGCCTCGAAATCGAAAACCTGGCAGTGGTCACGCGCTTTACCAAGGCGACCTCCACCACGCTGACCGAGAAATGGCAGGCCCGCAAGATAGGCAAAGCCCTGGACGCCTGGGGACCAGAGGTCGTGATTTCCTGCTCCTGCGACAAGATCACGCGACATCTGGACCGGGACAACCTGTACTTCTGGATCAAGTCCGACGTCAGTGCCAAGTTCAGCCAGCCAGAGGCCAGGGAAAAGGCCTTCGACAAGGTGAGGCGCTTCTACGGCGGGCGCAAGGTCATCGCGGTGTCCCAGGGGGTCAAGGAAAACCTGGAGAATGTCGTCGGCCTCGAGGCCGAGACCATTATCCCCATCTACAACCCCTACGAGCGCGAGCCATTTGTCGAGATGGCGGCGGAGACGCTGACCCTACCGGCAGGCATCCGCCAGGGGGAGTACCTGCTGTCCGTGGCGGCCATCGAGCCGCGCAAACGCCAGGACAGACTGCTGCGGGCCTACCGCAAGGCACGTGACGAGCACGAGCTCACCACGCCGTTGGTGCTGCTGGGCAAAGGCAAGCCGGAGAATGAGGCGACGGTGAAGGCGCTGATCGACGAGCTATCCCTTGGTGAACACGTTCATTTGCTCGGGTATACCGCCAACCCCTACCCCTTTATTCGCCACGCCCTGGCGATGGTGCTGACCTCTGACGCCGAGGGGCTGCCACGAGTGTTGATTGAAGCGCTGTTGTTGCACACACCGGTGGTCAGCGTTGACTGCCCCAGCGGCCCAAAGGAGATCCTGACCCAGGAACTCAGCGACTTTCTGATCGACCGCGAGGATGAAGATGGACTAGCCAATGCCATGGCCCGCATGGCCTCGGCTCCCGTCACTATCGAGCCCCGTCATTACCAGCAGTTCCTGAAAGAGAACGTGCTGCCGAAGTTCGAATCCCTGCACGTCAGCAAGCAGGCGTAACACCATGCAGCTGCTGGATATTCCCTTTAACGATCGGCGCCGCCGCTACCTGATGTTTCATACACAGGGGCTGCCCGAGCGCCTGGCTCTGTCTCAGACAACCACGACGGAAGCGTTCGAGGCAGTGGGCTCAAGTCGCTTCTTCGTCTCTGAGGACGGCAGGATTCTGGCCAAGGTCGTACCGGACAAGTTCTCGAAGAAGCTCGAGCCCTTCAAATGGTTGACCCGCGACTACCTCGAGAAACGCTGGCTGGCCCAGTCAGACGCGCGAAAGGAATACCTGAGCATGCGTATTCTGGACAACGCCGGGCTAACCACACCCCGCTGCCATGGATGGGGCGTCAGCCTGAACCCAGGCAATCGCAACGCGTCGCTGCTATTGATGGAACGAGTGGAAGGAGCAACAGCTGGGGAGTATCTCTTCCTCAACGGCTCTGAAACTGACCGATACTCACTTTTGGAAATCATCGCTAAAGATGTTCTCAAATTGGCAAAAGCAGGCTTTCTACACAGGGACCTTCACCTCAATAACCTTCTCGTCAGCCCAAACCAGCAACTGATTTGGATAGACGCACACCTGCGTCCTATGCCCGCCTTCTCTAGAAGGCGACTAGGTGCACTGCTTAGCACCTTATCACCAAGGAAGTTCCATGGAGAGCAATACCAACAGTGGGTTGCCGACTATCTAACACACCGGTGGTGACAACTAGCACCTTCACTGGCCAAGCATGACGTCTCACTGAGCATGCACAGGAGCTCCGTCATCGCCTCCAAGATCTAAGTATCTGCTCGCCACTGTTGAAACATCAAAGCGTTGACAAGCATCGTCATGAATAACCGGAGGTGTTACGACGACATCAATGATCGCTTGAGCAAACGCGGCTCGGTCATTCAGTGGCACCAGCCACCTGGACAGCTTTCCGGTCAATATCTCGGCGGGCCCTGACGGGCAGTCAACACTTACCACAGGAGTCTTACAGGCAAGAGCTTCAACGAGGACCAGAGAGAACCCCTCATAGTCGGAGCTCAAAAGCAGGGCTTTGGCCCTCGCCATATAGGCAAAGGGATTATCACGGGCGCCAATCAGCCACACCCTTTCCTCCAATCCCCTCTCCCGGATCATTGTGGTCACCTCATGAGCCGCTGATCCATCGCCAATCAAGACCAGAGGAAGGGTAACGCCACTATCTCGGTATGCATCAAGCAACCGATCAAAACGCTTGGCCCTTTGATCTAATCGGCCCACAAACAACAAAAAATCATCTGGTGCATCATCAACCGGCAGCGATGAAAGATATCGAATACGGGCAATATCTACGGGATTATGAATCGAAAGACCGCGTGTAGGGACAACGCGAAACTCACTCTCAAGGCGGGCTAGGATGCCCTGTGACACTGTCACGATACGCTTACGGTTGTAAAGAAGCCGTACTTTACGACGTTTCAACCAGCCCCCTACCCTAGACTTGTTGCCTAGAAACTCAGTCACAGGATCTGAGTGCAAGCAATACCAAGCAGTATTAGCAAGATGCGAGCGTGACACGATCTGATGTGCACGGTGAAGATGCACAAATGTTAGATCGAAGTTCCCGGCGTCTCTGTAAAGCCACTCATCAAGCATACGCGCATGGTGACGGTAGCGGAGCTGCCTTGCGACAACGCCAGCAGCCACGTACGGCAGCTTTATGACCTTGACACTCGACGGAAGCACATGGCGCTGGCGGTCGCTCAGAAGTACCAAGGTAACGTCAACCCCAGCACCCACCATGCCAACGATCAAGTCACGCACGACCACCGGTGCTCCGCCCGAATCAAGGTGATCGATAACGAGCAGTACCCGTCTGGTGTGCACGGCGCATAACGAGGGGGCCGCACAACCTATGGCTTTAGTTTTGCTCACACCTCAATCTTCCCTACTAGAAAACACGCGACCGACCACCTAGACATCCGAGGGACTTGAGACAAAGGCAGCTGCCACTCTCTCCGGCATAAAGTCCTGGAGCCAAGCGTCGCGGATGGCCGGCTTCGGGCTCGCCAATGCCTGGTTGATCCCCTCCGCCAGTGACGAAGCCTCTCGCTCTACCAGGCAGCTCTCTAGCTCACCCTTGAGAATCTGCCGCACACCGCCAGGGCAGTCCACTGACAGCACAGGCGTTCCACAGGCCAGTGCCTCGAAAAGCACAATGCCCATACCTTCAAAGCGAGAGCTCAATACGAAAAGTCTGGCCCGATGCATCCAAGGGTAGGGATTCTGCTGGTTACCGGCAAAGATGACTCGCTCAGCAATACCCAGTTCTTCCGCCAAGCGCTCCAGCGTTTCCCGCTCCTGCCCATCGCCCACCAGCACCAGCGGCATCTGGGTTTCTGATAAGGCATAAGCGCGCAGCAGCAAGTCATGGCCCTTAGCGGGTACCAGCCTGGCCACATTCAGCAGGTAGGGCTGCTCAGGTATCTGCGGGTTGTGCTCGTGCATGGACCTGCGAATGGCACGAATGGGGCAAGGATTGGGGATCACCGACAAGGATCGCGGGCGAAACATCCACAGCGCTTGCGCTTCACGCAGGCTGTCGGCCACCCCCTCAGACACCGCGACGAGATCTCGGCGGTGATACAGACAGCGTGCAAACAGCATTCTGCGCCGGCTCGTCCCCTTCAGGTGAAAGATGTTCTCCAACACGTAGCGAGCCCGCTTGTCGCTGAAGCTCCACACCAGTTCGAAGGTTCCGATACCCCGAAACACGATGCGATCCACCTTGCCGTACTGTTTCTCGAAACGCTTCAGCCAGTGGCGAAACACGACACCACCCATGATCCCATTGCCCAGGAACAGCGCCCTTCCCAGCAACGGATTGAGAATCAAGCGAGCGATCACCTCAAGACCATAGCCAATCAGCGTCAGGCGGTTCCGCTGCTGCAGTGGCAGATGGTGCACCGTCACACCTTCGTGCTCCGGAGCCAGGGGGCGTTTCACCTTACGAAAACTGACCAGATGGCTTTCATGGCCAGCCTCATGGAAGGCGTCTGCCAGGTTGACGGCCACCCTCTCCATACCGCCCATCTTGAGCGATCTCACTACCACCAGCGTTCTCATGAAAGGCGCCTTGTCCACCTGCCAACGAAAAGAGGCTAATGAGAACACAGATCACTATGCGTGATCGAGCCTTCCTGCCGATCACTCACGGCTCGCGGTACTGCCAGCATCCGCTACACCACCGCCCTCGACACAACGGCAACTCGCTATATGTGAATTTGCTGAAACACGCGAAGGCCTCATTCCACCGAGACGCGACCCCCTGTGGGCTTGCTAGACTTTGCTGTATGAACACTTTGTGGCGAAAGCCAACCGAAACGTCTGAGCTGGGCCGCCGCATAGGTTCTGACACAAGGAAAGCCCTACCAGGCTAGGCGGTGAAAGATGGCAAATAAAAAGCGCGTTCTACTGGTGCTGCGACGCATGGGCATCGGCGGTATCGAACAGGCCACCAAGACCCTGGCGACCGCGCTGGAGAGCGCAGGACACGAGGCGCACCTGCTGGTGCTGAAAGGGGCCAGCGCCCTCCCCTCGGATGCCCCCTTCCAGACCCACCACCATGACGTGGATAGAGCCAGCCGCAAGGGGTTGGGTCGACTGTGTCACCTGGCCGACAAGCTGCTATTAACCCCACTTATCAAGCAGTCTGGCTTTATCTGGCGGGGCAAGCGCTGCTCTCAGGAATTCAAGCGCTACATCGGTGGCCTGGAGGACACCTACGGGCACTTTGACCTGTTACTGATACGGGGTCAGGGCGCCTTCGAGAACCTGTGGGCCTTTGACGATGAGCGCACCTGGCGCGTGGTAGAAGCGGTCACCGGACGCTTCCCCGCCGATGTAAAGGGCCGCTGGCTGGCACGAGCGCTCTACCAGGATAAGAAGCTGCTGTTTGTCTCTCGCGGGGTCGAGAAGGAAGTAGGTCAATACCTGGAGCGCCAGGGCGTCACACCGCTGCGTAGCGAGATTCTTTACAACGCAGTCCCCATATCCACGATCAGGCGAATGGCCACCGCCGATAAGGATCTTCACCTACACAAACCCTATCTGCTGCACGTCGCACGTCTGGTGCCGGTGAAGAACCAACAGCGCCTGATTGCAGCCTACCATCAGGCCGTGAACCAGGGGCTTGAGCACGACCTCGTCATCATTGGTGATGGTTCCGAACGCCGACACCTGGAAGCCCAGGTGATGGCACTGGGGCTCGCCGCCAAGGTGCATTTCCTTGGCCAGAAGGACAACCCCTACCCGTGGATAAAGGATGCGACCGCCCTTGTGCTGAGTTCCAACTTTGAAGGCCTGGGCATTGTGCTGATAGAAGCCTTGGCGCTGGGCACCCAATGCGTTGCCTGCGATGTGCCAGGGGGTATTGGCGAGGTACTAACCGGACCTCAGGCACGTTTGCTCGCCGCGCCAACCGTCGAGGCGCTCGCCGATAAGATGCGCGAGGCAGTAACGGATCCGGTAACGATCGACGACTCGATGGTAAAAGCGTTTGAAGCCCCAAGGATCATCAGCGATCTTGTAGCATTGGCCCCTGAGACAACGGACGTGCTCTATGCCCCATCAACGTGACCACCAGCTTCCCCTGAGACCTGACTGGGAATATACGGCCACAATCGATAGCGACGGGCACCTGACTGTAGACAGCACAGGACGACGGGCTCAACCGGGCTTACCGAGCATCAGCAGCACCACGTGGATGTTGGACGTCAGCTATCGCGCGAGTTCGCGCTGGAAGCTCCCCGCGGTAACAATCCACCAGGGCGGTATCGCTCTCTTCACACAGTATCTTGAGCCTAATGAGGCAGGCAGACGCCTTATCAACCTGACAGGCATAAGCAGCCTGGAGGACATACGGCTTGATCTCTCGCACCTGCGCTTCGAAACCCAAGCAAGGCTGCTAGGGTTCACGCAGCCTGATCTTGATAGCGGGCCGATTCTTATCATCGCGCCCCACCCCGATGACGCGGAGCTTGCCGCCTTCGGCCTCTACGCCCAGCACCCCAAAAATACATGGATTGTTACCCTTACCCCCGGGGAGAGGCTCAAGAAGCTCGACAAGCAGTACTGGCCCAAAATGGATGGTAGCCTCGAGGAAGCATCACGACGTAAAGGCTTCATCCGGACTTGGAACAGCGCTACAACACCTCTTTTGGCAGGCGTCCCTGCTCAGCAACTGGTGATGCTTGGCTACTTCAATGACACGTTGGATGCACTTTATGCAGACCCCGACGTGCCACAGCCTTCACACAGCGCGGGCGATGTCACACCGGACACCTTTCGCCGATGGAATCACTTGGTACTACCGAGCGACGGCCAGGCAATCAACACAGGGCATTGCCTGCAGCAAGACCTCATCGCTCTGCTCAACCAGATCAAACCCACCACCGTTATCACACCGCACCCTGAGCTAGATCCCCACACAGACCACATAGCCGCCACCGAACACCTTCTTGCCGCTATGCAAGAAAGCGAGCACTCGCCAGAGACGATGTTGCTGTATGCCAACCACCTAAAGAGCACCCGAGGGTTCCCAAGAGGCCCGGCTCACGCCGCTGCCGGCGTATGGCCTATCCAGCTGGCAGCATCCAGACTTGGCGAATGGCGGCTAATGAGCACACGGCTAGACCTGGAAACCCAGAAACAAAAAGCCCTGGCATTGCACTCCATGCATGATCTTGGAGGCAAGCCAGGGCTTGAAAGGCGCTGGAAACGGCGGCTAATGCGATGGTTGAGCGGCGTACCCACCCAGCAGTGGAAAGAGTACGGCGGTCACGACTACTTTCAGACCCATGTGAAGGCCCATGAGGTGTTCGGTATGATCAACCTAAGAAATCCTCAAAACCTAACATCATGAAGGCACCTGCGAATTATGACCCGCCTGTAAACGCCAATAGTGTGTCACTAATCCACCAACTACAAGGTTGTGTACATATACACCTGTCCAAAAGGAGTTATAAGACTCAAATTGATTAACAATAATCCAATAGACAAAAAAACCAAAGCCAAATAAAGCCATATCTCCAGGCAGCACACCAGCACGCCACGATCGCCATGTAGCTAAACCAATCCAGAAAGCTAACGCACCTACAACTAGAAGGCCTACTAAACCATAAGCCACCCATACTTCGAGGAAGTAATTATGTAGGTGACCATATTTTTCCTTGACGTGGTCTGGCAACCAAGGTGTATGGTCCATTACCAAGCCACGAGCTTCTCCACCCCAACCAACAAAAGGGCGTTGCTCGATCCACTCAAAGGCGGCCTGCCAAGAATGAATCCTAATACCAATGCTTGTGTAAGGTACCTCGTCTATTTTTCCCTGCAGCAGCATGCCAATCACTGAAGATTCCTTAGTAGCACGCTCAAGCAGCGGCTCTTTTAGGAATAAACCAGCGCCTAGCAGAACCACACTCAGACCAAGAAGCGATAGAAAAACACTTCTATAAGTGATCACTCTATATTTAGCAACATTGGAAACATACAAGAAAACACCACACACCAAAGGTAAAACAACCAACAGCGCAAGCCAGATAGCTCGTGTTTGGCCAATCAGTACAGCAATAACCGATAGTACAAACAAAACGCTCCAGGCCAAACATCTAAAGGCACGCCATGGCCCTGGACGAAGCCACCGAGGAGTAAATACAGCCATGCCCAGGAGCACAACACCAAACAGCATCGCCCCGTGTTGGCCATTGCGAATACCGAATCCAACTCGCTCCCCACTAAAGCCCTTTAGCCATTCATCAATTCCATCTCCCTGAATTACACTGGCGAGCAGCAGGCCCAAAATTGCCAACAACCACAATGAAAGCACGTTGCGCGTACTTCCACCTAGCCACCACGCGACAGCGATAAAAATGAACAATTTGGCCAAACGGTCAATGCGAGGATTATCGGCCATCCAGTCTGGGTGACTAAAAACACCAAGCGACCATGATAAAATCTGTGCCGCAACTGCCGCCAGCAAAATCCAAAGGACGAAGCTGCGACGAATACCCTGACCAAAAACCAGAACAGCCAATAGTCCCGACAACGCCATCAACGTCTCTGCTGTAGACCCAACAGAAGGGAACAGCACCCTGAAGAAAGCGTAGAGAGCGAGCACTGAGACCCCAAAAAGCCAAAGGAGCTTCGGACACGGCCACGCAGACGGAATACTAAAACGTGCAAAATCCCCCACAACTCCCCCGGCATTTTAAAGTACGGCTAGTCCGATCTATCTAATGATCTTACAAAGTACCTAATGACTGGCAACTAGTCCAATCAGACCCAGCAAATCATAGTAAGCGATATCCGTTTGGATTCCTCGACTGCCAACGCCACGTGTCTGCCATCATGTCATCAAGGTTTTTTTCAGCTACCCAGTCAAGCTCATCACGCGCTTTGGATGCGTCAGCCCAAAATGCTGGCAGATCTCCTTCTCGGCGCTCGCCAAGCTTATAAGGAACCGGGACATTATTTACACGGATAAAACTGCTCACCATGTCCAAAACAGATGTACCCATACCCGTACCCAAGTTATAAACATTCACTCCGGGTTTAGTGTTCTTCTCTAGAGCCTTAAGGTGCCCCTTTGCAAGATCAACTACATGTAAATAATCACGCTCGCAGGTACCATCCCGTGTAGGATAATCGTTTCCGAAAACAGTCAACTCATCACGCCGACCAACAGCCACCTGAGCGATAAATGGCATGAGATTATTGGGAACACCCAAAGGGTCTTCACCCATCTTTCCTGAGGGGTGTGCGCCAATGGGGTTAAAATATCGTAGCAGCGTTATCGACCACCGCCGATCGGCGTCTGCGATGTCCTCCAAGACCTTTTCAACCATGGCCTTGGAGGTGCCATAGGGGTTCGAGGTGGTGCCACGGGGAGTAGTTTCAATATACGGTATAGGTGCCTCGTTTCCGTACACAGTAGCCGAGGAGCTAAAAACGATACGCCGAACACCGGCAGCTTCCATTGCCTGGCAAAGAACTAAGGTTCCGTTAACATTATTTTCATAATAAGCAAGAGGCTTCCCTACGCTCTCACCCACCGCTTTAAGGCCAGCGAAGTGAATGACAGCATCTATCTTATGCAAGGCAAATAGCGTGTCCAAAGCCGGACGATCGCGAATATCAGCTCGGACAAATGTTGGTTTTTTTCCGGTAATTTCTTCAGCGCGGCTCAAGGCAACCTCAGAGCCGTTGCAAAGATTATCTACCACCACTACCTGGTAACCGCTCTCCAACAATTCTACAACAGCATGTGAGCCAATATACCCTGCACCACCGGTAACCAGAACTTTCATCTAGTCCTCCTTCAACAAAATATTATCGGGCATGAGGATGAAAAAAACCACGCCACATGGTCAAAAACAAAATCTTAAAATCTAACCAAATTGACCAATTATCAATATACCAAAGATCATGTTCGATGCGTGACTTCAAATCTGTATCGCCGCGCCAACCATGAATCTGTGCCCAGCCTGTAATCCCAGCGAGCACCATATGCTTCTGCATGTACCCAGGAATCTCATGCTTAAATCTCTCAACGAACACCGTTCGCTCAGGACGCGGACCCACTAAGGACATATCACCCTTGATCACATTGATCAACTGCGGCAACTCATCAAGACTGGAGCGACGCAAAAATCGACCTACTGGTGTGACGCGCTTGCAATTCGCACCGCCCCAACTGATTCCTTCAGATTCACTATCCACTGCCATACTGCGAAATTTCAGCATCTGAAAACTTTCACCATTCCAGCTCATACGCTCTTGGTGGTAAAAGACAGGCCCACGAGACGTCAACTTGACGGCTAGTGAAATCGCAATCATGACCGGCGAGACCAACACCAACGCTATTCCTGCAAGAAGTTTGTCCTCGGCAGCCTTGATAAAGCGAGCAGTACCACTCATTGGCGTACAACTCATGTCGAGCAAGTAGAGGCCCGCAACGGTCGAGATATCATGGTTCAATAGACGCAGTCCCTGCATGTCAGGCATATAACGTACATTACCAATGCAGTGGTCCAAACTTCGTAAAATGTCGTCGAGAAGACTCCCACGAGCCAAAGGCAAGCACACCCAAATCTCATCACTGACCAGGCTAGCGTCCAGCACACGATCGAAAGCACGGCAATCTACTGCTCCGAACTTTGAACAGTCACTGGCATCAACCAGACGTACAGCTGTCACGTCAAAACCCGCCGACGACTGCGCAGCGATGCGGTGTGCTGCAACTAGACAGGAATCAAGCTCTCCCACCAAAATTACACCCTTGCGATTGCGGCCCTGTCGGCGAATGCGATTTAGCAAAGGGTAAGCTAAAGTGCGTATACCAACACTAAATAGAAAGGCGTTAGAAAGCCAGAGGCCAAGCCACAGTCGAGAAAACCGAGCACCAGTTTTGGTGAAGTACAAATATGTGAAGACTATTCCAGCAAGAATGACGAATGCATGAGCAATTCTAACTACCAATTCAACCCTAACAGCCCCCCTCCAGGATCGATAAATACCGCAGGCGCCAAAAACAACCATGCCCAGCAGCATCCCGGAAAGCATCATCCACTGGTAACGCTCGACCATGTCGAGCAGAGAGCCAAATCGGAGCCAATAGGCAAGAAAACCACCCAATAACAAGCCGCTGGCATCCGCAATCCTTGCAGCCAGATGAGAATAGCCCTCGAAACCAGAAATTGTCTTGGCAACACGAGCCATCTCAGGGATACCGCCTTACCAATTCATCATGAGAACATCCCGGATGCTTACGTAAAGCATCCCGAAGTGCCGACCAGCAAAGGTGCAAATAGCGCCTTTTTTCATTGTAGTGACGGACGGCCAAAACCCAACCAAGCAGCTTTACCGGTAACACTAGAGGAAACCACGCCCCCGAAGCAATCCGATACATGACCAATCCATTTCGATAGGTGTAATAGGCCTTCCACATTGGTGAATAACAAGAAGAAGTACTTCCTGAGAAAGTAGAACAATCGTGAATGAACCGAACGTTTGGTAAAAAAACGTGCCGTCCACCTTTTTGACGAAGGCTCAACGTATATATGATATCGTCACCATAGATGAACAGCTCTCCTCTAGGCAAGCCGATTCGGCGCACAGTTTCAGCAGTGATGAAACACCCTACAAAAGACGACGAATCTATATCTACCGAGGACTCGCTCTGATAGTATTCATTCCCAAGGTGAAAACCTTCACGCGACTGACCGGTCATGGCGCCAAAAACGGTTTTCACCAATAACTTAGCATGCCAGAATGGATTCCAACTAGGGCGATTCATTTCGCAAATTGATCCGTCTGGGTAGTAGACTGCTGCGGCAGCTCCATCGATGCCACTTAGATCATTTTTCATAAAGTTAGTAAGAGCCCCCGGAGAGGGCTGTGCGTCGTCATCAAAACACACCAGCCAGTCAGGATTGAAGGACTCCAATGCGGCTTCAAATCCAACTTGGAACCCCCCGGCTCCTCCCAGATTCTGCTCAGGAGTCAGAACCCGTAAGCGACTATCGTCAAGCCCCCGCAACCATTCTCGACTTCCATCGGTAGAGCCATTATCAACTACAACGACTCCTACTACAGGCTCACTTAGGACAGCCGTAATCCCTCTTTTTAGATGGCTAAGTCGGTTAAAGGAAACAATAACTGCTACCAAACATACAGGAGATGGGTCAACGTTCCCAAAAGAATTCTTTTCAAGCATGGAGGTTGCCAGTCATATTTGAATAGAGACATGAAGGTAATCATGTTTCGACGAAAAAGGCCGGAACAGCATCATTTACATCAACACACTTAAGAAACCTGCGCGCGGTATCTAGTGCTTCGCGAATAGTAACATCCATATCAAGATAGCGATACGTACCTAAACGTCCAACAAATGTCACACCCTTGAGCTGTTTAGCCTTTTGGACGTATTGGGCTAGTAGGGCCTTCTCGTTCACTTGGCGAATAGGATAGTACGGAATATCTCCTGGCTTACAAGCACGACTGTATTCCCGATAGCAGACACTAGCCTCATGCGACTCCCAAGGAGAAAAATGCTTGTGCTCTGTAATTCGGGTGTATGGAACTGACGCGTCGCCATAGTTCATAACCGCACATCCCTGATAATCACCCTCATATGTGAAGCGCTCAAAGTCTAGAGTTCGGTATCCAAGGCGGCCTAGCTCGTAATCGAAATACCCATCTAGTGGACCGGAGTAAAAAACATGGTCATAATGCGTGGCATCCTGCCTATTGAACTGCTTATTCAAACAAACATTAATACTGGGGTGGTCAAGAATTTCTTTTACTAGCTCTGTGTACCCGTTTTCCGGCATACCTTGAAACCGGTGAAAGAAATAATTATCATCATAGTTAAATCGCACAGGCAGGCGCTTTAGGATACTCGCCGGTAGATCGCTTGGATGACAACCCCACTGCTTTTCCGTATACCCCTTAAAAAAAGCGTCGTATAATTCTTTGCCTATGAAACGTAACGCCTGCTCTTCAAAGGTAGTGGGACTGGTAATTGAGGTGTCTGCCTGAGATTCAACAAATGATCGAGCCTCATCAGGGCTCATAGATTTGCCGAAGAACTGATTAATAGTATGCAAATTGATCGGAAGAGAGTAGACCAGCCCTTTGGAAGTGGTTTTCACCCTATTAACATATGGTTTAAAAACAGAAAATCTATTGACATACTCCCATACCTCTTGATCATCAGTGTGAAAGATATGAGGACCATATTTATGTACTAAAACATTCGTTTCAGGATCGCGTTCTGTGTGGCAATTGCCTGCAACGTGGTTTCGACTATCGATAATAGTAATTTCGTGACCGCACTCTGCCAGTTCACGCCCAATAACAGCTGACGAGAAACCAGCTCCAACAAGACAGTACTTCATCCCTCTTTTCATTTCTTTAAATTCCACGATACAGCACAGATTTTTTTTATTCGTGCAAACCAATATGACAATTTTTCACCTAAACGATTTGAATAAATATTTGGCTCTGACGCTACCAAAATATCTCCTAAGCAGATATTACCCTTACGGATTCCGCTCCGTATATAACGATTAACAATAATTGATCTATAGTGCTGATGCTCTAACTCTTTAGAGATTGAGTTATCACTGCTATCGCCTCTGCTAGTTTTTCGTACATGGTAATATGCTACTGCTCGCGGTACATAGGCAATATCAAACTGGCTAATAAACCTAAGATTGAAGTCCCAATCACCTACAACTGGCAATTCTTCGTCGTAGCCCTCCAGCTTATCGAGCGCTTCTCTGGTGTACACAAAAGCAATAGGCATGAAGGGATTACTTTGCGCAATCCGAGGTATTGTGATACCACGCAACTCAGGAAGAAAGTGCTGTACCTTTTTCTGCTTGATTGTGGATCCGTCTACAATTTCAACTACCTTCTTTGTTCTTCCCACGACTCCTTGGACATTTCCACCAAAACCATCCTCAAGTGCATCTACACAGAAGCTTAAAAAACTTGGTGACCAGCTATCATCATCGTCATGAATAACATAGAAATCAGTATCAAGAAGCTTTAAACCAACATTACTGGCCGCTTCCATTCCCAAACTAAGCCTATGATTAACTATTCGAATTCTATCCAGAAAGTTTTGGCCACATTCATAAAGTACGTCTTCAACTATACCACTATCACCACCATCGTTTACAATGACACATTGCCAGTTCTTATATTCTTGAGAAATAATACTTTTGATCGCACGTTTCAAGAACTGCGGCCTATTCTTAGTACGGCAAACTATTCCTACGCTCTTAGAGGCAATCATCTCTTTTTTACTTTTATTAATTTCCATAGCGCATCTGGAAAGTTGTAAGCCAACCATGCTTTGACTACCATCTTAAACTGTTTACGTGATGTGTACGTACTAATCAGAACTCTTAAATCGTCACGGCAAAAACTGGAAAGAAAATTACTATTTATCTCTTTGTAGCTTATATCAAGAAGTCTATTATTTTCCTGAGAGGAAGCCAGATCCCCTAAGCTCCAAAGGAATATATAAAGTTTTAGTTCCGATGAATAAAACGCCACGCTACTAGCTGGAGGCAAATCTGGGAGATTTGTAGTGCCTTTAGACAAGTCAACTGCATTTTTAATTGTTTTTTTCTTCATGATGCTATTGCCACGCTGACGGTAAAAGACTAAGGGTACCGGCAGATAATATAAGGTTTCAATTTTATGAACAAGCCTTGGGACTGTTGCAATATCTTCATAATTCTGTCCTGCAGGAAAACATTCATCCTGATAAAATTTTTTCTTAAAGACTTTAGCCCACGAGTAGAACTGTTTGTCTTTAAATAAACTAGTGAGCATCAAGCACTTGTCTGATATTATTGTTTTCTCGGGAAGACTTAACTGTCCACTTTCCCAATACCAGTCTGGTCCGGCTAGCCAATGATAAGTAAAAAAAACAGCGTCAGGCTGATGCAGGAAAATTTCATCAATTAAAACTGAAAAATTTTTCACGTCTAAATAATCATCGCTATCAAGAAGAAAAATATACTCTCCGATAGCTGCATCTATTCCTACATTTCTTGCTTCTGACAAACCGCGATTTTCTTGTTCTATAACTTTAAACAAACCATCCGGAAAACTTGACTTCCAACGTTCAAGCTCTATCATAGTAGAATCTGTAGAGCCATCGTTAACTACTATCACCTCGCAATTGTACTGACGTGAAACGTTGTGCAAAGAGTTCAGACATTCCGCTATATACTCTCTAACATTGAAGCATGGCACAACAAATGACAAAACACATGACATTCTTACTTACCTTTGTTTGAATGTGGAAAATCTTCATCAGGCAACGAGCTCATGCCGAGAAATTTGCAAAGCTCTTTCCAGCCATGACCTTTTTCGAAGTTTAATTCTAGAAGCTGGTCAGGCTGACCGCTAAAGAATTCTCTCACTTCGTCATTGTGCCTAACGTACTTATCAATACATTGGTCTTTATTTGCTCTTAAATCATAAGCTCCATAGATCAAGTAATGCCCGACCCAGCCACCTCTTTTCTCAACATGACGTACCAAAGAGTCGTACCATTTCTCGGGGTCTTCTCTTTCTGTAAGAATAAATTTTGCATTTGGATACATAGCTTTCATTTCTTTATATACCAAACACCATGGAATGTCTTCAAACGCATCATACTTAAAGGTCAGTTTCCTAAAATAATCCAATTTTCCTTCGTGCCACCTCAATGTCAGAGGAGCGCTTACTTGGTCTTGCCATCCAAGCCTTCTATAACCAAGAATTTTTAGGGCATCACCTAAAGATGTTGTTCCCGTTTTATTTAACCCAATACAAAAAACCTTATGCTGAGGGTATTCCATTTTAATTTTCCAATTTAGCTTGTGGGTGAGTTTCATGCTATCAAAAGTACCTACTAGGTGACGGTGCCACCGCTTACTGCATAAACAGCTTGGATTTTTCCATAAAACACTTTCTATATTAACATAATGTTACTAAACGGCAAAAGAGATAAATTCATTATTTAAAGAACGAGCCATGTTGTTTCTACCTCAGATTGGCACGAGCTATACGCTACAAGCGTAACCCCGTTGGAGACTGAGATATCCCGAAGCTGCTTCGCAGGGACTCTCCCAAGAGGCGACTTGTAGTTAATCGTTTCTCTATGCCTGGCATTAAGTCTATCTGCAACCTACTAATTTCTTTGCAGGTGTAGATTTCGACGTCAGTTGTTTTAGGATGATTAGTATCAAAACAGACTATTAGTATTCCACCTAGACCTGCGCTGCCATGGTTTGTATGGTCCTGTGATACCAATAACCACTACGAAGTATTAATTACTCACACATACTTAGCAATCTCTCACTCTTGGTCGGTCGTCATCGATGGCCAAAAAGCGAGTAAAACACGATTCAATTCGTCGCTTAATCCAATTACAGTATCTATCGTCTTTGTATTGTCCTTTTTGGCCAACATGATAAAACGCCTGATACGGTCGACCAATTTTTCCAAGGCTGAGCAATTCAGTTGCTGACACACTTAATGGAGTTTTCTTCTAATGACCGCATCAACCAATCTTCGACCTCAAGAGACCGGTGATAGCTCCTAGCTAAGTATGAATCTAACGGCGACAATACTTAACACGACTGCGTAGACATCTCTTGCTTTTACCTTGTCGATACAAAAATGAGTCCGTTTTCCAGCGAGTCTCGTGGCATCACATAGATGTACATTGTAGAGGGGCTATAGGGACGACTCATTTTGCGCGATGAGCTCCAGTGTTGTGGCCATTTGTACAGGATACCGATACTAACACAGTGAAAAGGTCTTTAAATGATTAGATGCGTCTTAAGAAGCACCTTCGATTGTCTAAATGGTCAATGGCGTGTCAGCGTAGCTCTGAAACTAGTTAGACTGGAATCTTACCGTCTGGTTTCGGCACCCTATGCCGCGCTGCAAATCCTTGTTCTTTTTGCAAACCGCGCACCGTTAATGACGGCTGTGCCCGGCGTGGCACATAGCACAGAGACTTATGTGGCCGCACTTCGTTGTAGTAGCCGAATCCAACCGCTAATCACCGCTCGGGCCTAACCCAGCGACTCGAATCGATGCTCACAGATGCACTCTTCCTTCGCGGACCGGAAGAAGCGCTCGACCAAGCCGTTTTGCTCTGGGGGTGTAGGGCGTCGTGAATTCTTGTGTGAGCACGTAGGCTTCAATTTTTATTAACCTAAAAATTGTGAAAGAATTAAACCTACAATATTACAGTTCTCCCACAAATGCGTGCTACTTGACTCTCTGAATGGGAAACTAGAAGCACTGTCTGATCTGAATGTATTTTCTTCATCATTTCAGTTTCCGCCTTCTTCCGGAAACTTTTATCCCCCACACTCAGCACTTCGTCTAAAAGCAATACATCCGGTGTCATATACATAGCTACTGAAAAGCCAAGGCGTGCTTTCATACCTGAGGAATAGGTTTTAACCGGCTCAACCATGAATTCGCCTAGCTCAGAAAACTCTGCAATTTCACTCATTCTTGACTCAACTTGCTTACGTGTGTAACCCATTAGCATACCGCTGAGTATAGCATTATCAATCCCGGGGAGTTCAGGATCGAACCCAGCCTGAAGCGCTAGCAGAGACACCGTGACGCCATGGTTAACTATATTTCCGCTGTCTGGCTGGATGATTCCAGCCACGACTCTAAGCAAAGTCGACTTACCCGCGCCGTTTCGGCCAAGAATACCAAGTGTCTCACCACGATGAATATCGAAGCTAATTTTGTCGAGCGCTTGAAAGTACTCTGGCTTTTGAAAAATCCCACCACGGCGCTTGTAACGAACGCCTACGTTTTCCAAGGAAATTATTACATCTCCGCGGCTTCGGCCGTCACTTTGGGTCATCATTCGATTACAACTCTCGGGAAGATTGGTTCCAAGCGACGATACAGTACTAATACAACCCCAAGTCCAATCAGTGACCCCAATGCCACCCACCCTAAGCCCGCCCAGTCAGGCCACTCATTTCTCACTAACACCTGTCGATATTGATACAGAATATTTGCGACTGGATTCACAAAGAACAGGGAACGCCATTCTTCTGGAATCCGATCTATAGTATAGAATATCCCACTTGTGAACAGGAGAAATTGTATTCCCGTAGGAATCAGATTAGTTAAATCACGGATAAATGGCACGATCATCGCCAAGCTACAGCTGACAACAATCATTAATATTAACTGGACTAATACGACTGGGAAAAATCCAAGCCAGTGTATTGTCGGGTGTAGCCCGTAGAAGAGCAGAAAGATACCTAACATCGCGAACACCAACAGCTGCTTCCCAGTATTTTGGACGATACCAACCAAAGGAAAGAAAAGCGGAGAGATCCTTACCTTGTGCATCAAGCCTTTTCCTCCGACGATGGAGTTCGATGTCTGTTGCACTGTTTTCGCAAACCACTGAAAGGGCACTAGTCCCGTCAGTAGGTACGCAATAAATCCTGGCCCCCCCCTTTCCATCATTACACCAAATACAATGTAAAATACTGCCATATAAAGTATAGGATCGAGAACCCACCAAAGATATCGGAGGTGATTCTGGTTTGCTTCGCTCTTCAAATTCAAGCGTGCTTTAGTCCACACGAGATCTACAAAAGTTCGCCAACTACGGCGCTGCGGCGGATTGATGGTATGAGAAGCCTCCTCATCACCTCGCTCAGTTGCTTGGACACTCTCTAACCAGGCGTTCCCATACTCTTGAGCTAGCCTGAGCTGACGTGCGAGATTATCATTACCCATTTTCTCAGCGGCATCCGCTGCCCGTCTATAACCTTCACCATGCTTAGGAAATCGCTGACGAACTTCCCTCCAGCGGTCGAGTGCCAATGGCCAATCTTCTATATGCATGGCCATTTCTGCAAACTGTATCCAAGGCTCAGGTGAACCCGCGAACAATTCACGAGCCTGCTGGTTGTACATTAGAGCTTTTCCAAACTCGCCTTTTGCAACAGAGATACGGCCCGAAGCAATTAATCCTATAAGCTCATCTGGAAACCGCTCTCTAAGCGTGCCCGCTAGCATCTCGGCGTCTTCTAGATGGCCCTGTTCGCTTCGTAGCTCGGCAAGTTGCTGAAGAGGCCAGGGCTTATCAGGAAAGCGCTCGACGGCAGCGGTCAACAGCTTCTCTGCTTCGTCCAACTCCCCAAGTTTACGGTGTGAGATAGCCGCCTGCACCCAAACTGCTGGCTCATCCGTGTAGACTTGGCGAAGAATGGCCCACCGCTGGATTGCATTCTGCCAATTGCCGTTGTGCATGGCTTGGCGAGGCCACCAAAGCTCTTTCTCTAAAGGGGGCAACCCTTCCTTGGCTGCCACTCCATCGTTTGGTTGACCAATCATCACAGGCAGGCTTTAACCAGTTGAGTCACTAGTTCTTGCTGGCTATGGCTTGTGGTATCGAGAACCACCTCTGCTTTCGCCGGGGCTTCATAGGGACTGTTGATTCCAGTGAAATCCATAATCTTACCTTCGCGAGCCTTCTGGTAAAGTCCTTTAGGGTCACGTTTCTCGCACACGTCTAATGGTGTATTTACATGCGCTTCGATAAAGCATCCGTCATCGAACAGGGCGCGAGCACCATCACGATCAGCCCGGAAAGGAGAAATAAAGGCGGTGATAACAATGATCCCAGCTTCGGCAAACAAACGAGCCACTTCGCCGACACGACGAATATTCTCGGCACGATCCTCCTCACCCATACCAAGGTCTTTACACAGACCATGGCGGACATTATCACCGTCCAACAGCATGGTGTGATAGCCACGACGGTTGAGCTCAACTTCAAGAGCATTGGCCAATGTCGATTTTCCTGATCCTGAGTAACCTGTGAACCACACACACTTGCCCGTATGGCTGTTAAGCTGCTCACGCATAGCCTGTGTTACGCTTGTGCGATTCCAGACTACATTGGCTTTGCTGTCATTGTCGCGGAACTCATAAGGCAGCTCGCTATCGAGTGGCTGGTGGATCATCCCAGCGCCAACAGTAATATTACTCAAACGATCGATGATAATGAAGCTACCGGTACCCGGGCTCGTACGGTAGTCGTCCACCGGGACCGGTGCTGTCAAATCCAGCCTGCAGCGTGCAATGGCATTCAGATCCAGGTGATCGGCGTGGCGTTGCTCCAGGCTATTGACGTCGACTTGATAGTCAATTGCCGTTACCTTGCCTGCCGCATCTCGGGTCGCCAACTTGATGTCATAGAGTTTGCCCGGCTCCAGTGCTGTCTCGTGCATCCATACGATATCAGCCTCGAAGCCACTGGCAAGCGGTACCTTGTCGTCCTCTGCCACCAGCCAATCACCGCGTGAGATATCGATTTCATCGCTTAACGTCACGGTAATCGCTTGTCCAGGATAGGCTGCCTCAAGGTCACCGTCCCAAGTGACAAGTCGCTCGACCGTGGAGACCTTACCAGAGGGCAGTGCTCTGACCTTTTGTCCCGGGCTCATTACCCCCGACGCCAAAGTACCGCAGTATCCTCTAAAGTCGAGGTTAGGACGATTAACATACTGAATCGGTAGACGCAGATCACGAAGATTCTGGTCGTGGCTGATCTCAACTGTCTCCAGCAGCTCAAGTAGAGCGGAACCTTTATACCACTCCATATGCTCACTACGGTTGACAACGTTGTCACCTTTCAGCGCGGAGAGCGGCACAAAACGGATATCAGGTGCATTCAGCTTATCGGAAATTTTCTGGTACTCGGCAACAATCTCGTCGTAACGTGACTGAGAATAGTCGACTAGATCCATCTTGTTGATCGCCACCACCAGATGCTGGATGCCTAGCAGATCAGCAATGAAACTGTGTCTACGCGTCTGTGTCTGAACGCCGTAACGTGCATCAATGAGGATTATCGCCAAGCTGGCTGTAGAGGCACCAGTCGCCATGTTGCGAGTATACTGCTCGTGACCGGGAGTATCTGCAATGATGAACTTGCGTCTATCAGTGGAGAAGAAGCGATAGGCTACATCGATAGTAATGCCTTGCTCCCGTTCTGACTGCAACCCATCTACTAGCAAGGCAAGATCAACCTCCTCTCCGGTAGTACCACTGGTCTTGGATGCCTGCGTGATTGCGGCCAGTTGATCCTCATAAATCATCTTGGAGTCATGCAGCAACCTGCCGATTAAGGTCGACTTTCCATCATCGACGCTGCCGCAAGTAATAAAACGCAACAGATCCTTATTCTCGTGCTCCTTAAGGTACTGCTCGATATCGTTGCTAATAAGCTCTGATTGATGTGCCATGAGTCCTCTCCCCTAGAAATAGCCTTCGCGTTTTTTCTTTTCCATCGAACCAGCCTGATCGTGATCGATGGCGCGTCCACTGCGCTCGGAGGTCCTCGTTAGCAGCATTTCCTGAATAATCTCGGGAAGCGTCGTGGCCCTGGACTCCACCGCACCAGTCAGCGGGTAGCAGCCAAGAGTGCGGAAGCGCACCCATTTTTCCTGAGGAACCTCACCATCCTCAAGAGGCATCCGGTCATCGTCTACCATGATATCCATGCCATCACGATTGACTACCGGACGAGGAGCTGAGAAGTACAGCGGTACGATGGAAATAGACTCAAGATAAATGTATTGCCAGATGTCCAATTCCGTCCAGTTGGACAGGGGGAAGACACGGATAGATTCCCCCTGGTTCACCTTAGCGTTATACGTATTCCATAGCTCAGGGCGCTGGTTTTTGGGGTCCCACCGATGATGCTTGTCCCGAAAGGAGAAAACACGCTCCTTGGCACGGCTGGCTTCTTCGTCGCGTCGCGCACCCCCAAAAGCAGCATCGAAACGATATTTATCCAATGCCTGCTTCAACGACTGAGTCTTCATAATATCAGTATACTTCGAACTTCCATGCTCGAAGGGGTTGATACCTGCGGCCCGGCCTTCCTCATTGATATGTTCGATGAGTTTCATTCCGGCCTCGCTTGCCATGCGATCCCGGAATTCAATCATCTCCCGGAATTTCCATGTAGTGTTGACATGCATAAGCGGAAAGGGAGGTGTGCCCGGATAGAAAGCTTTACGTGCCAAGTGCAGCATTACAGATGAATCTTTGCCTATGGAGTAAAGCATTACTGGATTTCGGAACTCTGCAGCAACCTCACGGATGATATGAATAGACTCAGCCTCGAGTTGTTTGAGGTGCGACTGACGTTCTTGAGTTATGTTCATAAAGGTATCACCATCTAATCACGACAGTAAATATGCTAAATCATATTTTAAAATAAGGAGCAGAACAACTGTCAAAGCGCGTGTAATCGCTCACACTAATTATTTGAGCTTATTGTCATGTATAGAGCGTGTAAGCAAGTCAGCCCATCGCGCGTCTAATTTTCCGCATGCAATGAAATAAGGGTTCAACATGCTGTCTTGCTGATTACACATTAGTGGCTCAAGAGTGTTCGCATTCAGCACACTACCCCCAGCGCCAACCAACACCGCCTGTGCTGCCGCTGTGTCCCACTCACAGGTAGGAGCCAACCGTGGATAGAGATCCGCGGATCCTTCTGCTATGAGGCATATTTTGAGGGAACTTCCCATTGATACAAGCTTATGGTTCGGAAGAAAATCACAAAATTTCTCAAATTCTTGGGTTCCGTGCGAACGACTACCAACTATTTTCCACGGTTCGGCTTCGCTATCTGGAAGCTGCCTAACTGAAATAGGCTCAAAGCTGCTAGAGGCTCTTCGTTTCCACGCTCCCTCACCAACCTGCCCAACCCAAGTTACTCCCCTGGATTCATCCAATGCTGGCGCATGAACAATCCCAAAGACAGGTACGCCTTTCACAACCAAAGCAATGTTAAGCGTAAATTCACCATTCTTCTTGATAAATTCTTTGGTCCCATCCAGTGGGTCAACAAGCCAGTACCGATCCCACTCACTACGAACACTGTATGGTAACTTTACAGACTCTTCAGACAAGAATGGAATTTCAGGCGTGAGGGTTTTAAGCGTCTTTTTAATCGAGCTGTGTGCTGCTAAGTCAGCCTCGGTTAACGGACTCTCATTAGCCTTGGCTTGCACAGTAAAGTCTCGCTGGTAGATTGCCATCACTTCTTCGGCAGCGATCAAGACTCCCGCGATCAGTTTAGTCTTTAATTCTTCATCGACGTAATAGCCCAAAAATCTTCTCCATTGCAAGGTTCAAAGAGCTTTCAGTAGAATGGCCACACGAGTGGAATCAACATGATTGCTGTGGCCGCCACAATAAGGCTTAGTGGTGCACCCAGTCTGAAATAGTCACTGAAGAGATATCCACCTGGGCCCAGCACCATTAAATTTGTCTGGTACCCTAGCGGTGTCATAAAACTCGCGGATGCTGCAAACATTATTGCTACCACAAACGGCATAAAATCGACCCCAAGCTGATTGGCGACGGCTGTGGCAATAGGAAACATAAGAACTGCGGCGGCGTTATTGGTGATTAACTCTGTAAAACATACGGTCAGCAAATATACAAAAGCTAACGCTACCCAAGGAGGAAGCTGGTCTATCATCAATAGCCACTGTGCGATTTCGTCGGCAGCACCAGTACTACGCATGGCCTCACCAAGAGCGAATGAAGCTGCGATTACTACAATTACTGAGATGTCAACTGATCGCCTTGCTTTGCTAGCAGGAACACATTTCGTGGCTAACATACAGCCACCAGCTAACAAAGCCGCCTCTAGAATTGAAAGCATGCCTGTAGCGCTGGTGATGACCATTCCTAAAAGTATCGTCAGAGCCAAGGGCGCTTTGCGAAAGTCGGGTGGAGTAGAGTCGTTAAGGCCACTTATCAGAAGAAAGTCCTTTCGATAACGATACTGCTCGACAAAGTCTTGTGCCGTCTCCAAAAGCAGTGTATCTCCAACTTGTAGAGAGATACTTCCCAATTTTCCTGGTAGTCGCTTTCCGTGGCGTGAAATCGAGAGAATTACAGCTTGATACCGAGACCTAAATCGCGTTTCACGCACTGTCTGTCCTAGACCTGCAAAATCGGGACCAATAACGGCCTCTACTAAGCAACGACGGTGGTGATCAATATCAAGCTTATGAACATCACCTCCTGCTGGCTTAAGTCCCTGTATACGCCTCAATTCTCGGGCACACTCGGGAGCTCCAATAAAAATCAAGATGTCACCAGCCATCAGTTCGGTTTCAGGTGGCACAGCCGTCAATAATCGCCCTTGCCGCTCAATATCTGCTAAATAACCATGGCTTAGATGACGTAAACCGGCACCCGAGATCGTACGCCCTACTAGCGGGCCATTCCTGTCGACACTAACCTCTACGGCATACTCTCGTGCCGATTCAAGTTGCTCTAGTGCACCTTGTCGATTGGGCAGCAGCCGATCAGCGAAGAAATATAGAAAGGTTCCACCTACAATTACTAAAGGAAGCCCTACCCATGTAAGTGAGAACATTCCAAGCCCAGCGCCCGTCATTGACTGAAGTAAGCCATCTACGACTAAATTTGTGCTGGTACCAATTAATGTACAAGTACCACCAATGATGGCGGCATAACTCAACGGCAACAAAAGCTTCGATGGCGGCAATCGTAGACGACCTGCCCACTCTTGAATAGCAGGTATAAACATCGCTACGACTGTTGTATTATTCATGAACGCGCTAAGAGCGGACGCAGGCATCAACACTCTAAGCTGAGCTTCCCTCAGTTTTTCAGGCTGCCCTAATAGTCGGTGCACTAGCCATTGAATAGCACCTGTTTCTTTTAGCCCAGCTGCGACCACGTACAATACAGCAATCGTCATTACGCCGGGATTTGAAAACCCAACAAGCGCTTTGGCTGGTGTAAGTACGCCGGTGAGCACCAACAAAGCTAATGCTCCCATTAGTATCACATCGGGTGAAATTCGCGTTACTGCAAGTGTCACCAAGGTCACAGCTATAGTTGTCAATGTTAATATTGCGGCTAGTTCCATAACCTTCCCTGCGCCACCATTATCTTCCCAGTACCAAATTAAGCATCTTCTACTAGCAACAAAAGCATTAACTTAACTTTTTAACTAGAGAAGCTCTCGACAGCTTTTTTACGAGTTTATTTACTTTTTTACTGACAAAACTAGCAATACATTTTTTACAAGCCATGTCCATTACTTTAGGACTTCAATGAAATTTTATAAACTTAAGAAGGTGGTTTTTTATAACTAACAACGAAAGGTTTTTGGATACTATTCAGAACAGTCCCTACCGTCGTCTCTGTACCTCTCCAATATATTGCTAAATTATACCCAACTGTTGCCCTAACCCCCTCCTCGCCCTCTCACTCCCATGCACCAACCTCACCTCCCCTACCGGTTCCTTGGCGCTTCGCACAAAGTTCAGCAGGTCTTGCTGGTCTGCATGGGCGGAAAAGCCTGAAATCGTCTTGATCGTGGCGTTGACGGCGACTTTTTTCTCTTCGAGACGGACGTGGCTGCCTGGTTTCGCTCCCTGGATGTCTCGCCCTGGGGTGCCTTCGGCTTGGTAGCCGACGAACAGCACGGTGTGTCTGGGGTCTGGGAGCAGTCGTGCGAGGTAGTTAACGACGCGACCTCCGGTGGCCATGCCGCTGGCGGCGATCACAATGGCGCAGGTATTCGTCTCGGCCAGACGCTCCACCATGGCGAGGTGTTCCTCGTGGCTGTCGATGGTCACGAGGCCATCGAAGCTTAGGGGGTGGCGGCCGTCTTCAAGTCGCTGTTTGGCTTCACTGTCCCACCAGGGCTTCAGCTCGCGGTAGACCTTGGTAAACCTGGCGGCCAGTGGTGAGTCAACCACCACCATGGGTATCGGAGGCGTTTCGCGGGGCTCGCGGCCTGGGCTTTCTGCCTCGTGCTGGCTCGGCAGCTCGTGCAGCAGGGTCTCTATCTCGTAGAGGAGCTCTTGCGTGCGGCCGATGCTGAAGGCCGGAATGACCACGCTACCGCCCTCGCGCTGTGCACGATAAATCATTTCCTTGAGCTGTGCGCGCCGCGTCCTGCGGCCTTCATGCCGACGGTCCCCATAGGTGCTTTCCAGCACCAGGACGTCGGCTTTTTCCAATGGGGTGGGGTCCGGCAACAGCGGAGTGTCGGGCGGCCCCAGGTCCCCCGAAAAGACGTAGCGATTATCCAGACTGGCGCGCTGGTCCTCAACATCAATTTCAACGTATGCAGAACCGAGTATATGCCCCGCGTTCTTGAGACGCACCTTGACCTTGACTTGCTCTTCGTCTATGCAACTTTTCCAGACACCATAAGGACTTGGCTCAAGATGCATCTCGACTCTATCAAGAAACCGCTCGATGAGTCTTCTGTCTCGGGTAAAGCCAATTTTCAGCGCGTCTTCAATTACCAGCGGTAGTAGCTTGGCACTGGGCGGGGTACAAATTATGGGGCCTGTGAAGCCGGCGGCCAGAAGATAGGGAAGCCGCCCGACATGGTCGATATGCACGTGGGTAACCACCAGCGCGACGACATCTGCGACGGAAAATTCGATCTGGTGGCGCTCGAAGCTGCTCTGCCCTTTCAGGTCGCTGCCCTGAAACAGCCCGCAGTCAATCAGAATGGCCTGGTGTGGGGTAATCTGGAGCCTGTGGCAGCTCCCGGTGACGCCGTCGGCGCCACCGTGATGCACAATCGCCGGCAAGTCCGACGGTATGCGATTTTCTTCAGCGGATCTGTCGGACATTAGCGACCCTTTGGCGTTTGCTGCGTTATTGGCCCTTAACTGCCGAGAGCGTCATCGACATCCATGACAGGAGGAATGATCAGTTTTACCGCTTCCGTCTTGAACTTCTCTGAGGAGGGGGTCGCATATAGCTCACCGTCCTTATCCGCCGTGCCCCCGGTTCCGTTTACGCCTGCCGTGTACTTCACACTGGTGTCCAAACAGGCTGACCATGAATAGGCGTCCTTGAGCCCCGTGTTAGCCACGTCCACCTCCGCAAGGGTTCCCTCTATCGACAGCGCCGTTCGTGCGGCCGCGAGCTCCTCCTTGCACGCATTCACCGCCGCTCGCTTTTGAAAGTTGGTGTACTGCGGTATCGCGATGGCCGATAGCAGGCCAATGATGGCCACGACCACCAGCAGTTCGATCAAGGTGAAGCCGCCCTGCCCTTGCCGCTGTGTCGGCTTTGCCTTCGCCGTGGCACGGGGTTCGGCAGCTGCGATTGTGGCGCCGGGCTTTAGCATGGCACTAGCAATACGGACTTCAGTGCACGCTGTCGTCGCGTGTGACGGATGGTGTGCGTCCATGACGACTCTCTCCTCAGTGGGACCTGACGTATCGCCGAACAGAACGTTGCGGCGGGGTGATGTCGGCATAGTACGCCGGACATCGTGCCGCGCAGGGCTGAGCGCGCTGAAACCTTGATATGCGTCGGGTTGCTAGCGCAAAACACGCGCTGCGGCGCAATTGACCACTCGCAGAGGCGCAAACTGACGCTATTGTCGACGCTGGATACTGGCTCGCAGAGGAACCATTGTGCCGTTTGATCAAACTGTGGGGGACAGACACGCCCAGGGGCCACACAGCGGCCTGGGGCAACGTCTGGTGGCCCTGGGCCTGCTACCACCGCTGGAGGCGCTACGCGCCGAGCACGACGCCCTGGCCCACGGCAGCACGCTGCTTCGTCACCTTGTCGAGACGGAACGCGTCGAACCCGGTCCCGCGACTCGCGCAGCGGCGGAGGAGTACAGCCTCGACTTTACCGACCTAAGTACGGTGGTGGCGGAGCAACTGCCGCCCCTCAGCCACTTCCCCCAGGCGTTACTGCGGGAACACCAGGTACTGCCCCTGGTACTGGATGACGACCATCTGCACGTGGCCGTGCCCTACCCGTCCACGCTCGCTCGCTTGGGTGAGCTGCAGTTCGTGGTGGGCAAGCCACTGAAGCCGGCGCTGGCGCCCATGGACAAGCTCTCCCTGCTGCTGGATGCCTACCTGGGTGAGGCCAATGCCGAGGATATTGCCGATGCCATTGGCGAGCTGGGCCCTGAGGCGCCACCAAGCCGCAGCCAATCCCCTGCGGCACAGGGGCAGAGTCGCGGTGAGCGTTTCAGTCGGGCGGAGCCGCGCCGGGTAGCAGGAGACGACAGCGATCTCGACGAGGACCTTAGCAGCGGCCAGACGGCTAGCCTCACCAGCCAGGCAGACGATGCCCCGGTGGTGAAGTTCGTCAATACCATCCTGCGGGACGCGGTCAGAAAGCGCGCCTCGGATATCCACTTCGAGCCCTTCGAGGACCGCTTTCGCGTTCGCTTTCGCATTGATGGGCTGCTCCATGAAGTCGCTCAGCCGCCGTTCAACCTGCGCAGTCGCATCGCCTCGCGCTTGAAGGTCATGGCGCGCATGGATATCTCCGAACGGCGCCTGCCGCAGGATGGCACCATCAAGGTCCAACTGGACCACGGCGAGGATATCGATTTTCGCGTCAACTCCCTGCCTACGGTATACGGCGAGAAACTCGTGCTGCGCCTGCTGACCTCCGCCACCACCCGTATCGGGATTGAACAGCTCGGGTTTTCACCCAGCCAGCGCCAGCTGTTCGAGACGGCCCTGGCGAGCCCTCAAGGGATGATCCTGGTGACCGGCCCCACCGGCAGCGGCAAGACGGTCACTCTTTACACGGGCATCCACTTGCTCAACAGCACAGAGCGCAATATCTGCACCGCAGAAGATCCGGTGGAGATCAAGCTGCCTGGGATCAATCAGGTCAATGTGGCGCCACGTATCGGCCTGGACTTCGCCCACACCCTGCGGGCCTTTCTGCGCCAGGACCCGGACGTGGTGATGGTGGGAGAAGTTCGCGATCGGGAAACCGCCGAAATCGCGATCAAGGCGGCCCAGACCGGCCACCTGGTGCTATCGACGCTGCACACCAACTCCGCCGCCGATACGCTCTCCCGGCTCGCCAACATGGGGATCGAATCCTTCAATATTGCCAGCGCGGTCACCCTTATCGTGGCCCAGCGTCTGGCAAGGCGCTTGTGCCCCCACTGCAAGACACCGGTGCAGCTGCCTGAGGATGTGCTCATCCACCACGGGCTGAGTCCGCTACAGGCCCAGCAGGGCAGCTTCTATGACGCCGTCGGCTGCCGCCAGTGCACCCAGGGCTACAAGGGTCGTGTGGGGCTGTTCGAGGTCGTGCCGGTGGACGAGCACATGCGCCGACTGATTCTCAGCGGCGGTAGCGCCGACGAATTCGACACCCTCGCCCGCAGCCAGGGCTTTCCCAATCTGCGCCGCAGTGGCCTGGAACGGGTGATGGAAGGCGTTACCAGTCTGACGGAGGTCTGCCGTATCACTACGGCGTAGCGGCTTTCGTTCTTCCTCTAACTCTTGATGCGAGATGCAGACCACGTGCCCTTCCGCGACCGTTCGTCCTCTCACTCGTCCTCGTCTGTGTATCGGGATCACCGCCAGTCCAATGGAGACGGTCCCGGTTCTGATCTTCGTTCTGGTTCTGGTGCTGGTTCTGGTGCTGGCCATGGAGATGACCACAGCGGGACGGATCAGAGCACTCGCCTGATCGCCGGCCTGCCTACCGGCAGGGAGCGCGTCGCTTCACCTCCCCCTGCTGTCGACGCTTTTCATCACCCCATCGGCGGCCCGGGTGTCAGGCCTGATGTGCGCTCAGGTGCTCGAGCAGATACGGCTGGGCGGTCAAGGTCCGCGCAGCAACGACAGCTCTGCTGGAAGTGGAAGGGAGAAGATCGCCAGGGACTGGCCTGCACCGGCATGCTGCTGGCATCGAAGCGACCCGATGCGCAGCGTCAACTGCACCTGCTGGGCATCACGCCGCGTAAGCTGAAACCCGCCGGCAAGTTGGCCCGATACCAACGACAGATCAAGCCCAAGGACCTGATGTTGTTCTCCCGACAACTGGCCACCCTGCTGACTGCCGGTGTACCGCTACTGGAGGCCTTTCGGGTGCTGGCTGACAGCCTGTCCAACCCCGCCATGCGGTTGATCGTGCAGGCCTTGGGCATGGATGTCAGTGCCGGTGCCAGCCTGGCGCAGGCGCTGTCCCGACAGGGAGCCGCCTTCGACAGCCTGTACGTCAATCTGGTTGCGGCAGGCGAACAGTCGGGCACCCTGGATCAGATGCTGGATCGCCTGGCCAATCACCTCGAAAAACGCGAGCTGCTGAAGGGGCGCGTGCGCAAGGCGCTCTGGTATCCCGCCACGGTGGTGGCAGTGGGTATGGCGGTCAGCGCGATCCTGCTGATCAAGGTGGTGCCCCAATTCGAGCAGATGTTCGACGGAGTGGGCGCGAGCCTCCCTGCCATGACCCAGTGGACCATTCTGCTGTCGGAGTTTGCTCAACGCTGGTGGCTGGTCATGCTGGGAAGCCTGTTCACCCTGGTCGCGGCGGTTCGTTGGCGTGTGGCGAAGTCCCAGGCGGCGCGTCTCAAGCTTCACGCCCTGTCGCTGCGGCTGCCGGTGGTGGGGACGATTCTTGATCACGCAGCGGTGGCGCGCTTCTGCCGCACCCTTGCCACCGCCTTTGCGGCGGGGGTACCGCTGGTAACCGCACTTAAGACCGCCGCCGGTGCCTGCGGCAACGATGTCTATCGCCGGGCAGTGTTGGCGTTGCAGGCCGATGTCGCCAGCGGACAGCGGCTGCACCTGGCGATGCGGCGAACACAGCGCTTTCCGTCGCTGGCCTTGCAGATGGTGGCTATCGGGGAGGAAGCCGGCGCCTTGGATGGCATGCTAAGCCGGGTGGCCGACCACTATGAGCGCGAGGTAGATGACCGGGTCGATACGCTGACCAGCCTGCTGGAGCCGCTTATCATCGTGGTACTGGGGGTGGTGGTCGGCGGCCTGGTATTGGCGATGTATCTGCCCATCTTCCAATTGGGCAATGTGGTGTAACGGCCTCTCATCCAGGCACCACGCGTCGAGGGTGTCGTTAAGCCCTATCTAAGAGCTATCGGCTCAGGCCGGTAATGGCGGCCTGACGGGCCTCTTGTACGGACACCTTAATCGTGCAGCCACACCGGAGTCCCTGGGGGCGCCTGATCAAACAGCTTCAGCAGGTCGTCGTCCCGCAGCCGAACGCATCCGTGGGAGTCGGCCACGCCCATGGGCTTGTCCGGTGGAGTGCCATGGAAGTAGATGTAGCGCCGCTGGGAGTCGACGTTACCGCCGCGATTGATGCCCCGTTCCAGGCCGCACAGCCATAAAATGCGCGTCAGTATCCAGTCCCGCTCGGGGTTATCACGGCCCAGCTCGGCGTCGAACACCTCTCCGGTTGGCCGCCGCCCACGGAAGACGGTACCTACTGGCTCTCCACCCCCAATAGCAGCGCGAATGTAGTGCCAGCCCAGCGGCGTCTGGCCGCTGCCCTCTTGCTGGCCAGTGCCGGCAACGCCGGTCGACACCAGGCACTGCCAATCCGGCTGTTTGCCCCGCCATAGGGTCAATTGCTGGGTGGAGGTGTCGACCTCCACCCACACGCTATCGGCGGGCGGCAATGCTTCAAGTCGCGGTGTCTGCATCGTCTCTCCCTGTTTGTGTCCGCTGCAGCTGTGCCTGCCGTGTTGCCTGTTCGACGCGTCACCGCCCGGGTGATTCCGATGCGGCTTTGGTGTCGGGCCTGGCTTTAGGTTCTGGCTTCGGGCTCTGGCTTCGGGCTCTGGCTTCAGGCCTGAGAACTGGCCTGCGGCGGCTCCGGCAAGGGAGCCTTCATGGCCGCAACCACCACTGGCCGCATCCGGCGTGCCAGGTCGCGCACCGACACGTGCTCGTCGTAGTCCTTCTCGGCGATGTCGCGCAGGGCGTCGAGGCCAGACAGGGTAAAGATGACCGTACCCAGCACAAAATGCAGGCGCCAGAACCGTTCGGAATCCGGCAGCTCCGGGGTCGCCTTACGCACCAACGCCACAAAGCGGGTAAACACGGTGCCGTACTGGTCCTGGATATAGCGGCGCAGGTGCCCCTGGGCCTGGCTATAGGCCAACCCCAGCAGGCGCATGAAGACTTTCAGGCTATGACGCTCCGCCGGGACTTCCAGCACCGTCCTGGCCATGGTTTCCAGCAGCACTTCCAGCGGGATGACCTTGCTGCCGTATCCGCGCTCCAACTCATCGATGGCAGCGTGGAAGCGGTCGGAAAACGGGTCCAGGTAGCGCGAGAAGACCGCCTGGATCAGCGCCTTCTTGGAGCCAAAATGGTAGTTGACGGCGGCCAGGTTGACCTTGGCCTTGCCGGTAATGTTGCGCAGCGACGTTTCCGCGAAACCTCGTTCAGCGAAGAGGACCTCGGCGGTGTCCAGAATGCGAGTCACTGTATCGGTCTGGGCCATTCGCGGGCTCCGTCCAGTCAGTCAGGGCAGTTGGAAACAATTGTTTGAATGTTAGCCGGAGTGTAAGGGAGGCGCTCTCTACGCACAATCAACCATCGCAGACGGTGTTTGAAACGTGTGCATCAGTCCGCTCATACCGGTGCCACGACGCCTCTCACCCCAAACGCGAAATTCGAGGCAGATCACCGTTTTACTGGATAGGCATCCATACTGTACACTTCACCAAGGGTGCTGAAGGTACCCGCTGTCTGGCAGCACGCTGGGACTACCCTGCCGCTGCCGTCCTGACTCACCGCCGCCCGTGGGAGGCCGCATGACACGTCCCCTGACCCCTCGCCAGCAGAACGTCTATGACTTTATCGTCAAGACCATGAACGAGCTGGGGTACCCGCCGACCCGTGCGGAGATCTCACGCGCACTGGGCTTTCGCTCCCCCAACGCCGCTGAAGAGCACCTGCGCGCGCTGGAACGCAAGGGCGCCATCCGGGTGATTCGCGGCACTTCGCGGGGCATTCGTCTGCCAGCCCAGGAAGCCGACACTACTGCCGCCAACGATGCGCCCCAGGACACCAGTCCCGTCCAGGGCCTGCCGATCATCGGTGAAGTCGCCGCGGGTAGCCCCATCCTGGCGGCAGAGCATATCGATCGTTACTGCCCGCTGCCGCCTGACTACTTCACTCCCCGTGCCGACTACCTGCTGCGCGTGCGCGGCCTGTCGATGAAGGACGTTGGCATTCTGGAGGGCGACCTGCTTGCCGTGCACCGTACTGAACGCATTCGCAACGGCCAGATCGTGGTGGCACGCCTCGAGGACGAAGTGACCGTCAAGCGTTTCCAGCGCGACGGACATCACGTCACCCTGCAGGCGGAAAACCCCGACTTCGCTCCCATCACCCTGGACCTGCGGCGGGACAGCCTGGACATCGAGGGCGTTGGAGTCGGTGTCATTCGCGGTGGTAACGGCCAGGCCCTGGGTTAATACAAAGGTTAATAGGAAGGTTAATGCGAAGGTTGGTGCCGGGGTTAACACTGAGGCTGACGCTAAGCTAGCCCGAGCCCCGCCACACCCTTTCGGATGGATGAATAGACGCCGCGCCGCTGCCAGGCCAGACCATGACGGAACCGGTACGCAAGATTCTTCACGCCGACTGCGACTGCTTTTACGCCGCCGTCGAGATGCGCGACAACCCGGCCCTGCGGGATATCCCGCTGGCCGTGGGTGGCGCCCGTGAGGGGCGTGGCGTCATCACTACCTGCAACTACCCGGCGCGCAAGTTCGGCATCCATTCGGCCATGCCGACCTCCCGCGCCCTGCGTCTGTGTCCTCAACTGACGCTGGTGCCACCCAACTTCGACAAGTATCGCGAGGTCTCCGCCCAGATCCAGGCCATCTTCCACGAGCTGACGCCGCTGGTAGAGCCGCTATCGCTGGACGAGGCCTACCTGGACGTCACCGATGTCGCAGGCTTCAAGGGCAGCGCTACCTGGATGGCCCGCTGGCTGAAGGAGCAGTGCCTGGCGCGCACCGGTATCACTGTGTCCGTCGGGGCTGCACCGTCGAAGTTTCTCGCCAAGATCGCCAGCGACTGGGACAAGCCAGACGGCCTGACGGTCATCCCCCCGGACCAGGTCGAGTCCTTTGTGCTGGCCTTGCCCGTGCGCAAGCTGCACGGCGTGGGCCCGGCTACCGGGGCGCGCCTGGATGCGCTGGGTATTACCACCTGCGAAGAGCTGCGCGCCCAGCCCATTGATCGCCTGCTGGACGAATTCGGCAAGTTCGGCCGCCGCCTGTACGAACTGGCCCGCGGCATCGATGAACGGCCGGTCAAGGTAGAGCGCGAGCGCAAGTCGATCAGCGTCGAAAGCACCTACGGACGCGACCTGCCCGACTTGAGCGCCGCGCAGCTGGCACTGGTGGAGCTGTGCGAAAAGCTCAAGGCGCGCATCGACCGCAACGGTCGGCCGCCCCTGGCTGGCGTGTTCGTGAAGGTACGCTTCGATGACTTCACCACCACCACCCTGGAATCCCGCGGCCTGGAACCTGACCCCGTGACCTTTGCGCAGCTGCTGGACCAGGCCTGGCAACGGGCACAACGTCCGGTGCGCTTGCTTGGGGTTGGCGTCAGGCTGGTGCCACAAGAGGCACGTCAGCAGCTGACCCTGCCCTTCTAGCTGCCCGCTACCCCGCTCGTCATCATGCTACGGTACGCAAACGCCGCCCTCTCACGAGTAGCGTTCCTGGTAGTGCTACGAGTCGCGCTGCTCGTCGTATTGCCTATCGTGCTCGCTCGCCAGGCGCCCCTTGTTCGACGCCTCCATTCCCAGCAGGTAACGCTTGAGCTGCCACCATTCACCGGGGTCCACGGCGTCATGCCACAGCCAGTGGGTTCGGCCATGCCAGCGCAGGGCGATCAGGTAATGACCCACACTGATGCAATAGAGGTCGATGTCGTGCCAGGGAGCGTGACTGTCTTCTGAGGCAGTGACGGGCCCTCGCCCGTCCTGACAGACGCCAGAACGCCACTGCCAGTGTCCGGGAACAGGCATTGAGACGGACGCCAGCCCGGCGACAAACGTCATGACGCCTTGCCACCACCGGCACCATCTACCAGGAAATCGTCCAAGGCAGCCACAGGGGCTCAGGTACGACTGCAACCTCGACACAGGCGGTGTGGAAGACAGAGTGGAAGACAGCGGGGAAGACAGTGTGGAAGGCAGCGCGAAGGACGTCGCGGGGGAAATGGCGGAAGGCGACGCGGTCGGCGTGGTCTGCGGCCCAGGCAGGCAGCGCAACTGACCGAGGAGAGGATGGCGGGCGCTGCGAATCAGCACAGCACCGAGCAAGGCAACAACATATCCCCCGAGCGGGGAAGGCAGGACGGTGGCGACGATCAGACTGACCGCCACCACCACTGCACCATGGGCGAGATGCTGTCGGTCAGAGGCCCCGATTGTGGCCGTGACCCGTGGTCTCTGCATAGTCCACGATCATCTGCACGATACGCCGGCGAGTCGGCTCTTCCGGCCATTCGCGACGCATCAGCCATATAAACAGGTCCTGATCCTCTTCGGTGATCAGGTCGCGATAGGCGGCCTTGTCGGCCTCATCAAGCTCATCGTAGCGGTGTTCCAGAAACGGCAGCAACAGAAGGTCCAGCTCCCACATGCCGCGACGGGAGTGCCAGTGCAGGCGCTTGCGCTCGGCCTCGAGCTGGGAGGCCGCGGAAGACGGTTGATCCAAGGGGAACCTCGTCTGGGATGTTAAGTGTGGCGCCAGTATACCGCAGGCACCAGCGGCGGGCAGCCGCACGGCGGCGAAAAAGGTGATGCCGGGCAAGGGCCTGCCACGAATGTCGATCAATGTAGTGCGTTGTTTTATCAACACTTGAAAAGTATGCTATCTAAAAACAAGGGACTGCGATCGACGCGGTCCTCGACACTGGCCTGACCAGCGCTCATCACCCAGATGGGACTCACGGAGATAACCGATGACAAAGTCCGAACTGATAGAGCAGATCTCCATGCGGCAGCCCGAGCTGTCGATCAAGGACGTTGAGGCTGCGGTGCGCCTCATTCTGGATGACATCACCGACACCCTGGCCGATGGCGGGCGCGTCGAAATTCGTGGCTTCGGCAGTTTCTCTCTGCACTATCGGGAGCCACGGGTCGGACGCAACCCCAAGACCGGCGAAGCGGTGGAGCTGGAAGGCAAGTTCGTGCCACACTTCAAGCCAGGAAAGGAGTTGCGCGAACAGGTCGATGCCAGCCGTGCGCTGGGATACTAGCGACCAACGTCTGGGCCCACTCGCGCCAGCGTTTTCCGTTATCTCTGGCTCAACCTCTCTTCGTCTCACTACGGGAAGTCACACATGCGTTGGCTAAAAGGCCTGATCATGGCCATCATTCTGCTGGCGGTACTGATCATCGGTATCTTGTTCGCGACCAATAACCAGCAGGCCCTGCCGCTGAACCTGATATGGTTCGAGCTGCCCGAGGCATCCCTGTCCGTCTGGCTGCTGGCCTCCCTGGCCGTGGGCGTCCTGCTCGGCATGCTCGCCATGACCGGCGTCTACATCAGGCTGCGCACGCTGCTGACCCGCGCCCAGCGCCACAACCAGCAGCAGCGTAAGGAACTCGACCGCCTTCGAGTGCAGGAGATGAAGGAACTGCCCTGAATGCCGGATCTCCTGCTACTGGGCCTGCTGGTCGTCGCCCTCGCCATTGGCTGGGCGCTCGGCCGGCGGGAAAGCCGTCCGCAACAACGCCCTGCCCCCAGCCTGCATCGCGACTATTTCGTCGGCCTCAACTACCTGCTCAACGACCAGCAGGACAGGGCCATCGAAACGTTTATCTCCGCGCTTGAAGTGAACAGCGACACCATCGAGACCCATGTCACCCTGGGCAACCTGTTTCGCTCTCGCGGGGAGGCCGACCGAGCGGTCAAGATTCACCAGAATCTGCTCGCCCGGCCGTTCCTCGATGCCCACCAGGGCGCCTGGGTCCAGCTCGAGCTGTCCCGCGACTTCCTGCATCTGGGTCTGCATGACCGTGCCGAACGGCTGCTCAAGGGCCTGGTCAAGGAGGACACCCACGCCGAGATTCGCCACCACGCCAAGCGGCTGCTGGTGGACCTGTTCGAGCGTGAAGGGGAATGGCAGAACGCCATCGAGGTTGCCGTACCACAGCTGACCCGCCAACACGACGACCTGCTCCGCGCGGCAGCCCACTGGCATTGCGAGCTGGCGGAGATAGCTCGCACCTCCAATAGCCACGGGGTCGCCCGCAAGCACCTCAAGCAAGCGCTGTCCATCGACGAGCGCTGCATCCGCGCCAATCTCGTGCATGCCAAGCTGTGCCACGACACCGGCCAGTACCGCCAGGCGCTGAAGTTTCTTGACCGCATTCCCCAGCAGGATGTGGTGTTCATCCCCACCATGCTGGAGCCGCTGGAGCGCACCTATCAGCTGCTGGACGATGCCGAAGGTCTGATCGAACACTTGCGGCGCCTGCTGGAGCTCAACCCCTGCACCAGCGTTATTGTGCTGCTGGCCCAGACGCTCAGGCAGGTACGCGGCAACGATGACGAAGCCATCGAGCTGATTACTGAGCAGCTAAGGAAGGAGCCGAGCCTGGGCGGCGTCGATTATCTGATGGGCCTTTACCAACGCAGCGGCGCTGACGCCGGTGACACCCGCTTTGATCTACTGCGGCAACACACGCAGCCGCTGCTGAAGGCGTTGCCGCGGCATCGCTGTCGACGCTGCGGGTTCTCGGGGGAGCACCTGCACTGGCAGTGCCCCCGTTGCCGCAACTGGGGCACCACCAAGCCAATCACCGGCATCGAGGGCGAATAGCGCTGCAACAGAGCGTCAGCCCTTGAGCTCGTCCTCGATCGCCGCAAGAGCGGCCATCGGATCTTCTGCCTGGGTCACGGGCCGCCCCACCACCAGATGGGTACTGCCCGCGTCCATCGCCTGCTGGGGCGTCATGATCCGCCGCTGATCCCCCGCCTGGGCAAAACTCGGGCGAATGCCCGGCGTGACCTTCAGGAAATCTTCGCCACAGGCTGCCTTCAGACGGGCGGCCTCCTGGGCAGAACACACCACACCATCCATGCCGCTGTCCTTGGCCAGCTTCGCCAGGTGCTCCACGTGCTCGTCCAGCGGCGACGACACGCCGGTGGTCGCCAGTTCATCGGCGGTCATGCTGGTCAGCACCGTCACGGCGATCAGGTGGGTCGACAGACCGTTCTGCTCAAGACGCTCACGGGCCGCTTCCATCATGCGACGACCGCCACAGGCGTGCACGTTGACCATCCATACGCCCTGCTCTGCCGCCGCCTGCACCGCTGCGGCCACCGTGTTGGGAATGTCGTGGAACTTGAGATCGAGAAATACCTCGAAGCCGCGACCGTGAAGGGCGTCGAGCACGCTTGGGCCGCTGCGAGTAAACAGTTCCTTGCCGACCTTCACGCGGCAGCGTTCCGGATCCAGCCGGTCAGCCATGCACAGGGCGGCGTCCATGGAGGGGTAGTCGAGGGCGATGATCAAGGGAGATGAGGGGGTCACGGCGGCCTCCGGCGAGAAGTGAACGAAGCGCTGGCGCCCTGCTGATCCGGGAGTAATGCCCTTGCACGGGGGGCAATACTGAGGCCTTGAGCCAGGCCCGCTACCGGCTAGCCCGCAGCAGGCAAAGGGCGCCAAATCGCCGCAGTATATCAGCCTTGGCGCTACCTGCGCTGCCGCTTGGCTGGCTCAGATCTTCATAGATGACTGATATTTTATTAAGAATATTCTTATAACAGTGTTTTCTTATCTAACCCTAAGGTGAGAGAAGACAGCCGACGGCCACCAGGACAACGCCAACGACTGTTCACTCGGGAGGGCTTGGCGCACACCTGAAGGATCGACGGCGCGGCCTTTCTGGCACAGGTGCTGCTGCTATTGCTGACACACAGCGCTTGGCCGCCCATTTCCAACAACAACAGGACGTCTCTCATGCCAACATTCAATGACTATCCGTCTGTCCATCACCGCGCGTCTGTCCATCACCGCGCGTCTATCCATCACCGCACGTCTACCACTCAACGCACTGCCCGTCGTCGCCGGCCCCATGGGATCACGCTCGTGACGCTGGCCTGGCTTAGTGTCGCCTGGCTCAGCCTGGCCCATCCGGCCTTCGCTGCAGAAGGCCCCAGCATTGCGCCCATCAACGTCAATGAGGCCAGTGTTGAGCTGCTGGCCGAGCTGCCGGGCATTGGGCCCACCAAGGCGCAAGCCATCGTCGAAGACCGCCAGGTCAATGGACCCTACACCAGCGCAGAGGACCTGACTCGCGTAAAAGGCATCGGCGCCAACACCGTGGCGCGGCTCAAGGACGAAATCAGTACCGACTGACTTGTCGGCGTCACGATCGGCGTCACCAAGAATAGCGTTCATCGCGCAAGCACCCGCCACGGGACGTGGCGGGTGCTTGATGGGCACCAAACGTAAGAGTAAGACCGGCCACGCTTAGAGGCGCAGACCGCCGTCTACCTCGATCACGCGGCCATTGACGTAGTCATTGTCGAAGATAAAGGCCACGGTCTTGGCGATCTCGTCGGGAGCCCCCAAGCGGCGTACCGGTACTCCAGCCGTCAGCTTGTCCAGCATGTCTTCACGCATGGACGCGGTCATCTCGGTTTCGATAAACCCGGGAGCAACGGCAGCAACACGCAGGCCGTGGCGCGCCAGTTCACGCCCCCAGGTTACGGTCAAGGCAGCCACACCGGCCTTGGCGGCGGCGTAGTTGCTCTGCCCCATGTTACCGGCCCGCGAGATGCTGGAGATATTGACGATAACGCCGTTACGGCCGTCTTCGATCATGGCAGCGGCGGCAGCCCGTCCGCACAGGAACACGCCGGTAAGGTTGACGTCGATGACCGCCTGCCAGGCATCCAGCCCAAGCGTCTTCTCCACCTTGCCATCGCGAGCCTTGACCAGCAGACCATCGCGCAGGATGCCGGCATTGTTGATCAGCCCATCCAGCGGGCCCATGCCCTGGCGAATGTCGGCGAAGACTTCCGTGACCGACGCTTCGTCCGCCACATTGGCGACAAACCCGCGGGCATCGATACCGGCGTCCACCAACTCGTTGACGGCCTTGTCGAGTTGATCATTATCGAAGTCGATCAGTGCAGGCCGGGCACCCAGCTTGCCCAGATGATGGGCCATGGAGAGTCCCAGGCCACGAGCACCACCGGTGATGGCAATGACGGCATTTTCCAACTGCATACGGTTTCCCCTGGTAAGCACCAGCCGTGCCATGACTGACAGGCCGGTCGGTGGCTCGCCGACGCGTGCTCCACGGATCGGGGACCCGGAACGCTGCACAACGAGCAGTTATTGCGTTGCAGCATGCCAAGTTTCCCGGCGCGGCGCTACCTTCCGACACCCGGCTCGCGCCAAAAGCTAGTTTGCAGGCGATGGCATACCCGCTATAAGCCATTGACGCACCGATCAATGCGTCCGAGCCGGTGGTCGACTTCACGTCACTCACACAAAAACGCAAAAACGCAAACGACAACATTCCACTGCGCTGCAGTGACAGCTGCAGCTCGCCGCAGACGCTCACAGCCACCGACGGACCACAACCACGCGGCGATGGGGACGCCGGTGTGAGCGACCGATAGGTACTGTGCATCAGCGCCAGAGGTTGATGCTTGAACTCTTCGCCTTTCACCCCCATCTTCTCAACAGACCACAACGCGGAGCTGACATGCCCTTCCTTCTTATCTTCACCATTTTTGCCCTGCTCGACTTCGCCGTGCTGTTTTCGGTCGGCAGTGAGATCGGTCTGCTGTCGACCCTCGCCCTGGTGCTGGCTACCGGCTTTATCGGCCTGCACCTGATCCGTCGTGAGGGTGTGGCAACCTTCGCCCGCGCCCAGGAGCGCATGGCCCGCGGCGAAATCCCCTCCTCGGAGCTGATGACCGGTGCTGCCTTGATCTTTGGCGGTGCGCTGCTGATGGCCCCCGGTTTTCTGTCTGATGCCCTTGGCTTCATGTGCCTGATTCCGGACGCTCGTCGCTTGCTGGGCAAGCTGCTGGCCAAGGTTGGCATTCGCATGAAGGGCTTCCAGATGGGCGGCTCGACCTTTGGCTACGGTGGCACGCAAGGCTCTGACTTCGGCGCCGGTTCAGCCAATGGCTGGGAGCAAGCCTCTGGCCGGGACGCTGGCACCAGCCAGCACCAAGAACGGCAGCAGCAGGGCTCCGACAACGGTGACGGCGACCCCATCGAAGGCGAATTTATCAGCAAGGACGATCGTCGACGCTAAGCCTGCGGGAGACAGTGGCCGAGACAGGGGCGGAGATAGGGGCGAGGACAGGGGCGTTAACGGCCCCTGTCTTCGCCCCTTTTCATGGCGCTATCCTCAGGGCTACCTCCAGCGCTATCTCCCGCACTATCCTCAGCGCTCCCTCCAGCACTATCTCCAGCACTATCCTCAGCCCTCTCGCTATTCCTGTCGTCCGCTCTCTTCCCCTGCTCATCATCCGCCTCATCCCCCCCTGTCGTTTTCCTGTCGTCACCGCTGTCGTCACCCCTGTCGTCACCCTTGTGGGAGGAGATTGCGCGTGGGCATGCCCAGGTTTGCGCCAAGGTTGTGCCGTGATGCGCTGACGGGGCGCATGAGTGTGAAAAAAATTTCGTCCTCGCCCTTGAAAGCCCCTTCACCAGCCCCACTTACCAGATCAGCATCAAGCTTCGGTGAGGGGGTTGCTCCCTCGCCTTTGACAGGAGGGCCGACAAAGGCCTGCCACTTTCATCGGCAGCCTGGCCATGACCTCCAGCTCTCGCCGCGATCTGCGTCACGACGAGAGTGAACAATGAACCGCCGCGGGTGGATGCCCCGGCCTAGCAAAACCATCAGGAGAACGTGAGCAATGAACATCCGTCCCTTGCACGATCGCGTCGTCATCCGTCGCGTTGAGGAAGAGCAGAAGACCGCAGGCGGCATCGTGCTTCCGGGCAACGCCCAGGAAAAACCGACTCGTGGCGAAGTGCTCGCCGTCGGTAACGGCCGGATTCTCGAGAGCGGCGACGTACGTCCTCTGGACGTGAAGGTCGGCGACACCGTGATCTTCAAGGATGGCTTTGGCGTCGAGAAGCAGAAGATCGACGGCGAGGAAGTCCTGATCATGAGCGAGTCCGACATCCTGGCAGTCGTCGAGGGCTGAGCCCACGCCACTGACTCGGTCGTTTCAACGTTCACTTTTGACGCTTAGATTCAAAGGAAGTACAGAAAATGTCAGCGAAACAAGTCAAGTTCTCTGATGATGCCCGCAAGCGCATGGCGCGTGGTGTTGACGTTCTGGCCAACGCCGTCAAGGCAACCCTGGGCCCGAAAGGCCGCAACGTGGTGCTGGAAAAGTCCTTCGGCGCACCGACCGTGACCAAGGACGGCGTCAGCGTCGCCAAGGAAATCGAACTGAAAGACAAGTTCGAGAACATGGGCGCGCAGATGGTCAAGGAAGTCGCTTCCAAGACCTCCGACGTTGCTGGTGACGGCACCACCACCGCTACCGTTCTGGCCCAGGCCATCGTCGCCGAAGGCCTGAAAGGCGTGACTGCCGGCATGAACCCGATGGACCTGAAGCGCGGTATCGACCAGGCGGTCGTTGCGGCGGTCAAGGAAATCCAGGCTCTGTCCGTGCCCTGCACCGACTCCAAGGCTATCGCTCAGGTTGGCACCATCTCCGCCAACGGCGACACTCGCATCGGCGAGATCATCGCTGAAGCGATGGAGAAAGTCGGCAAGGAAGGCGTCATCACTGTCGATGAAGGTCGCGGCTTCGAAGACGAGCTGGACGTGGTCGAGGGTATGCAGTTCGACCGCGGCTACCTGAGCCCGTACTTCGTGACCAACCAGGACACCATGGCGGTGGAACTGGAAGATCCGTTCATCCTGCTGGTGGACAAGAAGATCTCCAACATCCGCGAACTGCTGCCGACTCTGGAAGCCGTGGCCAAGGCTGGCAAGCCGCTGGTCATCATCGCTGAAGACATCGAAGGCGAAGCCCTGGCAACGCTGGTGGTCAACACCATGCGCGGCATCGTCAAGGTGGCAGCTGCCAAGGCGCCTGGCTTCGGCGACCGTCGCAAGGCCATGCTGCAGGATATCGCTATCCTGACCAACGGCACTGTGATCTCCGAAGAAGTCGGCCTGAACCTCGAGCAGGCTACCCTGGACCACCTGGGCACCGCCAAGCGCGTGACCATGTCCAAGGAAAACACCACCATCATCGATGGTGCTGGCAACGACAGCGACATCGAAGCTCGCGTCAACCAGATCCGCGCTCAGATCGAAGAGACTTCCTCTGACTACGATCGCGAGAAGCTGCAGGAGCGTGTCGCCAAGCTGGCCGGCGGTGTTGCTGTCATCCGCGTCGGTGCTGCCACCGAAGTCGAGATGAAAGAGAAGAAGGCTCGCGTCGAAGATGCTCTGCACTCCACTCGTGCAGCCGTCGAAGAAGGCGTCGTGCCTGGCGGTGGTACTGCCCTGATCCGCATCCTGACCAAGATCGCTGGTCTCAAGGGTGACAACGAAGACCAGACCCACGGTATCGCCATCGCCCTGCGCGCCATGGAAGCACCGCTGCGTCAGATCGTCACCAACGCTGGCCAGGAAGCCTCCGTCATCGTCAACCGCATCAAGGACGGTGAAGGCAACTTCGGCTACAACGCCCAGACCGGCGAGTACGGCGACCTGTTCGACATGGGTGTGCTGGATCCGGCCAAGGTGACCCGTACTGCACTGCAGTCCGCTGGATCCGTTGCTGGTCTGCTGATCACCACCGAAGCCATGATCGCCGACGATCCGGACGAGAAAGACGCTGCTCCGGACATGGGCGGCATGGGCGGAATGGGTGGCATGGGCGGCATGATGTAAGTGCCCCCACGGGCAGGCTAGCCTGCCCGGCCCCGCACCCAGAGGCGACGAACCACTTGCCTCTGGCGTGCCAGCCCTAGCGCACTAGCCCTAGAGCATAAGCAAAAGCCCTGCCCCTGCGGCAGGGCTTTTTTATGCCCGACGCTTAGGTGTCATTGCCATAGCCATTGCCGTAGCCATTGCCATCGCCCTCTTCATCGATCCGCCTCATATCCACGCTGAGGACATTTCACTTATCGAACGACCCCTGCCGTGGTTCACTATGTCCCGGCTTTTTCGAGGTAGGCAAGCGATGGAACTGACGCTATTGGATGGCGGAATGGGGCGAGAGCTGAAGCGTATCGGCGCGCCCTTTTCACAACCGCTGTGGAGCGCCCAGGCGCTGATCGAAGCCCCTGATCGTGTGGTCGAGGCCCACCGCAACTTTCTTCATGCTGGCGCCCGTGTCATCACGGTGAACAGCTACGCCTGCGTGCCCTTCCATCTCGGCGAAGAACGCTACCAGGAGCAGGGTATCGCCCTTGCCACCCAAGCCGCCCGGCTAGCCGCGCGATCCATCAGCGAATGGCAGGCCGATCAGACCGGCGAGACCTCCAGCAGCCGCGCTCAGGTCGCCGGTTGCCTTCCCCCCGTCATGGGCAGCTACCGCCCGGACCTGTTTGACGCCAATCGTGCACGCTCGCTGCTGACGGACCTTTACCGCGCTCAAGAGTCCTTCGTGGACCTGTGGCTGGCCGAGACGCTGTCGAGCCTGGAAGAAATCGCTGTCGTCCAGGAGGTATTGGCGAATAGCGACGCACCACGCTGGTTTGCCCTGACCCTGCAGGACGATATCACCGACGTGGCGCGCCTGCGCTCCGGCGAGAGCGTGGCAGAAGCCGTCACACAACTCTGCCAGGGCGGTGCCGATGCCATTCTCTTCAACTGCTCGATTCCAGAAGTGATCGAGCAGGCTCTGATCGATGCCAGTGACGCCATGCGACGCCTGCGCTGCTCGCTGCCGCTGGGGGCCTACGCCAACAGCTTCGCGCCCATTGCCGCAGCCCATCAGGCCAACGCCATCCTGACCCAGAACCGCCAGATCACTCCCCAGGGCTACCTGGACTACGCCACACGCTGGTTCGAACGCGGTGCTCGCCTTATCGGCGGCTGCTGTGGCATCAGCCCCAGCCATATCGCCGCCCTGGAGACATGGCGAAGGTCGATGTAGCGACTGAGAAAAGACCAGATCAGACAAGGCGTGAAAGCCCGCTCATTCCCCGCCAGGCCGCTGGCGGCTACAATGGCGCTCCCTGTCTCTACTGCGATTTGCTGTCGAATGCTCTCCAATATCCGCACCGTTCTCGTCCAGACCTATCATCCCGGCAACATCGGCTCCGCCGCCCGCGCCATGAAGACCATGGGCCTGACGGACCTGGTGCTGGTCAATCCCCGTGCCTTTCCTGACGAGGAAGCCAGCCGCTTGGCGGCGGGCGCGCTGGATGTGATCGAGGGAGCAAGAGTGGTCGAGCGTCTGGAAGATGCCATTGGCGACTGCGTGCGGGTGGTCGGCGCCAGCGCGCGACTGCGTAGCCTGCCACTGCCCCACTACGACGAGCCGGATGAACTGGCCAAGGACCTGGTGGAGGATGCTCGCAGCAGTCCCGTGGCGATGGTGTTCGGTCGCGAGCGCTACGGCCTGACCAACGACGAGATTCGCTTGTGCTCGCATCAGGTCAGCATTCCTGCCAATCCTGACTACGGCATCTTGAACCTGTCCCAGGCGGTACAGGTGCTGTCCTACGAGGTCAGGCGGGCATGGCGCAAGCATGCGGGTGAGTCTACGGCCGGTGCCGGGTCTATAGCGACACCGCCGACGCGTGAGCAGGTGGGGCACTTTCAGAGCCACTTGAGCCGCGTCATGCAACGCAGTGGCTTTATCACCCAGCCCCACGCGAAAACCGAAGAGCAGCTGCAGGCCCTGTTCGCCCGTGCTACCCCCTCGCGCAAGGAGCTATCGCTACTGCGAGGCTGGCTGTCCTCGCTGGAGAGCCACCTTCCTTCCGACGACAACCGCTAGCGGCATTTGGCCAACTAGAGCGGCCCTTGGTTGGCTAGAGCGGCTCTTACCTGGGTAGAGCGGCTATTGATCGACGAGAGCGACAACATCGTTCACATAAACGCGGGTCGCGACACTATTGCGACACTATCGCGACATTATCGCGACCCGCTCGGGCTGAAGCTTAGCCGTCAATGACCCCGCAGGCGACGCGGGCTCCGCCACCACCAAGGTGGGGTTCGTCGCTGTAGTTGTCGCCACCGGCATGAATCATGATCGCGCGGCCGCTCAGGTCAGACTCCTTCACCCTTGGGGCGAGGGTCGTCAGCTCGGCTTCTCCCTGCTGTCCTACGGACAGTGCGGGCAGATCCCCCAGGTGTCCATCGCCATAGGGACCCTGATGGGTGCCGGTTTCCTCGGGGTCATAGTGACCACCGGCAGCGGCAGCAGCCACCACTTCCCCGTCCTTCTCTGCCGGGGAGCAATCCGGGTTGACGTGTACGTGCAGGCCATGGATTCCTGTGTCCAGCCCTTCCAGGGCAGGCGTAATCAGCAGGCCATGATCGCTATCCTCGAAGGTGATGGTACCGACGCTATCCCCCACGCCGTCGGTACTGACACGGTGCATCTCCACCTCGGTCGCGGCATGTGCTGCACCCGCCACCAGCAGGCTAGCGCCTAACCACCATGTTGCCTTGATCATCTAGAGGCTCCTTTCCATGTGAAGTGTCTTTCCATCGGGTACGACGCTCCTTCTGGAACACCCTGCCGTCAGGAACGTCTTTCTCTCCCTGTAGAGAGTTCAGCGCCGAGCCTTGCCGACAGTTGGCCGTGTTCGACGACTCGATCTCGCGACTCCCTGTCCCTTAGCCTGGACCAAAGTGACGGATCAGCACAACCCGTAAGCGATATAGTCATACACCCTTTACAGCCCCCTTTACCCCCCCTTGAAACGACAATGCCCGTGCTACGGGAGCACGGGCACTGTTTTGGTCTATCGCGTGTGCGCTGTCATTGCCTTACGTTAGCCGCTCAGCTTAGGCCGCTAACGCTGGAAAAGACGTCTCTGTAGGGCCTCAATGGGCTCCTGAGATTACAGCGTCATCGCCGCGAGCCAGCCAAAGGCCACCAGCGGGATGTTGTAGTGCACGAAGGTCGGCACGACGCTATCCCAGATGTGGTCGTGCTGGCGGTCCACATTGAGCCCCGAGGTCGGACCCAAGGTGGAATCCGAGGCAGGTGAACCCGCATCACCCAACGCCGCCGCGGTACCCACCAGGGCCACCGTCGCCAGATCGGAGAAACCGAACTGCACCGCCAGCGGAACAAAGATGGCAGCAATGATGGGGATGGTAGAAAACGAGGAGCCGATGCCCAGGGTAATGAACAGGCCGACCAGCAACATCAGCAGCGCCGCCAGGCCGCGGTTGTCACCGATGACCTCGACACTGGCACTGACCAGGCTCTCGATATCGCCGGTGGCCGTCATCACCGCCGCAAAACCCGAGGCGGAGATCATGATGAAGCCAATCAGCGCCATCATGCGCATGCCGCTGGTGAACAGGTCGTCCGCCTCGCGCCAGCGGAAGATGCCGCCCATGGACAGCAGCGAGAAACCGACCAGCCCGCCCAGAATCATGGAACCGGTGTAAAGCTGGATACCCAGCGCCGCGACGATGGCCACCACCGACATGATCAGCCCCAGCGCGCGGGGCTCCTCGGTGTCGCCCGCTTCATGGCCGTGGGCATGGTGGGTTAGCTCGGCCTCAGAGTAGTCACGAGGCTTGCGATAGGACAGAAATACCGCCACCAGCAATCCCAGGAACATGCCGGCCACGGGCACGCCCATCGCCATGGGCACCATGGCACGGCCGATCTCGAGCCCAAGGCTCTCCCCGGCCTGATTGATATTGGCCAGCAGAATATCGTTGAGGAAGATCGCGCCAAATCCCACCGGCAGCAGCATATAGGGCGCCGTCAGACCAAAGGTCAGGGCACAGGCCACGGCGCGACGGTCCATACGCAGCTGGTTCATGACCTTGAGCAGCGGCGGAATCAGGATCGGGATGAAGGCGATGTGCACGGGAATCAGGTTCTGGGACGATACCGCGACCAACAGGACGCTGCCCAGCAACAGATACTTGACCGTGGCCTGGCGAGATGCGCTGGATTCCTGCCCCAGCAAGGTGATCAGGCGACGGGCCAGCAGGTCAGGCAGGCCTGAGCGAGAAATCGCCACCGCGAAGGCCCCCAGCGTGGCATAGGCCAGCGCCACCTTGGCACCTCCCCCTACGCCGTCATTGAAAGCCGCCAGGGTATCCTCGATGGACAGACCACCGACCAGGCCACCCACCAGGGCGCCGACCACCAGCGCCAGCACCACCGAGACCCGCGCCAGCGACAGGCCCACCATCACCAGAACGGCAATAATTACAGCGTTCATAGGAACATCCGAGTTGGGGTTACGAGGGTTGAGGGAGGGGAAAACCTCGGCGCAAAGCCAGGAATAGCGCAGGTTTCCCGCAAAAGTCGGCGCGAAGGATACCAGAAAAGCGCTGGCTGCGGGATGTCACCAAAGCATCACGCGGCGTTTACGGATTTGTCATATTGGCAGGACATACTACACTCGTGTTCAGGCAAAATCGGGCAACGGATACTGCCCCATGAGCGTCACGGATGCGACGATGCAGGACGCATCGAGGGAGTTCAGGCACCGGGATAGTGCCTCAGGGAGGAAAGAAAGCGAAAAGATTGCTGCGCCACGTCCATCGGTCGTGGCGCTTTTCTTTTTTGCGACGCCTTTCTTTCCCAGAGGACGTCAGCTCTACAGAACATCAGCGGCTGAGGCGACCGTGCTATGTGGCCGCAACAATGTCGTCGCAGCGACGTCGCCGCAGCTAACTCACGTCCAGCGCCTTCAGGTATCGGTGAACCCGCGCAGAAAGGCAGCGAGGTTACGGCTCAGCGCCGGGGTCGGATAACCGCCCTCCTGCACCAGCACCGTGGGCAGGCCCAGCTCGCCCACCTGGCGGCCAATCGTCACAAAGTCCTGAGTATCGAGGCTCAGCCCCGCCAGCGGATCATCCTTGTGGGCATCCAGCCCCAGCGCCAGCACCAGTGCATCCGGGCTAAAGCTCGCCATGGCATCGAGCAGTTCGTCCAGAGCGGCCTGGAAGGCATCGATGCCACTGCCCACCGGCAGCGGGACATTCAGATTGGCCCCTAGCCCAGGGCCGATGCCGGTTTCTTCTGCGCTACCCCAGTAGTAGGGATAGAAGTCCGCAGGGTCAGCGTGCAGCGAACCGGTCCAGACGTCGCCGCGGTCGTAGAAGATGTCCTGGGTGCCGTTACCGTGATGAAGATCGATATCGAGGATAGCCACCTGGGACACATGCTCGCGCAGCACGGTGGCCGCGAGAGCGGCATTGTTGAGATAACAGAAGCCCCCGGCGCGATCTGGCCCCGCGTGATGCCCCGGCGGACGACACAGCGCATACGCCGTACCTGCGCCCGACACGATGCTTTCAGCGGCCGCCTGAGCCGTCGCGGCGCTGGCCAGAATGCCCTGAAAGCTTGCGGCGGTCAGCGGACAGGCCATGTCGTGAAGATGCCAGCCTGCCTGACCCACCGGGTGTCGCGGATAATGCTTGCCACCACCGCAGGGATGCACGTTGGGCGCCACGAAGTCAGTGGCCTCAGGCAGCGTTTGCCAACGGGAATGAATCGTCTCGAGAAAATCCAGGTAACGCTCGGTATGGATCTCCTTGAGCCGCTCCCTCAACTTGGGACTGTCGACTTCGGCGGGTGCGGTCAGCGCCAGGCCGACCTCGGCGAGACCTTCGCTCAGCAACTCTGACCGACGCGGCCCTTCGGGCGAATCGCTCAACACGCCTCGCTTCAAGAACTGAGGGGGTGCGTGACGTTCCTGGTCAGGATGGTAAAACAGTTTCATCTACATCGGTCTCCGGTGATGACGCGACCTCGCTCCCCGTGTCTTGCGACCCTGGGGCACCACTTCGGTACCGTCTCCGCGAGTCGGTACCTGAGCGAGTCTATCTCTGGCCACAGCAGCTCGGGCCACAGCAGCTCGGGCCACAGCAGTTCAGGCCAAAGCACTTCAGGCCAAAGCAAGCCAAGCCTGCTCCTGAGCGAGTCTACCCCATGATAGTGCCGGAAAACCCGACCTTGATACCACTCCCGGGACCATCATCACCGCCAAGCTGGCCGCAGCAGATCAGCTCGGCGTGGCCTGACCTGGCGTTTTGCCACCGCCAGCAGGCCACCCGTTTGATTGACGTCGGTCAACCTTTGACACCCATTCCAAGGCGCTTGCCAGCCGTCGGTGCGACGGCTAGCCACGGCGCCTTGCTCGCAGCAGAGCCTAGCAACGGCCTTTCTTGGCTTGCCCCGGCGGACAGAAGTCGCCGCCGTGATGGCCGCCGTGGTCACGATGATCATCGTCAAGGATGATCAACGGCTCAGACGAGATGCGCGCCGGTTCGTAGCTACAGCCCGCAACGGTCATGATCAGCAGAAGCGGCATCAGCCATTTCGCAGCAGAAGTTACCATCGGCATACTCTTGATCCCCTATTGACCCTGATACTCTTGCCTCTGGTTATCGATTCACTGTGACAACCCATAGAGGCGATATCGTCGTAGGGTATCGCAAAGTTCGTACAATCACCTCTGTCGCCGGGCAAGCACACCAGGTGTCGCCAGATGGAGACGCTATAACTTCGATCACTCCCGCCTTCACCAGCTATCGCTCCCGGCATCGGGCAGGCCCTGCACCTCCACGATATCGTCAGAGGGCGGTGGTGCCTGGCGTTGCTGCTCGGATTGCTGCTGCTCCGGTTCCTGCCGCAGAAGCCTCTGTCGAAGTTCCTGCTGTGGCGACACGTCTGGCTGCGGCGCCTCCTCTGACCACATGGTGACGTCCGCAGCGGGCTGCTGGTCGGGTTGCTGTTCGGGCCTTTGTCCAGTCATTAGGGCTGTCGGGACCACGCCATCGCCGTCGTACATCGGCTTGATGCCTTCGATCACGTACATGTTGTCGTTGTAATCGAAATTACCGCCATTGAAGTCCTGGATGACCAGGTAGGTATCCGGGATGTCGTTGCCTTCCTCGTCCAGGGCCTGGAATAGACGAATGAAGTAACCTCGCTCCAGATCAGGGCCATTGGCTGGGGGCGTGCCTTGGCCGGTGGGGTTGAGAGACGGGTCTGATGACAGCCTTGCGATCTCGAAGCCAAACAGCGCGTCCCCGGTCCAGTCCTCCGGTATGTCGGAGCGCTGCAAGGTGACCTCCGGAAACTCACCACGACCAAAGGTGCGTGGCAGCAGCGACTGATTCTGGTCCGGGCCGTGGGGCAACAGGCTGAGATCCTGGGAGGTATCCTGGAAGGCATGCACCCCTAACGCTGCCCCACCGGGATTCTGCATGGACGCGAGCTGGGTGATGCGCACGCTGTCGACGCCGTCGGCAAAGGTCCAGTAACGCGACAGCACCTCCTCGTCAGTGACGGGACGATAGTAGCCAAAGTCGTACAGGGGGGAGCCAGGCCCACCGCCGCCACCGGCGAGGGGCAGCCCGCCGATGCGGTTGCCAAGCCCGGCAACGCTCCAGATCTCATCCACGGTGGGTTCCCAACCGCCCTCGTCCTGAGCCTGCCAGAAGCCCGCCAGCTCAAGGGACGTTACCGGCGAGTCGGCGTCGTTGGTCAACAGCGTCAAGCGGCCAAAGAAACGTCCATCATCGTCATTGCGCTCGGGGGCCTGGTAACTGTCACGATCGAACATGACCGTGATGTCGATGGACTCGCCGGCTGCCAGCACGCGCCCTTGCAGCGCGTCGGCATCGGCCAGCCTAAAGGGTCCATCGAGCATCGCATTCAGAATCTGCAGAGGTTCGCTGCCTTCATTGGTAATGCGCGCCAGGCCAGTTTCCCTGAAATCCCGATCAGGGGCCGCAAAGTCATTGATATCCAGATAGTTGAACAGCAGTCGGTCGTGGAAGAACTGGCTCTCGGCGTTCACCAGGCTCACGTCGGCCCCCTCTGCCACAGCGACCGGCGCTACCTCCACCGCCTCGACACGGGAGCTGCTGTCATCATCCGATATCAGGTGCCAGCGATACTCCGTACCGGCCTCAAGCTCGACATACCAGAACACTCCGCCAGAGCCATCGTCGGCCTGCAGGGCGGGCGGCAATGGCTCCCCATTGAGGGTGACGTCAATCTCGTCCCCCGGTTCGCCCACCGTCAGGTCCAGTCGGTACAGGCCTGATTCGCTGACCGTGAAAAACGCATCGGCGGAGCGCGGACTGGAGACCAGGCCAGACACGCCGTCATCCAGCGCGATGCGCATTCCGTCGGTGGCGTCTGCTGGGTGGTTGATAGCCTCACGGATGGCTTCCCGTGACAGATCCGGCACCCATAGCAGGTCGACGTCGACCGCACTCTCCCCCGCTGAGGCCAACGCCAGCGCATGGCTCCCCGCCTCCAGGAATACCTCCACGTTCACGTACACCCAGTCATCGGCAGTCTCGCTGTCCGCTGCAAGCTGCAGCGGCGCCAACTCGACGCCATCGAGCGAGAACGGCAGCTGACGCGGCTCGCCATCCGCGGGCAGGTAGTAGCGAAAACCCAGCTCGTAGTGTCCGTCCTGTTCGACCCGAATCGCCCAGGTGATACGTTGCTCCTGGGCGTCCGACAGCGCGACATAGGCTTCGCCAGAAGCGTCGCGACCGCTGTCATCCGGCGTTGGCGCGACGCCCTGAAGAAGCGCCTCTTCCGCTTCATAGCTCGTATGCCCAAACACATCGCCCTGCCACACCTCAAGCTGGTCAATGTTCGGGCCCGCCCTTCCCAGGGATTGCAGGCGAACCTCGACCTCCCCCGCCGGCAGGTCGATCTGTACATCCTGGGTCATCCACAGGTTCCACCTTTCATCCAGGCTGGGAAGGCTCGGGGCAGCCGGAAAGCTCACCAGCCCATGGCTTTCGCCGTTGATGAATATCTCCAGGGGGCGTTCCTTGCCACCGCCGTTGGCATAGCGGATGCGCAGCACGTTGTAGCCTGCTTCCTCTGGCGCCAGGGTGAAGCCAAAGGTGATCCAATCCTGGGCGCTGACGCCAAAGTCGGCATAGCCGCCACCGACACCGTCGCGATCATCGAGATTGCCATCGTTGCCGTAGCTACCCGGTCGCAGGCCTGGTGTGCCCTCTGCTATGCCCTGAAAGATCGCGACATCGCCGGTCATTGACAGCGTGGCGCTGGTACCGTCGTTCGGAGTATCGTCCTCGGCCTGGATGGTGGCTAGCTTCACAGGCTGCTCCGGCGGCTCAGGCGGCTCAGGCGGTTCTGGCAGGACCGGATCCAGACGGACCAGTTGGCTTTCGCCGGTACGCCGATTCAAGGTCAATAGATACAGCTGCCCGGTGGCCGGGTTTTCGATGATATCCAGGGGGCTGTTGTAACGGATGACGCCGCCATCACTGTCACGCAGCACATCGTCGCTGATGACCTTGCCGTCATCGTCCAGGCGTATCCAGCGGATATCATTGCCGCCGGAAAACTCGGTGAACAGCAGGCTGCCTTTCAGGGCATCGCCAAAGATGTCGCTGGTGAATTCTGTGGCCCCGTTGGGTGAGCGGTTGGGGCCCAACGCGTAGGTGTCTTCCACCCGATAGTTAGGATCAGGCTGGGTGCCGGGAGCGTAGGTCGACACCTCGTTGGCATCGTCAAAGCGGGTCGGGTTGCCCCCATCCAATATGTACTCATCCCGCAGCGGATTGCCGTGGCCGTAATAGCCCCCCTGGTCGACAGTAAAGAGATAATCGTCCTGGAGCCCCACGCTGATCAGCGACTCATCCCCTGGCGTCACCGGATCGTCCGGCACCACGCCTCCTGCGGCGCCCCCGTTGGTAGGCACATACAGCCGGCCATCAGAGTGCCACACCAGGTCATAGGCGTTACGGATACCGGTGGCAAAGATCTTGGCCACCGCGTCCTCTGCGAAAGGGTCGTAGAACGTCGACAGGACGTTACCATCGACGTCCTGGACGCTGGCGACGCCGCGCTCGTCGAAGACCAGATAGCGCCCGTCTCCCATGGAAATGGGGCCATCCTTCAGGTTGTTATCGTCGTCGCGAAAGCGGGTCTGATCCTCGGGCAGGGGCTCGGTCGTGAGGTCAAATCCGCCCTCGGGAGGCGTTCGGCTCGGGTCGATTTCCAACACCGTGGCAGACAGCAGGCGCTCGGGCCGGTTGGCCCAGGCGCTGTCGACGCCTCCTACACCCGTGTTGGAACCTTGGGTCAGGTACAACAGATACTCGGGGCCGGCGTCGGGGGAATCCGGGTCAAACTCTGGGTTCTTGCGAAACTCGATGCTGTTGGTGACATGATCCGCCGCAGAGCGCGGCAGGCCGGTCAGATACACCTCAACCTGCCCGCTGAAGCTGCCATCCTCGTCCAGGGTGATCTTCAACAGCCGACCACTGAAGTCCGGCACCCTGCGCACCTGTCCCAGCAGCGGCACCGGATAGTTATCGGTGACCCACAGCACCTGGGGATCGGAGGGGTCTTCTGCCACGCCGATGATGGCCCGGCGCACATTGTCCGTCACCGAATCAGGCTGCGCGAATGGATCCCATCCCAGGTCCAGCACTTCACCTGGTCCCAGCGAGCCATCTTCCGGGTCTAATCCGTAGCGTCGGATCTGACCGCCCATGCTGACCACATACAGGGTGTCGCCTGCCCCATTCAGCGTCAGTGAGGTAAAGGCAACAGCGTCATCTGCAGCACCATCGAGCTCGACGGTGCCCTCGAAGGCAACGTCGACGTCCGCGTCTCTCTCGGTCACCGGTCCAGTGACAAAGGTGTTGGTGTACTTGAGGAAGTCACGGGTTGGCGCGTCGATATCGCTGTTGTCACCGCGATCCTGGAAACCATCGATGACCAGGGTATAGCTGGTGTAGGGCTTGAGTGGGTCAACCGGGGATAGAGTCAGGGAGTCGAAACCACCGGTGGTGTTGATGTCGAAGTTCACCTCGACGCCGGTGACCGTCTCGAACAGGCGCACAGATCCATCCGCCAGGCTTTCCAGCAGCACACCTCCCCTGCCTTCCACCACCTGAACGCCCACGAAGATGTCCGAGGCCGGATCCACCCCGGTAGGCAAACCGCCATCGTCCCGATCCAGCGCCACCTCCACTGCCTGGCTGCCGACGCCCGCCACGGCTCTGGCACCGACAAACCGGGCATAGTCATCGACGGCATCACGATCATCACCTGGGGTGGGGTCCGGCAACGACTGAATCTCGACATATTGCAGCTTGACGTTGCGGGCATCCGCGCCCAGTGCGTCCAGGGTCAAGCGTCCGTCGTTGACCTCGACCACCCTGGTCACCAGCGTCGTGCGAAAGCCATCGGTGTCGTCGGTAACGTTGGCATCCAACGGGAAGTCGCCGGGCCGCGCGGGCACAAACCCATCGATGAGCGAAGCGCCCTCTGCGTTGACCTGATAGAAGGCATCAAAACGGCCGGAGACATCCCCCACCGCCAGGGTAACCTCATAGAAGCCCGGCGCCAGCTCGATCTCCCATCCCGCGTTGACGGCGCCATCATCATCACGCGTCATCTGGGCGTAGCTGGCCTGGCGAGGGTCCAACCCGTCAAAGTTCTCCGAGCGGTCAACCAGCAAGGACGCATCCACATCGACCAGCGACAGGGGAGTGGTGCCGTTGTCGACGCCGTCGGCAATGCTGGCGCCGCTGACCCAGCCATACTGGTGGGACACGCCCCCGACCTCAATCGCCTGTTCGCCAAACGCCTTGCCGCTATCTACGGCATAACCGTCTACTGCCGTAGAGGCTTCCGGCTGAAAGTTGATGCGCCATACGCTCCGCTCGCTGATCGCCGTTGGGGCCGCCACCGCCGAGGATGACGGCAAGGCTTGCCCCAGGTGATCGACATCGTTAACCGCGTTTTCGCGACTTACCTCGTTGACATCCTTTACATCGCTGACACCGTCGACATCCTTCGTGACCTTTACATCGTTCATACGGTTTGCATCGCTCACACCCCGCCCTCCCATCAATAAATTTCGCAATGGGCACAATAGAGCGCAATTTATACAGAAAAATAAATAGCAATATTCTTACATCGACTACGAAAAATGCTCTTTGGAAACTACTTTTTTTACACCATCAGGCAATCAAAAAAATAATGCGCCAAAACGCACAAAAACATGTCAAGAAACATCTGCGACGAAGAACTATTTATCCCTATAAAACAAATACATGAGAAAAATGGTTCGCGAGCTTGATACTTTCTAATCTTCAGAAGTGAGAAAAATCGAAGAGAAAAAACAGAATAATTTATCACCTTTGATCGAGATGTTTGTGCTTAAAAAGTCATATATGAAAGAAAACTCGAACCAGGCTTACGACAAAGCATCGCTAGATTCTTACTCAAATATGTCTACATAATACTGGTGGGTAGACAACGACGTCATAAATGCCTTTTCTGGAACACAGTACACTGCTGTGTGCGTCATTGTGCGAAAGCTCTGTTGTCATACTGCAGGAGCTCTGCTGCCGCTCAGCCAGAACTCCGTTGTAGTACTGCAAGAGCCCTGCCATCGTTCGACTAACGCTCTGCCGAGCGAACGGACTGAATCAACCTGCCGCACCAGAACGAACCAGAACGACGAGTCAGACCGACGAACCGGACCGACGAACCAGGCCCTACCATCGAGAGCCACCAGGCTTCTCGCCAGCGCCTCCATTCACGCTGCCAAGAGCTCACCGCCATGCGCTTCCCCCCGTCTCAGGACAATGCTCTATCCCGCGAGGCGTCTGCCGTTGCCGCAGCGCTGCGCGGCTGTCGCAGGGGGCTCGTGGATGTGGCCATCTTCAGCATCGCCATCAATTTGCTGATGCTCGTCCCCTCTTTCTACATGATGCAGGTCTATGACCGGGTGCTCGCCAGTCGCAGCGTCGCTACCTTGATCATGCTGACGCTTGTCGTGATCTTCCTGTTCGGGATCATGGCCGGCCTGGACTGGGTGCGCTCGCGCCTGCTGGTGAGGCTGGGCAATCGTTTCGACGAACAGCTTCAGCAGCGTCTACATCAATCGCTTTATCGGCAGGCACTCAGCAATCCCAGCGCTGCCTCCATCCAGGGCCTGGATGACCTTGCCACGCTACGTCAGTTCTTTTCGAGCCCAGCGGTCCCGGCGTTCCTCGACACCCCCTGGATACCCGTCTATCTGGGTATCCTGACGCTGTTTCATCCGTACTACGGGCTCTTCGCCCTGTGTGCCGGAGCGCTGCTACTGGCCCTGGCGGTGCTCAACGAGGCCAGGACCCGGCAACTGCTCAAGCAGGCCGGGGCCAGACAGGTGTCCAATCGAGATACCACCGCGGCCAACCTACGCAACAGCGAGGTGCTGCATGCCCTTGGCATGGTCGAGAGCGTTCAGCATCGCTGGCAGGCGATACATCGGGAAGGCCTCACCCTGCAGTCCCTGGCCAGCGACCGCGCAGGCACCCTGACCCATCTGTCGAAAGCGCTGAGGCTGCTGTCCCAGTCCTTGATCCTGGGCCTCGGCGCCTGGCTGGTCCTGATCGCGGAATTGACACCAGGGATGATGATCGCCGGCTCGATTCTGCTCGGCCGCGCGCTGGCGCCACTGGATCAGCTGATCAACGGCTGGAAGTCCTTCATCGCAGCGCGCAATGCATCGGAACGTCTCAATACCTTGATAGGCGCTGCGACAGAGGGTGAGCCCATGGCGTTGCCCTGTCCCCGGGGCTCGCTGACCCTGGAGAACGTCAGCGCCGGTCCACCGGGTTCCCAGGACATCGCCTTGAAGGCCATCAGCCTCACGCTCTCGCCCGGGGAACAGCTGGCCGTGGTGGGTCCCAGCGGTTCAGGCAAATCAACCCTGGCGCGGGTCGTGCTGGGCATCTGGCCCCGCCTGGATGGCTGCGTGCGACTCGACGGCGCCGACATTCTCGGCTGGAAGCGCCAGGCGTTGGGGCCTCACCTGGGCTATCTGCCCCAGGACGTCGAGCTGCTGGCGGGGACCATTGCCGATAACATTGCGCGCTTTGCCGCCGTCGATGCCGAGGCCGTGGTCAAGGCCGCGATCCTGGCCGGCGTGCACGAGCTCATTCTGTCCCTCGATGACGGCTACGACACCGTCATCGGCCCACAGGGCCTAGGCCTTTCTGCCGGTCAGCGTCAGCGTATCGGACTGGCGCGGGCGCTTTACGGCCATCCCTGTCTGGTCGTGCTGGATGAACCTGACGCCAGCCTCGATGACGCTGGCGAACGCGCCTTGGCACAGGCACTCGATGGGCTGCGCCGCCAGGGGACGACCACTCTGGTGATCACCCACCGTCAGTGCCTGCTGGATCGGGTAGACCGTATCCTGACGCTTCGCGAAGGTCAGGTGGCCGCGCTACGCGCCCGCCGCAGCGCCGACGATGGCCCGGTCGGTGCCAAGACCTTGCCCGGCAAGGTGATCAAACGGGTGACACCACACCGACCGGCATCGGCAGGAGGCCCGTCATGACCTTGCCTTCGCCTGGCTCATCCACCGAGACGTCCGCTAAGACCGCGGCCCCTTTAGACGCCGGCGGCTCTCCCGTGGTCCCATCGCCAGCCCTATCGCCAGCCCTATCGCCAACCCTACCGCAAGGCCAGCCGCCGACAGCGCTGTATGTCTATCGCCGCATGGGGTTTGCGCTGCTGATGATCGCCCTGGGCGGCTTCGTGCTGTGGGCTACCACGGCTCAGCTGGCGGTGGCCGTGGTCGCGCCCGGAGCGGTATCGGTAGAAAGCTTCACCAAGCGTGTTCAGCATCTGGAGGGGGGCATCGTCGCCGACATTCTCGTGAGGGATGGGGATCAGGTGCAGCATGGTGAGCTGTTGCTCCGCCTCGATGACACCCTGGCACGGGCAGAACGCCGCATTGCCGACAGCGATTATCTGATCGCGCGTGCCAGTGAGATTCGCCTGCTGGCGGAGCAGGCAAATGCCGCTGTGCTGAGCTTTCCCGATGAATTGACGGCTGCCCGGCTACTGCGCGTGCGTGAGGTACTGGCGGTGCAGCAACACCTCTTTGAGGTACGTCGCCAGGCCCTTGCGGACACCCTGGCGGCCCTGGATCAACAGGTGATCCAACTGGAGGAGCAGATCCAGGGGCTCGCGCGTACAAGGGGGATTACCGACCTACGTATCGACTCCCTGGAGCGGGACATCGCCAGCCACCGCCGCCTGTTTGACGATGGCCTGATCAGCAGCCAGCGGCTGCGCGAGCTGGAGCGCGAAAGCCTGGAGTACCAGAGCGACAACGCCAGGCATGCAGCGGACATTGCCAGGCTGCAGGCTCAGATCAGCGAGCTGGTACTGAACAAGCAGGTGCGGCGACAGGAATTTCAGCAACAGGTGGGCGAGGACCTGCGGCGGGTTCAGGCCGAGGTAGCCGACGCCGAAGAGCGTCTGGTCGCGCTCAATCATCGGCTGACGCGCACGCACATTGTGGCGCCGGTGTCCGGCACGGTGGTCGGACTCGACGTGCACACGATCGGCGCGGTGGTTCGTGGCGGCGATATCCTGCTGGAGCTGGTTCCGTCCAACGACCGCTTCGTGGTCGAAGCACGGGTCCCCAGCCAGGACGTGGATCATCTGCATGTCGGTCAGCACGCCGATATCCGCTTCAGTGCCTTCAATCAGCGTTTGACCAAGGTGGTCGCGGGCACCATCGGCCATGTCAGCGCCAACAGCTTTGACGATGAAACGAGTCGGCAGCGCTACTACAAGGTCATCGTCCAGGTGACAGACCCGATCACTAGCGTATTGCCTGAGGGCATGACACTCGTCGCGGGCATGCCCGCAGAGGTCATGATTCGTACCGGAGAGCGCAGCTTTGCCAGCTACATGCTGAAGCCGCTTAATGACATGCTGGCCAGGGCCATGCGCGAGGAATGAAGCCTGCGCAAGGCATGGCGCCTGCGCAAGCAATAGCACCGCCACCCAACCACCATGAGAAAGGCAAAAAAAACTGCGCGGATCAAGGTTCAGGGGGACGATCCGCGCAGGGCCAGCTCCCTGCCGGCACGGGACACCATGACATGTCCGACAGAAGCCTCCCTGATAGCCTCCGCCGATGACACCACCCTGAGGGAAGCTGCTGCGTTTCCCTGAGGGGTACCTCCCTTAGACCATGCATCTGGTCGTTTTACGTCATTCGGTGACGCCCGCCTCACCCACCGCGGGCGTCACCGGTCGTCGCTGGCTTACAGGCCGGCATCATCCTGCACGCCCTGCACGCCCACGTCGTCACTCATCGGCAGGTCATCCACATCGTCGTTGGAAGCATCGACGACAGGGTCGTCCGCTGCCAGCAACAGGCTGCTGGTAGCCAGGCTGGCCGCCGCCACGTCGGGATCCCGGGTGAGCTGGAACGAGGCCAGATCCTGGGAGCCGCCGTTGAAGGTCAGTCTGAGCACCTGCACGCCTGCCTCCAGATCCAGGGTCATCGCCGCCGTGTCGACGAAGACACCCCAGTCACTGGTCACCGGCGTGGCCACGCTGCCCTGCTCGTAGACGCTACCGTCCTTTTCCAGCGACGCGGTGATGCTGCGCCCGCCGTTGGGTCCCGAGGTCACGAAGGACAGGGTGTGGCTGCCCGCCTGCTCCACGTTGATGGTGTATTCGAGCCACTCGCCGTTGTCGATCCAGCCCACCGCGTCGCCCTGCCCCACGATATCCACCGGGGTATCGCGGAAGTTGCTGCCGAACTGCTGCGGGGTCAGCTCGTTGTAGGCTTCACCCTGCTGACCCTCGTCGAACAGTACGGCGTCGAGTGACAGGCCATCGTCAGCGTCCACCAGCCAGGCGTTACCTCCTGCATTGAAGGCCTGTTGGCCGTCCTTGGACAGCGAGAAGCCCTGCAGGTCCATGGACCCGCCGTTGAAGGTCAGGCGCAGCACCTGCTCGCCGGCCTCCAGCGTGACCTGGGTCGACGCGGTCTCGACAAAGTTGGTCCAGCTTCCGGTGGGATCCACCTCTACCGCCCCTGCCGTCGCGTAGGGCGTGCCATCGCCCTTGGTGAAGCTGGCGGTGATGCTGCGTTGGCCGCCGGCCGTGGTGCCGAGGGAAGCCAGGAAGGCGAGATCATAGGTGCCTGCCTGCTCCACGTTCAGGGTGTACTCGACCCACTCGCCGTTCTCGATCCAGCCGATGACGCTGCCACCACCCGCCAGGTCCACCCCATCGCCACGGGGATTGGTACCCAGCTGTGCCTGACTTGAGTCGTTGTAGGCGACTCCCTGACCGCCTTCGTCGTAGTTGACCGCCTCCAGGCTGAAGTCCGACCCCACCTGCCATGGCGTGCCATCATCGGTAAACGCCGACTGGCCATCGTCCACCGGCTCCACCAGGTCCAGGCTGAAGGAAGCCAGGTCGAGCTGACCGCCGTTGAAGGTCAGGCGCAGGACTTGTTCACCCTCTTCCAGGTCAAAGCTCAAGGGCCCGACGTCGGTGAAGGTGGTGAAGCTGCCGGTGTTGGGCAGTGCCACCGACTGATTTCCCGTGTAGAAGGCGCCATCCTGCTCGAACGCCGCGGTGATGGTCTTGCCACCGGCCACCGCTGAGGTCGAGAAGTTGAGCACATAGGTGCCCGCGGTCTCCACGTTCAGGGTGTATTCCACCCATTCGCCGTCGGCGACAAAACCGATGGCCAGCGACGGGGTCGAGATGTCCACCGCCTCGTCGGAGCGGAAGGCATTGCCACTATGGGCGGTGTCCGAGTCGTTGTAGGCCACCCCCTGGCCGCCGTTGTCGTAGAAGCGCGCCTCCAGATCCAGGCCATCGGCGCCCACGGCCCAGGCGGTCTGGGTGTCATTGAAGGCGGTCTGCGCGACCGGCGTCGGGTCATCAAGGAAGTTCGGCGTCCCGTCACCGTCATCATCATCGTACAGATCCACCCGGCCGTTACCGTCGGCGTCCTCGACGCCGGTCGGATCGTACGGCGTAACGTTCTGCACCAGGAAGATGTTGTCGTTGTAGTCGTAGTTCACCCCCGCGTAGTCCTGGATCACGATGTACGTGTCCGGAATCACGTTGCCGTCGGCGTCCTTGGCCACGTACACCCGGATCAGGTGTCCGTCGTTCTCGTCCCAGTTGAGGTTGGCACCGGGAATGCCGATGGCATCGATGGTGTCCTCGTACAGGTTGGCGTCGGGATCCGACCAGGAGATGTACCCAGGACGGTCGGAGATTTCGGCGTAGAAGCCGAACGGATCATCCCGATCCAGGGTCGCCACCGCCAGATTGTCGCCATTGTTGAGGGTGCGCGGCAGCAGGGTCTGACCGTCGGCCTCGTCGTGGGCGATGATCTCGCTGATGTCGCGGCTGTCCACGTCATGGATGAACAGTCGGGCGATGTCGCCCTGGCCATGGTAGGCCGCGAGCTGGGTGATGGTGATCGGCGAGGCCCCGTCGGCGCGCTGGAAGAACGGCGCCAGGATCTCGTCGCCGTTGGCTTCCACCAGCCCACCCTGGTTCATCTGTCCCTCGGCGACGTCGGTGGTGTAGCCAAAGGCATTGACGATCTCCTGCACCGTCGGCTCCTGGCCACTCTCGGACTGGTTCTGGCTGATACCGGCAAGCTCGATCACCTTCTCGGCCTCATCGGCGTCGCTCGAGCTGATGATCAGGCTGGCCTCGTACAGCGAGCCGTCATTGGGGTCATCGGCGATAAAGCGCACCGTGACCTCCACCGACTCACCGGGCTCCAGCACCACGGCACTGAAGGCCTGGGTCAGCTCGAACAGGCTGGGGTCACTGACCGCCACAGCGTTAATGGTCAGCGCATCGAAGCCGTCATTGGAGAGCGTGATGGTGACCTCGTCATGCACTTCCTGGGCCGCATTGACGGGGTTCTCGATACGCGACATCACCAGACGATCGTTGGACGGAACGCCATCGTTGTTGGTGACCGTGAGCGAGCCGCCGGAGACCGGCTTGACGCCTTCGATCACGAACACGTTGTCGTTGTAGTCATAGTTGATGCCGGTGTAGTCCATGATCCCCAGGTAGGTATTGGGAATCACGTTGCCATCTTCGTCCAGGGCCCGGAACATGCGCACCGTATAGCCCCGCTCGATGCCATCGGCATCCGCCGGCGGCGTGCCGCCGCCAGGGGGGTTGAGCGACGGGTCGGTGGACAGTCCCGCCACCTCGATACCGAACACTTCATCGCCGGCCCAGCCATCGGGGATGGTCCCTCTGCCGAAGGTCGCGGTGGCGAAGTTGCCGTTGTTCACCAGCGGCAGCAGGGTCTGATTATTGTCTCCCTGGTGGTTGGAGAAGATGATGTCCTGGCCCTTGTTGCCCGGCGCATGAATGCCCAGCGTCGCCCCGCCGTTGCCATGGAAGGCCGCCAGCTGGGTGATCTTGGCCTGGTCCACGCCATCGGCCAGGGACCAGTAACGCGACAGCACCTCGTCGTCGTTCACCGGCCGGTACAGGTCAAAGTCGTTGAGCACCGAGTTCTCGCCACCTCCCACGGTGGTCAGTCCAGCGATGCGGTTGCCGAAGCCGAATACCTCCCAGATCTCGTTGACGTTGGGTTCCCAGCCGCCCTCGTCACGGGCCTGCCAGAAGCCGGCCATGGCGATCTCGGCCACCGGCGAGTCGGCGTCGTTGGTGACCAGCCGAATGCGGCCTTCAAACACCCCGTCACCGGCGTCATTGGCAGGCGGCGTGTAGGCGTCGCGGTCGAACAGTACCGTGACCGTCAGCGACTGCCCGGGGGCCAGGGTCAGGCCGTCGAACGCGCCCGGATCGGCCAGCACGAAGGGTCCGTCGATCTGTGCCTCGAGGATATCGAGCGGTTCACTGCCACTGTTGCTGATGGTGACCGTGGCGCTGTCCTTGAACTCGCGGTCCGGGTTGGAGGCACCGTTGTTCTCCAGATAGCTGAAGTGCAGCCGGTTGGCGTAGAAGGCCGCGTCGCCACTTTGCACCTCGATGTCGGCGTTGGCGTTACCCGCCAGCGGCGTGACATCCAGGTAGTCCAGGTCATCCGCACCGTCCACGGCGGACACCGCCCGCAGGTTGTACTCGACGCCGGCCTCGAGCTCGACATAGACGCCCTCTTCGCCGGCATCGCCCACCCCCGGATAAGCCAGACTGTCGACGGCCTGACCGTTGAGTGTCAGCGCCAGCGACCCGCCATTGTCGCCACCGGCGTTGGCCGCCAGGTCCAGACGATAGAGGCCATCGCTGTCTACGGTGAAGTAGAAGTCCGCGGTCAGTTCGTTGACCGTACGGGCGCTGGCGCCATCCTCAAGCTCAATCCGCGCGCCGTCGGACACGTCGGCGTAGACCGGGATGAACACATCGCCACCACTGTCCGGCACCCGCAGCAGGTCGATGTTCGGCCCCACGGCTCCCGGTGCGGTCAGGGTAATGGTGTTGCTGCCCGCCTGCAGATTGACCAGCACCTCCTGGAAGAACCAGTCGTCCTCGGCGTCATTGCTCTGGCCGACGAAGTTGAGCTGGCCCAGGTCCGTGCCATTGATGGTCAGTCCCAGCGGGCGGTCGGCCTTGCTGGCGGCAAGCGCGTAGCGGAAACCGATCTCGTAGCTGCCGTCTTCGGCGACATCCACCGTCCAGGTGATGGTCTGATCACCGCTGCCATCGAAGTCGACGAAGCCATCGCCGGAGGCGTTGCGGTCATCCTGACTTTCCGGCACAAACACGGCACCGCCCAGCACAGCGTCTTCGGCCTCGTAGACGGTGAAGCCCGGCGTGGCGTCCTCCTCGCGCAGGATCTCCAGCTGGTCGATGTTGGGCCCGGTGTCCTGGGTCGCCTGGAAACGCACGGTATTGAGGCCGGCGGCCAGGTCCGCGGTGATGTCCACCGTCAACCAGTCGGACCAGCGCGCGTCAGGATCGGTGATGCTGGAATCCTGGCTCGGCGGGAAGGACACCACCCCCACCGATACGTTGTTGACGAAGACCTCCAGCGGGCGATCGATGTCCGAGCCATTGCCGTAGCGCACCCGCAGCACCGACTCACCGGCCTGAGCGGGGTCCAGCTCGAAGCTGAAGGTGATGAAGTCGACGTTGGTGCTGCCAAAGTCGGCATAGCCCCCCGGCACGCCATCGTCATCCACGGTGTTGCCGTCCAGGCCAAAGGCGCCGGGACGCAGGCCATTGGGCAGGTTCTGGTTGGTCTCCGGATTGTTGATATCGCGGATTTCGATCTCCGCATCGGCACCCGTGGCGATGGTCACCGAGGTGCCATCGTTCGGCGTCACATCCTCGGCCTGGATGGTCAGGACGGTGATCAGGTCGTCGTCCGGGTCCGGATCGCCGGGGTCGGTGGTGCCGCCCGGCACCGGATCAAGACGGATGATCTGGCTCTGGCCGTTGCCTCGGTTCAGGGTCAGCAGATACAGCTGGCCGGTAGCCGGGTTCTCGATGATATCCAGCGGATCGACGTAGGTGATGACGTTGCCGTCGGGATCGCGCAGCACGTCGTCACCGATGACGTTGCCGTTGGCGTCCAGGGTGATGGAGCGTACGTCGTCACCGCCGGAGTACTCGGTGAACAATACGTTGCCCTGCAGGTTGCCGCCGAACACACCGCTGGTGTATTCCACCGCACCGTTGGGCGAACGGTTCTCGCCCAGCGAATAGACCCCGGCGATGTCATAGGTGCCCTCAGGGTTGGTGCCCGTCGGGTACTTGTCGACCTGATTGGGATCATTGCCACCGGTGGGGTTGCCGCCGTTCAAGATGTATTCGTCACGCAGCGGGTTGGGATGGCCGTAGTAGCCGCCCTCCTCGATGCGGAACAGGTAGTCATCCTGCTTCTCGACGTTGGTGTAGCGCTCGTCCTCCGGCGTGTTCGGATCATCCGGCACGTTGCCGCCGGCGGCCGAGCCGTTGGTCGGCACGTACAGGTAGCCGTTGGAGTGCCACACCAGGTCGTAGGCGTTGCGCGCCCCGGTGGCGAAGATGGTCAGCACCGCATCGGGAGCATAGGGGTCGTAGTAGGACTCGAGCACATTGCCATCGGCATCCTGCACCGTGGCGACACCGCGATCATCAAACACCAGGAACTCGCCATTGCCCATGGGAATGGGGTCGTCCTTGGGATGGCCGTCCGGATCATCGAAGCGCTGGTTGAGCCCGTTGTCGGGCAGCGGCTCGGTGGTCACATCGAAGGGGCCATTCGACACATCGCGGGTCGGATCGATCTCCATCACCGCCGCATTCAACAGCCGCTCCGGGCGGTTGCCCCAGGCGCTGTCCGGTTCCCCCATGGCCGAGTTGGAGCCCTGGATCAGGTACAGCAAGTGGGTCGGCACATCCGGGTTGGTGTCCGCGTCGTAGTCCGGGTTCACCCGGAACTCCAGGCTGTTGGTCACGTGGTCGCCGTTGGAGCGCGGAAGCCCAGTGATGTAGGCCTCGGCGGTGCCGGAGAAGCCAGGACCATCGTCCAGAGTGATCTTGGTGATGCGACCACTGAAGTCCGGCACCCCGTTGTCACGTCCCGACAGCGGGATCGGGTAGTTATCGGTGATCCACAGCACGCTGGGGTCGGTGGGATCGACCACCAGGCCAATGATGCCCCGCTGCTGGGTTTCTCCCGGCTGATCGAAGTAGTCGTTGGGCAGGCTCAGCTCCAGCCGGTTGGACAGTGAACCATCGATGGGGTCCACGTCGTAGCGCAGCAGCTGGCCACTGATGGTGGCGATGTACATGAAGGCGCCGTCGGGGCTCATCTCCAGCGAGGTGAAGCCGAAGGCCCCATCGGCAGCGCCGTTGAGCTCGACCACATCATTGAACGCCACATCACGGGCCACGATCTCCGGCTCAGGGCCGGTGACGAAGGTGTTGGTGTACTTCTGGAACTCCCGGGTCGGCGCGCTGGCATCATCGTTGGGGCCGCGATCCTGGAAGCCATCGATCACCAGGGTGTAGCTGGTGAAAGGCTTCAGCGACTGGCTCGGCGAGATGGTCAGGGAGTCGAAACCACCGGTGGTGTTGGCATTGAACGTGACCTCCTGGCCGGTCACGGTTTCGAACAGGCGGATGGAGCCGTCGGCCAGGCTTTCCAGCAAGGCCCCACCGCGGCCGTCCACCACCGAGATGCCGACGAAGATGTCAGAGGTCGGGTCTACACCGGTGGGGATGCTGCCGTCGTCCGGGTCGAGATCCACCTCCACTTCGTTTTGCCCCACCCCGGCGATGGCTCGGGCGTCGGTAAAGAAGGCGTAGTCCTCGACCGCCTCGCGTCCATCTCCTGGCGTCAGATCCGGCAACGCCTGGATCTCGATGTACTGGATCTCGGTGTTCTCGTTGTCGAGTCCCATGGAGTCCAGGGTCAGGCGACCGTCGGTGACCTGAACGATACGGGTCACCAGGTCGGAGCGCACGCCCTCGGTGTCATCGGCAGGATTACCATCTGCCGGGAAGTCGTCCGGGCGGAACGGGGTGAAGGGGTCGTTGAACAGCTGTCCTTCGGCGTTGAGCACATTGTTGCTGTCATAAGGCCCGCTGGTATCGCCGATGGAGATGGTGACCTCGTAGTAGCCATCGTCGAGCTCGATCTCCCAGCCGGCGCGCACATAGTTGCCGGGCTGGTCAAAGTGCGCATAGGTGCCCTGGCGTGGGTCGAGTCCGGCGATATCGTCGGTGCGGTCATTCACCGCCACGCTGGTCAGCGAGCTGATATCCAGCGGCTCAGTGCCTGGGTCACTGTCGTAGATCGACTCTTCGGTGACCCAGCCGTACTGGTGCACCTGGCCGTCCACCGTCACCGATTGGGTGCCAAAGGCCTTGCCGTTGTCGGCGATGTAACCATCGGGCACCGCGGTGCCTTCGGGCTGGAAGTTGATCTTCACCGAGAAGCGGTCGCCTGGCTCCACCGGGCGCGGCGGTGCCACGCCGTCACGGCTGACGGTGACCAGGTCAATGTTGGGGCCCGCGGTGCCTTCGTTGGCCAGGCGAATGGTGTTATCGCCGGCCGCAAGCTCCACCTCGATGGTGGTGGTGGTCCAATTCTCCCAGCCCACCGGGTCGCCGCCGGTGGAAGCGAAGGCCAGGCTGCCCTGGCTCGCCCCGTCCACCAGTACCGTCATCGGACGGTCAGCGCCATTGCCCGCACCGTTGGCGTAGCGCACTTCCAGGGTGTAAGTCCCGGCCAGGTCCACGCTGACCTGAAATTCCGCGGCGTCGCCCACGTCGCCGCCCATGTCCAGATATCCGGCACCGCTGAAGCCATCCCACAGTCCGTCCGCGCCTGCCGCGGCATTGGTCTCGGGGTTGCTCGGGTCGCGCACCTGGGTATCGCCATCGGCGTCGACGATATCCAGCGCCTCGCCTTCGATGCTGAAGCTGAACGGAGGCTGAGTCACGCCGTCGTTGAAGTCGAATACCACCTGGTCGATATTCGGGCCGTTCACCGCACCGGCGGGAATGGTCAGGGTGAAGGTGTTGGCGCCCTCCACCAGTTCCACCGTGACCTCGAGGGTCTGCCACTCTTCCCAGGGCTCGGTGACACCGGTGGCATTGGGGAAGCCTAGCTGGCCCTGATCACTGCCGTTGACGGTCAGATCCAGTGGCCGTGGGGCGTTACCTCCGTTGGCGAAACGCACGGTGGCGGTGTAGCTGCCCGCCTCCACCGCGTTGACGTTGAAGGTGACCTGGTCACCGGGGTTGGTACCAAAGTCGAGATAGGCCTCGCCCACCGCGCCAGGGCGGTAATTGCCAAAGTCATCAGGGTTGGCCGAGTCGACCACCCGGGTGACTTCACCCTGGGCGGTGCCACCGACGTCGACGATATCCGCGTCCTCTGCCTGCAGGGTGATTGGCGCCACCACCACAGCGCCATCGTCGAAGCTGACGACCTCATCGACGCTGGCTTCGTTACCTGCTGCGTCGGTGACAATCAGCGTCACCGTGAGATCTCCACTCTGGTCATCAAGCAGACCGCTGAGGTCCAGGGTGATGTTGCCCGAGGCATCCGGCGTCACCTCGGTGCGAGTGGCGCCGCCGTCGTAAGACACCTCGACGGTGGTGACGTCGTCATCGACACCCGACACATTGAACACCGCCGTCGCCAGCTGGCTGTCGTCCAGGCTGTCGTCGGCGGCCACAAGGGCCAGATCGCCGTCTTCATCGGCGCTGTCATCGATCACGATGGGCCCACTACCGCCCTCGGTAATCTCGATGCGGTCAATGTTGGGGCCGGTGTTGGCACCTGCCGGGATCGCCAGCGCAATGGTGTTGCTGCCCGCCTCCAGGGTCACCGTGATGGTCTCGAAGGCCCAGTGGTCGAAGCCTTCTTCCGGGCCCGTACCATCCGGGTCGGTGCTGGCCATGGCAAGCACCAGCGGATCACCACCGTTGATCACCAGATCCAGCGGGCGATCGGTATTGGTGGCATAGCGCACGTTGATGTCATATTGCCCGGCCTGGGCCACATCGACCTGCCAGCTGATGTTGTCTCCGGGGGTGTCGCCAAAGTCCAGGTAACCGCTGCCGGAGAATCCCGGACGCAGGCCGGTGGGCTGGTTGGGCTCCGGGTTGCCGGGATCGCGAATCTGGGTATCAGCGTCGTTGGCATCCACGTCGAAGCTTTCTACCGCACCATCCTCGGCCTGCAGCGATAGCGGCGAGAAAGGCGCTTCGTCCACATCATTGACGCTCACCGACACCAGCTCGCTGGTCGTCAGGCCATCGTCGGTGACGCTGACCTCGACCTCGTAGACGTTGTCCTCGTTGGCGTCCACGGCCAGCTCGAAGTCACGGGCCGAAGTGAAGCTGAGCACCCCGGTATCGGGGTCGATGGTAAACAGCGGTGCGTCGATGCCACCGGTGATGGCGAACACCGGTGCGCTCAGCGCGGCAGGCTGACCGTCCTCATCGAGTACCGCGATGGCGCCGATCTCGGTCAGGTTCTCGTCCACGTCGAGCGCCGTCTGTGCGATGGACAGGCTTTCGTTGAGGTCGTTGACCGTGATCAGGGTCGCCTGGGACACGCTGTCTTCCCCGTCGCTGACGACCACGGTGACTTCGTAGACGCCGTCTTCATCGGCGTCGGCCGCCAGTTCCGCATCGGGCGGGTTGACGAAGCTGAGTACGCCGGTGGCCGCATCGAAGCTGAACAGCGGCGCGTCGACGCCTTCGAGGGTCACGCTCAGGGTGTCACCATCCAGGTCGTCCAGGGTGAGCGTCGCGACCGCGCTCGAGTTCTCATCGACGCTGACGCTAGCGCCAAGCCCGGTGATGGTGGGCGCGTTGTTGACCGGCTCTTCGATGCGCTCGAACGCCACCGAGTCGATACGCATCAGCTCGCCGCCCTGGCCACGCAACTCAAGCCCGAGCTGCGAGTCGGCGGTAATCTCGACCGCTGTCTCGAACACGATCGCCTTGCGGTTACCGCTCTGGCCGGCGTTGCCTCTGGCGCCACTGCCCACCAAAGTGCCGAAATCGTCGCTGAGCACCACGTCGGAGGTCAGGCTGTCACTCGACAGATTGCGAGCCTCGAGCGCCGTTCCATCGATGGACAGCGTCAGCTCGCCCTCCCCGTCGGTTTCATCGAAGACGTAGAGGGTGACCCGATACCAGCCGGGCTCGACCCCGGCCGCGGCCAGGTCGGTACCGATGGCGGCAGGCGCGGTGCTGGTCAGGCGAATCAGCTGGTCGTTGGAGGCGCTGGTATTGGCGGTGACGATCAGGTTGGCGGCATCCAGCTCAGTGAAGGCTTCCGCCTCGATGGTCACCACATCGCCGATATCGGTACCGGCGATCTGGAAGTCGAGCACCTGGGTGGCCGACAGGCCGCCCGGATCGGTGGCCCGCAGCGTCACGCTGAAGGCCCCGCCCTGGGTCGGGGTGCCCTGGATCACGCCATTGACCAGCTCAAGACCTGGGGGTAGGTCCTCGACGCCGAGCGTCAGGTCGTCCCCGTCGGGATCAGAGAACAGCACAGCGTAATCCGCCAGGGTAATCTGGACGAAGCTTTCGCCCACCTCACCAAAGAATGGCTCCAGCGCGGCGGGCTCGGCCACCGGCGCGTCGTTGACGTTCTCGATGGTCAGCACAAAGCTGTCGGAGGTCTCGAACTCCCCGTCGTCGGCAAACAAGGTAACGGTATAAACTCCCGGCACCAGGTCGTCCAGGCTGCCGCCCAGCACGCTGCCATCGATGGCAAGACCAGCGGCGTCGACGGGCGCGCCGTCGCTGTCGGCCACCTCGAAGCGATAGCTCAGGTCGTCGCCATCGGCGTCTTCGAAGGGCAGGTCCACCTCCAGCGTTGCGCCCTCGTCCAGCACCAGGTCAGCGACGCCGCCGCCGACCACCACCGGGGCCTGATTGGTGTCCACGCTGGTGGCTTCGCTTAGCGTCACATTGGAAAAACGCGCACTGCCCTTGGCGCCAAGGTCATCGTCATTGACGAACACCAGGGAGTCGATGGTCGAGCCGGCCAGGGACGACAGGTCGATGGTGAAGGTCAGGACGCCATCGCCATCATCATCGGTGCCTTGTCCCCGCAGGTCGATAAAGCCCTGCTGGGTCTGGGTGCCGCCCAGCTGGAACAGGCTGCCGCCACCACCGAAGGGGTTGTCGTCCGGGTCGATACCGACGGCGATGATCTCCGATACCGGGGAGCTCGAGGCATCCAGTTCCAGGGTCAGCTGTGTATCCGCGGTAATCTGGTAGCTTTCGCCCAGGGCCACCCGCTTCCATACGTTGTCGGTCAAGGCCAGGGTCGCCCCTGCATCCTCCGACGCTGCGCCAGTGCCTTGGCTGGGGTTGTCCTGATTGCCGCCGTAGGACGTGATCGGCCCCGCGGCAAAGTCCAGCGTCAGCGGAGCATCGCTGTCGTCTTCCAGGGTCACCTGGGTCGAGGTAGTGGCTTCGTTGCCGGCGAGATCGGTCACGTACAGCACAATGGGATGACTGCCGCCGCCCAGACCGGACAGGTCAAGCTGCAGGCTGTCGCCATCGACCCCGACCGGGGTGCGCGTGGCGCCGCCATCCAGGCTGACCTCGACGCTGTCGGCGTCAGCATCCAGCCCAGCCAGGGTAAAGGTCACGGCGGCACTATCCGCCTGGGCCACCGGGTCTGCCGGGCCGGCCAGTGCCAGATCGCCGCCTTCGTCGGCGGTGGTATCCAGGGTCAGGTCCAGCTCGCGAGTCCCACGGTTGCCATAGGCGTCCATGACAATCAGGGTGGCCGACAGCGGACCGTCGGCCTGACCGGAAAGGTCCAGGCTGAAGGCACCGCTGGCGTCCGGAGTGACCTCCTCTACATTCACGCCGTCATCAAAGCTTAAGCCCACGTAGACGATATCGTCATCAAGCCCCGCGACGGTAAAGGACACAGCGTCGACGGTTGCGGCGTTGACCACACTGTCAGGCGTGGTAAAGGCCAGGTCATCGCCCTCGTCCCCTTCCACATCGCCCACCGGGCCGGAGCCCGCCGTGGTCAGCTCAAGCCGGTCGATATTGGGGCCGCTGCCGGCGCCGCTGGGAATCGCCAGGGTGATGGTGTTGTCGCCCGCCTGCAATGCCACCGTCTGGGTCTGATAGGACCACACATCGAAGCCTTCCGGCGCCTCGTTGGTGGCATTGGGGTCGGTAGTGACGAAGGCCAGGGCGCTGGCGATACCGCCGTTGACCGCCATGTCCATGGGCCGGTCGCCGTTGCTGGCGTAGCGGAAATTGAGGTCGTACTGCCCCGCCTCGGCCACGTTCACGGTAAAGGTCAGGCTGTCGCCGGGCACGCTGCCGAAGTCCACATAGCCGGTCCCGGAGTAGTCGGGACGCAGGCCCTGGAAGCCGGTCCCGTCCTCGGGGTTGGCCGGATCTCGCACCAGGGTGCCCGCATCGTTGCCGGCGCCAAGCTCGGCGTCTTCCGCCTGGACCACCTGGGGCGCAATGTCGGGCCCGGTGACCGCGGCGCTGACCAGCACCAGCTCCATCTTGTCGATATTGGGGCCATTGGTATAGCCGCCCAGGCGCAGGGTGTTGCTGCCGGCGGCCAGCTCGACCTCTACCGTCTCGACCGTCCAGCCTTCCCACTGGCTCTGCAGGTTGCCGCTGCTCAGACTTGGGCGGTTGGCCGCGGCGATATCCGCTTCGGTATCGTCCGGGTAATAGACCGGCTCCAGGGTCGGCGCAAAGTCAAAGGTGGCCAGGGTGGTGGTGCTACCGCCGTCGACCAGCATCAGGTCCAGCGGGCGGGCGCTGGAGGTGGCGTAGGTGATGCTGATGGCGTAGGTGCCAGCGGTGGCGATGTCCAGGGTAACGTCGGCAGTAGCGTTGGCGTTGCCAGAGGCCCAATCCAGATAGGCTTCTCCTTCGGCACCGACCCGGAAGGTCTCGTTGCCGTTGGTGAAGTCAGCGATGGTGTCGAGGGTGGCCACCCGGTTGGTGCCGCTGTTGTTCACGTCCTCGGTGGGCGACAACAGCATATCTTCGCCCTGAACCACGTAACGGTCAGGGTCCGGGGCGGTGATCTCGAGATAGTCGATGTTCGGTCCGCTGGCGCCGTTGGAGGTCAAGGTAATCGTGTTGGTGCCCTGCTCCAGGGTCAGTCGTACCGGCTGGGTCAGCTCGAAGTTGGTGAAGTCATCGCCGGTGGAGGTCAGGTCGAACATGCGGTCGAACAGTTCACCGTTGACGTCCAGGCGCAGCGGGCGATTGCCGGCGCCCATGGCGTAGCGCAGCACCAGGTCGTATTCACCGGCCTCGGGCACGTCGAAGGTAAAGGTCAGGCTCTCGCCACCGGCCACCCCATTGCCATAGTCCACGTAGGCATTGCCCTCGGCGTCCGCCGCGTCCGGGTTGGTCGGGTCATCCACCACCGCGATGCCGGTATCTCCGGCGATACTGGCCGATGCGCCGTCGCTGGCGTCATCATCTTCGGCCTGGATGCGCAGCGAGAAGCCCACGGGGGCCGCCAGGGCCACTATTGCCGGGGCCGCAGCCGCTGCAGGCAGGGTGTCTGACGAGGGGTCTGACGAGGGAGCTGACGAGCTGTCTGGAAGGCTGTCTTGAGAAGCGTCTTGAGAGGCACCTGAAGCAGGCCCTGAGGACGCTGCGGCAGAGCCCGCCACCCCTGACGCGCTGTCCATGTCAGCGTCGTCGCCTCCCCCATCGCTCGCGCCCGCCTGCGGGCCGTCGACATCCTGCGCTGACGATCCCGGGTCGTCGCCCACGGCTGGGTCGATTGGCTCAGGGTTGCTTGCCACAGGATCCGTGGAGCCTTGCTCTGCTCCATCATCGGCATCGGCCTCGGCGTCCTGCACCAGAACTTCACGCAGGGCGGCAACACCGGGGAGCAGCGCTCCTCTGGCGTCGAGCGCCTCGATCATCATTCCCAGCTTGCCAATGGGGGGCGTCGGCAACTGCTCGAACACGAAGGGTCTTTCGAATTTCTCGAAGACGCTTCTCGCTCCTGACGCGTCTTCCCATGTCATGCGCACGGCCGCGACAGCCTCTTGCCAGCGCCCGGGATGGGGCGCCACCACCACGTCATGCAACTCGAAATCTTTATTTAGGAAATGCGCCTTGTCTTCCAGGCGTTTTTGAAAGGACTTGCGACCGCGACCAACAAATGACATGGAAAACATGAGCTGTCCCCTGACGATGATATCGGATGATCAGTCCTTGACGAACCACATTTTATTGTCGGCATCCACTGCCAAAGCTTGGTCTTATTTACGACTACCCTTGCATTGCTGAGGTAACGAATGTTTCCGCGATTCGCGATAACATCCTTCCCTCTTTCTGATGCTCTTCTGGTCTTACCCTTGCCGACCACACCCTTGGAACCCACCCCATGGAGAAAAGCTGTCACTCAGCACTATGTTCCACTAGCCATCATGCTCGAAACAGCAAAACTCATAAGATGTAGCCCACCTTCACTGATTCTATAACCCCATCGACATACAGCAAGATTTTTTTGACAGCGCTAACGCTAACGCCACTTAGCCTTCAATAAAGGAAGATGTGTGACATTCAAACCATTGTAAAAATTGACCTTTTTAGTTATCTAAACTGAAAACACTAGACTTCATATTTTAAAAAATTCAGTTAAATAGCACTGACAGCACCAGCATTAACCAACCCAACGATGAGACTTAAAGTGTAAAAAAGCAGACTAACCTCCACTTTTCTCCAACGCCCTTTATTCAGGGATACCATCGCATTCTTTCCTCTCTGCAAAAGCCGAAGAAAACATTGGCTTCATTGCTGTCACCGCTATTGTGGTTGGCCATATTTTCGCTACTATCCCTTCGAGACCCATTTCCGTTTCATGGCGCTTTTTCACCATCATCACATCACCTGGACGAACCAATATCTCGGAACACTTCCGAGGGTCTTCAGGAGAACACTCAAGAGAACATCAATAGATCGAAGATGCACCACACATCACTAAAAAAAGAAAACCACGGATAACGACAACAACACCATCCCCGCAAGAGGGGTGATGTCAGGGGGAACCATCATGGCTGCAGAGAAGAATGACCTGCGTAAGGTCCTCGCCTTCTGTCGAAGAAGCTTCGGCTATGTGGCGCTGTTCAGCATGTTTATCAACCTGCTGATGCTGGTACCGCCGCTATATATGCTGCAGGTCTACGACCGCGTGCTGACCACCCGCAGCCAGGAAACTCTGTGGATGTTGACACTGGTGGTGGTATTTCTCTTTGTGGTGATGGGGGGACTTGAGCTGATGCGCTCGAGAATCCTGGTCAGGGTGGGTAACCGACTGGACACCTTGATCAGCCCACGCCTCTACGCCGCCATGTTCAAGCGCAGCCTGGCGAGCCCCGGCAAACCCTCCGCCCAGCCGCTCAACGACCTGACCAGCCTGCGCCAGTTCCTGTCGGGCAACGGGTTGTTTGCCTTCTTCGACGCTCCCTGGGTGCCGATCTACATCGGCGTGCTGGCCCTCTTCCATCCCTGGTTTGGGCTGTTCGCTCTGGTGGCCGGGATCATCCTCGCGACCATTGCCGTGATCAATGAACGACTGACCAAACCGCTGCTGACAGAGGCCAACGGTCGCCACGTGCAGTCACAGGATCTGGCCAACAGCAACCTGCGCAATGCCGAGGTACTGCATGCCATGGGCATGCTGCCAGGCATCCAGGGGCGTTGGGCAGCACGTCATCGCGAATACCTGGTGCTGCAGTCCATGGCCAGCGACCGCTCAGGCCTGCTGACCAACACCTCCAAGGTGCTGCGGCTGATGTTTCAGTCCTTGATTCTTGGAGTCGGTGCCTTTCTGGTTCTGCGCGGTGAGTTGACCCCGGGCATGATGATCGCCGGCTCCATTCTCATGGGCCGGGCGCTGGCCCCTATCGACCAGATGATCAATGGCTGGAAGGGATTCTCTGGCGCGCGTACCGCCAAGGGGCGGCTGGAAGCCCTGCTGGACGAGGTTCCTGCCGATCCGCCGGCGATGCCGCTGCCAAGCCCGCGAGGACAGCTGACGCTGGACGACGTCAGCGCAGCGCCTCCCGGCGTCAAGCTGCCCACCATCACCAACATCGACCTGCGCATGGCCAAGGGCGAACACATTGCGGTGGTGGGGCCCAGCGCGGCAGGCAAGTCCACGCTGGCTCGGGTGGTGCTCGGGTTGTGGCCCACCCAGCTTGGGTGCGTGCGCCTGGACGGCGCCGACATCAATAAATGGGAACGCACGGCGCTGGGGCCGCATCTGGGCTACCTGCCCCAGGACATCGAGCTGTTCGATGGCAGCGTCGCCGAGAACATTGCGCGCTTTCAGGACGTGGACCCGGAACAGGTGGTGCGGGCCGCCCGCCGCGCCGGTGTGCACGAACTGGTGCTCAAGCTTCCGGACGGCTATGACACCTGGCTGGATCACGGTGGCAGCGCGCTGTCCGCTGGTCAGCGCCAGCGTATCGGCCTGGCCCGAGCGCTGTACGGCAACCCTGCCCTGATCGTGCTGGATGAACCCGATGCCAACCTGGACGATGCCGGCGAAGCGGCCCTGGCCCAATGCCTGATCGAACTGCGCCAGCAGGGCACCACTGCACTGATCATCACCCATCGTCAGCGCCTGCTGGCCAATGTGGACCGCATTCTCGTGCTCAAGGAGGGACGCGTGGCATCGCTCACGCCACCGGGGCGCCGAGAGCCGGTCTCCGCCGTGGCGGCGGGGGCAAGACGGGTCTCCCCCGTCACCACCCTGCGCCCCAGCGCACGTGGCAGAAGCGCGGCCGTGCCCGCTGAATCGGCGTCGCCGGTATCCACGGCGTCCACTGTCCGTCCCGACAGCAAGGAGACCTGATCATGTATCCCGCAGGTGCCCCACAACAAGAATTGCCGTTGCAAGATCAACGTTACCGCCGCCTTGGCCTGCTCATCCTGCTGGTGGCGCTGGGCGGCTTCGGCAGCTGGTCGGTGATGGCCAGTCTGGCGGTTTCCGTTGTTGCCCCCGGCTCCGTCTCGGTGGAAAGCTTCACCAAGACGGTGCAACACCTGGAGGGCGGTATCGTCGAGCGTATCCATGTGGAAGACGGCAGTCAGGTCGATGCCGGCGACGTGCTGATCACGCTGGATGACACCCAAGCCAGGGCCCAGAGCCGTATCGTCGAGGCGGACTATCTGATCGCCAGGGCCAGCGAGGTACGGCTGCTGGCCGAGCAGGCAGGAGCGGACCAGCTGGTGTTTCCCGACGCTCTGCGTCAGTCCGACAATGGCCGCGTCCAGGCGGTGCTGGGGGTTCAGCAGCGCCTGTTCGAGGTCCGTCGAGAGTCTTTGGACGGCACCTTGGCGGCACTTGATCAGCAGATTCTGCAGCTGGACGAGCAGATCACCGGGCTCGAGGCCACCCGCCAGATTACTCAGCGAAGGATCGACTCGCTCAATGGTGAGGTGGCCAATCACCGCAAGCTGTTCCGGGAGGGACTGATCAGCAGTCAGCGGATGCGCGAAATGGAGAGGGAGAGCCTCGAGTACCAGAGCGACAATGCGCGTCATCTGGCCGAGGTAGCCCGACTGCGCGCGCAGATCAGCGAGAACGTGTTGAACAAGCAGATTCGCCTGCAGGAGTTCCAGCAACAGGTCGGCGAGGCCCTGCGTCAGGTGCAGTCGGAAGTGGCCGATGCGGAGGAGCGCCTGGTAGCCCTTACCGATACCCTGAGACGCACGGCCATTACCGCGCCGGTGGCCGGCACCGTGGTGGGACTGAAGGTCCATACCCTGGGGGCGGTCATCCGCGGAGGCGATCCGCTGATGGATCTGGTGCCAATGGGCGATGGCTTTATCGTCGAGGCCAGGGTAGCCAACCACGACGTGGATCATCTGTACCTGGGACAGCCGGCGGAGATTCGCTTCAGCGCCTTCAACCAGCGTCTGTCCAACGTCATCGATGGCGAGGTGGTCCACGTCAGCGCCAACAGTTTCGAGGACGAAGCCACCCGAGAGCGCTACTACAAGGTGCGCATCCAGGTCACGCAACAGGGCGAGGCCAACATGACCGACAACATGCGCCTGATGGCCGGCATGCCAGCGGAGGTGATGATCCGCACCAGCGAGCGCAGCTTCGCCAGCTACGTGGCCAAACCGGTCACCGACATGCTGGCAAGAGCCATGCGCGAGGAGTAAAGACGACGATCCTGCGCCGCATGGGAAGCGGTTCAGCCTACACGCCCTGCCGCCGTAGCCAGCGTCTGTTCTGGGTCTGTCCTGGGTCTATAGTGAGGTAGAGACGCTGGTACGGCGATGCCACATTGCGGGGTTCGGCACGTGTACGACAATCGCACCAAGATGCTGCTGGTGGTGTCGAGGCGACTGCTGGTGTTCATCATTGTCAGTCTGCTGGCCACGGCGGCCCTGTTCGCGGCAACGCTGTGGTTTCAGCAGCGCCTGATGATTTCCTGGCTGGTGTTCGAATGCGGCATCATCGGAGGCTTCGTCAGTATTCAGCAACGCTTGAAGCACATCTCGTCGATCGAACTGCGACTGCTCACCCAGTCCTGGGCGACCGTACTGGTGGTGCCCATCTACGGAGGCACCTTTGCGCTGGTGTTCTACGCGCTTACCCTGGCCGGCCTGATCGAAGGGCACCTGTTCCCCAGCTATCACATCGCCGCCTTCCCCGAACCGCCTACCACGGATGACATTCTGCACTTTCTCTCGCGAACCTATCCCGCCCAGGGAGAGGACGTCGCCAAACTGATCTTCTGGTCCTTTGCCGCGGGGTTCTCGGAGCGGCTGGTACCACAGATCATTCATCGCACAACGGACCGGCAGCCTTGAGCCACGCTTTAGCCTGCGCTGCACTCGCGGGACGGCGTCACACCGCTATCAGGCGTTGAAGCGAACGGCTCCCAGGTCAGAGACGTCGTAACCGCCGAACTGTTCGGCCTGCTCACGCAGGCGGGGTTGCCGTGCGAACGCCAGCAGCCGTTGCAGCGGCGGCTCGAAGTAACTCCTGCGGCGCAGCAGCAGATCAAAGGACTCCTGCTGCAGCGGCAGGAAGGCGAGCCCCTGACGTCGCGCGGCCGCTTCGACACCAAGGCCCGCGTCTGCCCTGCCCTGGGCAATCGACAGGGCAAGATCATCCTCGCTCATGGCGGGTTGCTCCAGCAGGCCAAGGGCGTCCATCGAGATGCCCTGCCGATCCAGCAGTCCTTGCAGCAGGCGATGGGCCCCTGCGCCCTGCGGTCGACGTGCCACCCGGACATCGCCTCGGGTCAGGTCACCAAGACCCGAGATACCCAGCGGATTGTCCGCCGCCAGCATCAACCCCTGCTGACGACGTGCCCAGTGGACAACGACCAGGTCACGCATGCCTCCCAGTCCCAGCTGCGCAGGATCGTTATAGCCGCCATCGGCATCCAGCAGGTGCGCACCGACCACGCTCGCCTTGCCGGCCAGCAGTCGCTGGATACCGTCACCACTGCCCTGGCACAGGCTGGCCAGACCACAGCCGCTCTCGCGCATGGCCCAGTCGAGCAGCGGATCCTGACTGCCACCGAGGACTTCCTGAGGCCCCACGCTGGCTGCCTGATCCCCCTCAAGGTGATTCATGACCCACAGATCCACCGCCTGCCGCGGGAACAGCAGCTTGCCAGTGGCCCGGCTACACGGAATCTGCCCCTGGCGTACCAGGTCATAGACCTTGCGCGGCTTCAGCCGCAGGTAGTCCGCCACCTCCGAGGTAGTCAGATAGGTCGGGAACGCTACGTCATCCATGGTCCTGCCTCCCTTTTGCTCTACGGGGCTGGTCGTCTCTAGCTCGCCCATCGTCTGTATTGAAGCGCTGGTTCACTGGTTCAGAACGAGCTACTAGCCGAAAGATGTAGCCGGTAACTATGCACGAAGATGTTTCAGGCTGCATAAATTTCAGCGCACGGATGCGCATGCCGACGTTTCATCACATTATGCTGGTATATCAAGGGCATCCCGCGACCGCGGCGCCGTTCTGACCCTACCTGACCCGAGCCGTGATGACCGACTCCGCCTTTGCCACCGCCCTGGACCTGATTGTTGGACTGGATCCCGACCTGCTGGCCATCGTCAGCCTGTCCCTGCGCATCTCGCTGACGGCGGTCGCCATCGCTGCCGCGCTGGCGTTGCCCCTTGGCGCGGCGCTGGCACTGTACCGTTTCCCCGGTCGAGCCCCATTGATCATCGCCCTTAACGCGCTGATGGGCCTGCCACCGGTGGTGGCGGGCCTCAGCGTCTATCTGCTGCTGTCCCGGGCTGGGCCCCTTGGCTCCCTGGGCCTGCTGTTTACCCCCACCGCCATGGTAGTGGCACAGGTCATTCTGGTCCTGCCGATTCTGGCCTCGCTGACCCGGCAGAAGGTCGAGGAGCTGCATGGCGAATACGCCGAGCAGCTGGCATCCATGGGGATTTCCCGTGTACGCCGTATCCCGACGCTGCTGTGGGACGCCCGTCTCGCGTTGATTACGGTCATGCTGGCGGGCTTTGGACGAGCCAGCGCCGAGGTGGGCGCCGTGATGATCGTCGGCGGCAACATCGACGGCGTCACCCGGGTGATGACCACCGCCATCGTGCTCGAGACCAGCAAGGGCAACCTGCCCCTGGCGCTGGGTCTGGGCATCGTGCTGTTGGCCCTGGTAGGGCTGATCAACGCCCTCGCCCACCTGATCGGCGAGTCCACCAGGAGGCAGCTGGGATGACCACGATGACGCTGTCGGCGCCAGCCTCGGCCCCTCGCCTCACCCTCGACCGGGTCGGCTTCTCGACCGCTGGTCAACGCCTGCTGGGCCCCCTGTCACTGACTCTCGACGGTCATCGGCGCACCCTGATCATGGGCCCCAATGGAGCGGGCAAAAGCCTCTTGATGCGTCTTGCCCATGGCCTGCTCTCGCCCACCCAGGGACAGCTGCAATGGGAAGGTTCGGCTCCCCGCCAGGCCATGGTATTTCAGCGTCCGGTTCTGCTCAGACGTAGCGCCCTGGCCAATCTCGAGTATGCGTTGGCGGTGAATCATGTGCCACGCCGACAGCGGCGCCAGCGCGCCATCGCCGCCCTCGAGCGCTTTGGTCTGGAAAGCCTGGCCAAACGCCCGGCTCGAGTGCTGTCAGGTGGAGAGCAGCAGCGTCTGGCACTGGCCCGGGCCTGGCTGCTGGAGCCCGAGGTGCTGTTCCTTGACGAACCGACCTCGGCGCTTGACCCCGCCGCCATTCGGGCGGTGGAGAGTGCCATCGAGACCTTTCATCAGCAAGGCGTGCGGATTGTCATGTCAAGTCACGACATGCACCAGGCGCGCCGTCTGGCCGACGACGTCATCCTGCTGCACCGGGGCCGACTGGTCGAACAAAGCCCGGCCAACCTGTTCTTCAGCCGCCCCGTCACCCAGGAAGCCAGCGCTTTTATCGCAGGAGAGCTACTGGACTAGATAGAGGCCACGGTGGTGACCACGCCTCAGGCCCATTCATCCACCGCACGACACCCGTCGTGCGATCTACGCAAGGAACTGCACCATGTCACATCGCCATACCCCATCGTCGCGCAGGCTGTCTTCCATGCAGGTTCGTCGTGCGGCCACCAGCGCTGCCGCGGCGTGCGCGCTGATGCTCGGTGCCAGCAGCGCACTGGCCCAGGACGAGGCCCCCTTCATCACCCTCGCATCGACCACATCCACCCAGAACTCTGGACTGTTTGACGCCATTATTCCGACCTTCACCGACAGCACCGGCATCGACGTGCACGTGGTCGCGGTGGGCACCGGCCAGGCCTTCGAAATCGCCCGTCGCGGTGACGCTGACAGCCTGCTGGTACACGACACTGCCGGTGAGGAAGCCTTCGTGGCGGACGGCTACGCCAGTCAGCGCGATGACGTCATGTACAACGACTTTGTACTGATCGGACCGTCCGACGATCCGGCCGGCATCCGCGACGCCGACAGTGCAGCCACTGCCTTCAGCTTGATCGCAGAGAGTGGAGCCCCCTTCACCTCTCGCGGCGACGACAGCGGCACCAATCGGGCTGAATTGCGCCTGTGGGATGCCGCTGGCGTTGAGCCTGGCGGTGACTGGTATCGCGAGCTGGGGAGCGGCATGGGCGCGACCCTCAACACTGCCGCGGGTATGGATGCCTACGTCATGTCCGACCGCGCGACCTGGGTCGCCTTTGATAACCGCCAGAACCTTGAGCTGTTGTTCGAAGGCGATGACGTTCTGTTCAACCAGTACGGCAGCCTCAAGCTGTCACGGGAGCGCCACCCGGAGCTGAAGCATGACCTGGCGGACCAGTGGCATGACTGGCTGCTGTCCGAACAAGGCCAGCAGGCGATCGGTGACTTCGAGGTCAAGGGTCAGCAGCTGTTCTTCCCCAACGCTGACGCCCAGTAAGCCTATCCTGATCGACGCCGCGAGCCCTGTCGAAATAGCGCTGCATGGCTCCGGCGTCTAGGCTGCAATGAGGACCGACGCAGGACGGACGACGCCCGACTTGCGGGCTGCTCGTCCGTCCGCTGCACACACAAGGACCCTCAATGCGCGCACGCATCCTCTCTCTCTGCCATTGCCCGATTGCCCGAGAACACCACCAGCACGGCGACAAGGTCGACGCCAGCATCATCAACCTGACGCCGGTGCTGGGCATGCGCGATCTTGGTTGTCGCCGGGTCACCCTGGCGCCGGGCTGCCACGCCTGGCCCTTTCATTTCCATCACAATAACGACGAGATGTTTGTGGTGCTGAAGGGCAAGGGCAGCGTGCGCCTGGGCGACAAGCGCTATCCGATCGTCGAAGGCGAGTTGATCGCGGCACCTGCCGCAGACCCCGACTGCGCCCATCAGATCATCAACGACTCCGACGAGCCCCTCACCTATCTATGCATCAGCAGCATGAATGCCCCGGACGTGACGGAGTATCCGGACTCTGGCAAGTTCCAGGTCGTCACCGGCTCGGCCCCGGGGGGCGACAAGGCCAGCCGCGGCTTCGAGCACACCGGCCTGCGCAAGGATACCGTGGACTACTGGCAGGGCGAGGACTGACGCTGGCTGAGCCGGCTGACCATCAGCCGACCTGGCCGGCTTCGCCAGGGGTTTAGCCCAATTAGCCCAAGGCCAAGAGGCCTTGGCAGAAAGCCAAGAGTCCTCTGAGGCAAGAGGCCTTAGCCCAACGCCAAGAGGCCTCTAAGGGCAGCTTGATCTGTGCGCCGACTGCTACTCTGCCCGCGGTTCCCCCCAGGTCCATCGATTCCCCCCTGCAGACGATGTCGCCCCCCACTTTGGTCGCAAGCGGCAAAAGCTGCACTTTACGTTAACGTCAACTTTGCCTAGTCTTCTTAGCATTCCGCCAGCCGCTGCCTCGACGGCCGCTGATCGGCTTTTTCAGCCCTACATCACCGCCGATGGTCGTGGTCTTGACCGCCACCGCAACGACCATTCAAGACGCTTTGGAGCCCGCCATGTTCAGCCCCTATACCCCGCTCGATTTTGGCCTTGATGAAACCCTGGTCATGCTTCGCGATCAGGTGAATGCCTTTGCCCGCGACGAGATCGCCCCTCGCGCCGCCGAGATCGACGAGCGCAACGAATTTCCCGCTGACCTGTGGCAGAAATTCGGTGACATGGGCCTGCTGGGCATCACCGTTCCCGACGAAGATGGCGGCAGCGGCATGGGCTACCTGGCCCACTGCATCGCCATGGAGGAAATCTCCCGCGCCAGCGCATCCGTCGGACTGTCCTACGGCGCCCATTCCAACCTGTGCGTCAATCAGCTGAAGATCAACGCCAACGCCGAGCAGAAGGCCAAGTACCTGCCCAAGCTGATATCCGGCGAGCACGTGGGCGCACTGGCCATGTCCGAGCCGGGAGCCGGTTCCGATGTGGTGTCTATGTCGCTGCGCGCGCGCAAGGAAGGCGATCGCTACATCCTCAACGGCAACAAGATGTGGATCACCAATGGCCCTGACGCCGATGTGCTGGTGGTCTATGCCAAGACCGACCCGGACGCCGGGTCCAAGGGCATCACCGCCTTCATCATCGAGAAAGGATTCGACGGTTTCTCGACCGCCCAGAAGCTCGACAAGCTGGGGATGCGGGGTTCCAACACCTGTGAACTGGTGTTCGAGGACTGCGCGGTCCCCGCGGAGAACGTGCTGGGCGAAGTCGGCAAGGGCGTGCGCGTGCTGATGAGCGGCCTCGACTACGAGCGCACCGTGCTGGCGGCGGGCCCTATCGGCATCATGCAGGCCGCCATGGATGTGGTCGTGCCCTACATCCACGAACGCAAGCAGTTCAACCAGTCCATCGGCGAATTCCAGCTGGTGCAGGGCAAGATTGCCGACATGTACACCACCCTGAACGCCTGCCGCGCCTACCTGTATGCGGTGGCCGCGGCCTGCGATCGCGGTCAGACGTCACGCAAGGACGCCGCCGGGGTCATTCTCTACTGCGCCGAGAAGGCTACCCAGGTGGCGCTGGATGCCATTCAGCTGCTGGGCGGCAATGGCTACATCAACGAGTACCCGACGGGTCGCCTGCTGCGCGACGCCAAGCTGTACGAGATCGGCGCGGGCACCAGTGAGATCCGGCGCATGCTGATCGGCCGCGAGCTGTTCAACGAGTCCGCCTGAACCCGACGTTGATCCCGGAGCAGAGCGCGTTCAGCGCCTTGTGAATGCTGGCGTACGTCGCCCCTCTTTTGCCTACGGAGCCACCAGATGGCCATGTTGGATACCGCAATCAATCCGCGTTCCGAAGACTTTGTGGCTCGGGATGCGGCCATGCGTGCCGAGGTCGGCAAGCTGAACGAACTGACCGATGCCATTCGTCGCGGCGGCGGTGACAAGGCACGCAGTCGCCACGAATCCCGCGGCAAGCTGTTTGTACGCGACCGCATCGATCACTTGATCGACGAGGGGTCGCCCTTTCTGGAGCTGTCGGCCCTGGCCGCCCACGGCGTGTACGACAGCGATGTGCCGGCGGCGGGCCTGGTCACCGGGATCGGTCGCATCAGCGGCGTCGAGTGTGTGATCGTGGCCAACGATGCCACCGTGAAGGGCGGCACCTATTTCCCGCTGACGGTGAAGAAGCATCTGCGTGCCCAGGAAGTCGCCCGCAAGCATCGCTTGCCCTGCGTGTACCTGGTCGATTCCGGCGGTGCCTTTCTGCCACGCCAGGACGAGGTGTTCCCCGACAGAGACCACTTCGGCCGCATCTTCTATAACCAGGCCACCCTATCGGCCGAGGGTATTCCCCAGATCGCCGTGGTCATGGGCTCCTGCACCGCCGGGGGGGCCTACGTGCCCGCCATGGCGGACGAGTCCATCATCGTGCGCGAACAGGGCACCATCTTTCTTGGCGGTCCGCCCCTGGTCAAGGCTGCCACCGGTGAAACCATCAGCGCCGAGGATCTTGGCGGCGCCGATGTCCACGCCAAGATCAGCGGCGTTGCCGACCACTACGCCGACAATGATGCCCATGCCCTGCAGCTCGCCCGGCGCTGTGTCGCCCGACTGAACTGGCAGAAGCGTGGCCGACTGGCGATGCAGCCCCCGCGTCCTCCCGCCCTCGATCCGGCCGAGCTGTACGGTATCGTCGGCACCGACCTGAAGAAGCCGTTCGACGTACGTGAGGTCATCGCCCGCATTGTCGACGGTTCCGACTTCGATGAGTTCAAGCGCTACTACGGCGATACGCTGGTCACCGGCTTCGCCCATATCCACGGCCACCCCGTTGGCATCGTGGCCAACAACGGCGTGCTGTTCTCGGAAAGCGCGGTCAAGGGCGCCCACTTTATCGAGCTGTGCGCCCAGCGCGGCATTCCCCTGGTGTTCCTGCAGAACATCACCGGCTTTATGGTCGGTTCGAAGTACGAGCATGAAGGCATTGCCAAGCACGGCGCCAAGCTGGTCACTGCGGTGGCCTGTGCCCGGGTGCCCAAGTTCACGGTGCTGATCGGCGGCAGCTTCGGTGCCGGCAACTACGGCATGTGCGGCCGCGCCTTCGAGCCCAACCTGCTGTTCATGTGGCCCAACGCCAGAATCTCGGTGATGGGGGGCGAGCAGGCGGCCGGGGTACTGTCCCAGGTCAAGCGCGAGCAGCTGGAGCGCGCCGGGGAGTCCTGGACAGCAGAGCAGGAAGAGGCCTTCAAGCAGCCGACCCGAGAGCAGTACGAGCACCAGGGTCACCCCTACTACGCCAGCGCGCGGCTTTGGGATGACGGCGTCATCGACCCCGCCCAGACCCGCGACGTGCTTGGGCTGTCACTGGCCGCCGCAATGAATGCCGAGATCGAAGAGACGCGCTTCGGCGTCTTCCGCATGTAACCGAGGATGCAGACATGTCTCAGACATCGACACTAGACATTGATGCCAGGGGGGTGGCCTGGCTGACGCTGACGCGTCCGGAGGTCCATAACGCCTTCGATGATGCCTTGATCGGCGAGCTCAATCGCCACCTGGACCGAGTTCGCGCCGCCGCAGAGCGCGGCGAGGTCCGGGTCATGGTGCTCGGCTCGGAGGGCAAGAGCTTCTCCGCCGGTGCCGACCTCAACTGGATGAAGCGCATGGTCGACTACAGCGTCGACGACAACCTGGCCGATTCCCGCGAGCTGTCGCGCCTGATGCACGGACTGGACACCCTGCCCTGCGTCACCCTGTGCCGGGTACAAGGTGCCGCCTTTGGCGGAGCCGTGGGCCTCGCCGCCTGCTGCGATATCGTGCTGGCGTCCCAGCGCGCCAGGTTCTGCCTGTCCGAGGTCAAGATTGGCCTGTCGCCAGCTGTCATCAGCCCTTACGTGCTGCGCGCCATCGGCAGCCGCCAGATGCGCCGCTATGCGCTCAGCGCAGAGGTGATGGACGCCACGACAGCGCAGGCACTGGATCTGGTGCACACGGTCGTTGAACCCGAGTCCCTGGACCACGCGGTAGAGAGCATGCTCGAGACCCTGCTGGCCACCTCTTCCCAGGCCAGTCGAGCGACCAAGGCCTTGCTCGCTGAGGTCGCTCGAGCGCCGGACGAACAGGCCACGCGGGAGCGCACCTGCCTGGTCATCAGCCGCCTGCGCGTCAGCGACGAAGGCCAGGAAGGGCTTTCCAGCTTCCTCGACAAGCGCCGCCCTGCCTGGGCGGGCACCTCCAACCATAGCGGGAGCGCCTCATGAGCTCGACCCCCACTGCTGACCAGCTGCGCTTCGACACCCTGCTGGTGGCCAATCGCGGTGAGATCGCCTGCCGCGTGATGCGTACCGCACGCGCCATGGGCCTGAAGACCATCGCCGTCTATTCAGATGCGGACGCCGACGCCCGCCACGTGCGCGAAGCCGACGAAGCCATCCATATCGGCCCGGCGGCCGCCCGGGAAAGCTATCTGGATATTGCCAAGGTGATCGACGCTGCTCGCCGCAGCGGCGCCGACGCCATTCATCCGGGCTATGGTTTCCTGTCGGAAAACGAAGCCTTTGTGCGGGCCTGCGAGGACGCCGGCATTGTCTTCGTCGGCCCTCCCGCGGCCAGCATCAAGGCGATGGGCGACAAGTCCGCCGCCAAGGCACGCATGATGGATGCCGGCGTGCCACTGGTTCCGGGTTACCACGGCGATGACCAGGACGACGCTCTGCTCAAGCGCGAGGCGGATGCCATCGGCTACCCCGTACTGCTCAAGGCCAGCGCCGGCGGCGGCGGCAAGGGTATGCGTGTGGTCGAGAGCGGCAGCGAATTTCAGGCGGCGCTGGAAGGCTGCCGCCGGGAATCCAGAGCCGCTTTCAATGACGATCGCATGCTGATCGAGAAGTACCTGACCCAACCCCGCCACGTTGAGGTGCAGGTGTTCTGCGACCGCCACGGCAATGGGGTGTACCTGTTCGAACGGGACTGCAGTGTCCAGCGCCGTCACCAGAAGGTACTGGAGGAAGCGCCCGCCCCCGGCATGACGGCAGCGCTACGACGTGCCATGGGCGATGCCGCGGTTCGCGCCGCCCAGGAGATCGGTTACGTCGGCGCGGGCACCGTGGAATTTTTGCTCGACGCTACGCCCGGCGCTTCGCAACAGCAGGACGGCGCCTTCTATTTCATGGAAATGAACACGCGGCTGCAGGTCGAGCACCCGGTGACCGAGATGATCACTGGCCAGGACCTGGTGGAATGGCAGCTGCGGGTGGCGATGAATGAGCCGCTGCCGTTGCGCCAGGACCAGCTGTCCATCGATGGCCATAGCTTTGAGGCGCGCCTGTACGCCGAGGATGCCGACCAGGACTTTCTGCCTGCCACCGGCGTGCTCGATCGCTTCGCGCTGGATCTGGTCGGGGCCGACCTGACCTCCGCTCAGGTGCGCCTGGATAGCGGGGTGGCCACTGGCGACACGGTATCGATGCACTATGATCCGATGCTGGCCAAGCTGATCACCCACGGCCCGGATCGTGCCTCTGCCCTGGCCAGTCTCAATCGCGCGCTGGCCGCCCTGGACGTGCAGGGAGTGATCACCAATCGAGGCTTTCTGCAGCGGCTGACGAACCACCCGGACTTTCAGGCCGCCCATCTCGACACCCGCTTTATCGAGCGCCATGAGGAAAGCCTGTTTGCCAGCCGCGGGCTGGACCAGCAGAGCCTGGCCAGCGCGGCCCTGGTGGCACTGCATCAATTGTCCCGGGAGTCGGAAAGTGACTCTCCCTGGGATCGCCACGATGGCTTCCGCGTCAATGGCCCCCGTCAAATCCGCATCGCGCTGTGCGATCCACGGGAGGCCGCTGAGGCCGAGCCATCCAGCCTTTGCGTGGTGGAAGGACGGCACGCCGCCAGCGATCAGGCATGGCAGCTCAGCATCCGGGGTCCCGGGGAATCTCGTGCCGAGGTATCTGCCAGCCTGACTGAGCTGCCCGGCGACGCGGTGGCGATCACTCTGGACGGTCATCGCCGCCGGCTCCAGGCTCGCCTGCTGGGGCAAGGCCAGCAGCGTAATACCATTGTGCTGTCCAGCCCTGAGGGTGAAGTGCGCCTCTGCTGGCGTCGCATTGATGCCATCGATCATGGCCAGCACGAGGTGGAATCGACGCTCACCGCGCCGATGCATGGCACCGTCGTGGCACTGCTGGTGGCGCCTGGCGCCGCGGTCAGCAAGGGCGACGCGCTGATGGTCATGGAAGCCATGAAGATGGAGCACACGCTGACCGCGCCTGCCGACGGTTCGGTCGAGGCCTTTCGCTACGCCGCTGGCGACACCGTCGGCCAGGGCGATGTGCTGCTCGACTTCACTGCCCAGTCCGCAGACAGCGTTCATGACAAGGAGGCTCTCTGATGGCCTTTCCCGACAGTGTGCGGATTGTCGAGGTGGGCCCGCGGGACGGCCTGCAGAACGAGCCGGACCCGATCACCACGGCAACCAAGCTCGAACTGATCGAGCGTCTGGCCATGGCGGGACACTGCCATATCGAGGCGGCCAGCTTCGTCTCCCCCAAGTGGGTGCCGCAAATGGCCGATCATCGCGAGGTCATGCGGGCCCTGATGCAGGAGGGAGCAGCACAGCCAGGACGGCGTTATTCGGCGTTGACGCCAAACCTCAAGGGGCTGGAGGCTGCCATCGAATGTGGCGTACAGGAAGTCGCGGTGTTTGGCGCGGCCTCTGAATCGTTCTCGCAGAAGAACATCAACTGCTCCATCGCCGAATCACTCGAGCGCTTTGCCCCGGTGGTCGAACGTGCCAAGGCCGAGGGCATCCAGGTACGGGGGTATGTGTCCTGTGTCCTGGGCTGTCCCTATGAGGGTGACATCGCGCCTGGGCAGGTGGCCAAGTTGGCACGAGCGCTGGATGACATGGGCTGCTACGAGGTATCACTGGGCGATACCATCGGCACCGGCACACCGCTGAAAGCCCGGCGCATGCTCGAAGCCGTCGCCCGGGATGTGCCGGTCACCCGACTTGCGGCCCATTTCCATGATACCTATGGCCAGGCCCTGGCCAACCTGGTGGCGGTGCTCGAAGACGGTGTCCAGGTCATCGACAGCTCGGTGGCCGGCCTTGGGGGCTGTCCCTACGCCAAGGGCGCCAGCGGCAACGTCGCCACCGAAGACGTGGTGTATCTGCTGGAGGGACTCGGCATCGACTGCGGGGTCGATCTCGCTCGCATCGCCGCCGTCGGTGACTGGATCACCCACACCATCGGCCGCCCGAATCGCTCCAAGGCGGGGGTGGCGATGGTCGCCAAAGGCTAACGAACACCTGAGCGATCGGCGGCGCCGTCAGGGGCCGCTGATCGCTGATGCCCGCTTCCCTGATCTTGCCATCGGCGCCCTGCCCTGGACGCCCTGCTCGCGGTGTTTTGCTCGCTATGCGGCGCCGCGGACATGCTACTATCCAAGGTACGCGAAGCCACTATCCAAGGTACGCTAAGAAAGAGGCATTGCCATGAGTAGCGAAGGGCAGCTCGTACTGGAACAGATTCAACAGCAGCTGACGACCTCCATCGAGGCTGCGGAAACGGTCGGCTGGGATGACGTCGAAGTGACGCCATCGGGTACCATCGTGGTCCGCAAGTACGCCAGCAAGGACGCCGCTGAACTGGAGCGGCAGCGGCTTGATCACGATATTCTCTAGCGCCAGTCGCTGACCATGATCGGCCTGCTGATCTTTCCCGTATTGGTCTGCGGCTACATCTACATCACCGAAAGCCCCAGGGAGCAGATTCGCATCAGCCTCTATCATGGCTGGCTGTTGTACATCCGGGCTGCCAAGTTCGGCATTCTGATCGTTGCCTTCGTTGCGGCACTTTTTGGCTATCTGCTTCCTGCCATTGGCACGTCTATCGGGCACTGGACAGGCATTACCCTTCTACCTGACACCCACCTGTTTCTGTACCTGGCAAACCTGATGGGGTCGGGCCTGTACCCGGGTCGTCAGCTCGATCCGTCCACCCTGGCGTCGCTACAATTGGCGTCCCTGTCCTTCTGCTCCATCGTGCTGACCTGGCTGACCGCTTTCACCTGCCAACGGGTCAACTGGCTAGGTGCCCAGAGGCTTCGTCGGGCCAGAAAGCGACAAGTGGAGCTGCTGCTCGAAGATAAGGCCCCCATCGAACACCAGCTCATCACCATCAAGACACAGGCCAAGATTGACTTCGCCCACAATGCCGCGATCTACCGTGCCAGACGAGACGTCTTGTCCCATCTACGCTGCGGAAAGATCAAGCGACATGACCCGGAGGACAGGGCCGCACTGGCCGCGATACTGAAACGGCTAACGTATCGACAGGTCACCTACGCTCTAATTAGCCTCGAGAACGACAAAGTGTATATCGGGCTACCTACCCTGCTACCGGAGCCAGATGAAGAGAGCGTGATTTCCCGAGGCATTGGTGTGATTCCGGTACGCTCGGGATATCGAGACAAAAGGCGTCGTATCGTCATTACCGGCGGACATGACTTTGACCTGGCCGCCCCGCTACCGACCAATACCCTGTCGCTGACACGAGACAAGATCATCTCTATTTCGGGCTTTACCTTTCCCAGTCGTCCCTACCCTCGACTGCTTCCCCCCAGCGATATCAGCGACACGCCAGTCACGAGCTCCCGCCGTACCATTCGCTGATCCAGTGTCGCGACGACCTGGCTTCACCTACCCCAGGCAAGCGTTTACACCGCGCCTTGTGATTCGCCTTGCAGCCGCCTAGCGTGTGGATCAAAGGTCTCTGTTTTCACCACAATTTTCACCACAATTTTCACAACAAGGAAGTCACCATGTCCCCGGTTCTCGCCTTCAGCTTGATAGCGGCGCTCGGTATCGGTGCGCAGTGGCTGGCGTGGCGCTGGAAAGTGCCCGCCATTGTCCTGCTGCTGCTCAGCGGTGTGCTCATCGGCCCGGTCAGCGGGGTGCTCGACCCCCACGCCGTCTTCGGCGACCTGCTGGAACCCCTGGTCGCCGTTGCCGTGGCCATGATTCTGTTCGAGGGCGGTCTTACCCTCAACCTGACCCGCCTGAGAGGAGCAGAGCTCGCCGTCAAGCGTCTGGTGTTTCTCGGCGGGCCGCTGGTCTGGGGCCTGGCTACGCTGTCGGGACACTACATCGGCGGTCTGTCCTGGGCCTCGGCATCGGTGCTGGGCGGCATCCTGATCGTGACCGGCCCCACCGTCATCATCCCGCTGCTGCGCCAGGCCAGTCTCAAGCGGCGCCCCGGTGAGATCCTGCGCTGGGAGGCGATTCTCAACGATCCGGTCGGCGCTCTGGCAGCGGTGCTGGCCTTCGAGATCACCATCGTGATGTATTCATCCCACGACCTGTCGGTGACCCTGGGCCATATGCTGCTGGGCATTGTCGTCGCCACCGCGGTCGGACTGGCCACGGCCTGGGGCTTGATACGCGCGATCAAGGCCGGACAGATTCCCGAATTCCTGAAAGTCCCGGTCATGATCTTTCTGGTCATGGCGACCTACACGCTACCCAATGCCCTGCTCCATGAAAGCGGGCTGCTGGCGGTCACGGTGATGGGGGTAGTGATCGGCAATTCGTCGCTGTCGTCCCTGGACGAGATTCGACGCTTCAAGGAGAACATCACCGTCCTGCTGGTGTCGGGCGTGTTTATCCTGCTGGCCGCCCAGGTGGATCTTGGCACCCTGGCCTCCCTGAGTATGCGCGAGTATGTGTTCGTCGCCGTCGTGCTGCTGCTGGTCAGGCCAGTGGCGGTATTCCTGGCCTTGATCCGGGTCGACCTGCCCTTCTCGGAAAAGCTGATCGTGGGTTGGATCGGCCCGAGAGGCGTGGTGGCGGTAGCCATCGCCGGGTTGTTTGGAGCCCGCCTCAGCGATGTTGGCGTCGAGGACGCCGCCCTGCTCTCGCCATTGGCGTTTGCCATTGTCGCCGTGACCGTCCTGCTGCATGGCTTTTCGCTGCAGCCCTTGGCACGCCGGCTCAAGTTGCAGTCCACCGATACCAAGGGGCTGCTGATCGTCGGCGCCAATCCCTTTACCGCGGCCCTGGCCGAGGCAATTCAGGCCCAGGGAAGACCGGTGCTGATCGCGGACCGCAACTACAATCACCTGCGCCAGGTCAGAGGACGCGATATCCCGACCTACTACGGCGAAGTGCTCACCGAGGAAGCCGAGCTGACGCTGGAGCTCAATCGCTTCGACAGTATGGTTGCGCTGACCGACAACGATGACTACAACGCGCTGCTGTGCATGCACTACGCTCCGGAGTTCGGACATCACCGGGTCTATCGCTTTGCTCCCGGCGGAGGCGTCGGCGGCGACCAGCTCGAGCAGACGCTGGGAGGGCGTTTCTTCGCCAAGGAGCTCGACTATGAAGAGGCCAATTCACGGATTCGCCAAGGCTGGTGCGTGCGCCTGACACGCCTTAGCGACAGCTACTCATTCGACGACTATCGCCGAGACAACCCGGATGCTCGGGTGATCTCCGCCTATGCCGAAGACGGCGACGTCAGGGTCATGCACAAGGACGAGAGCTTCGATGCGGACACCGGTGAAACCTTGCTCGCCCTGGTGCCCGACGACACCCATGAAGACAAGGCCCAGCGCCAGCGCACCAGGCAACAGCGCGCCTCGGCTCAGCCGTCAGCCAACACCAGGGACGAGAGCAACGTCAGCGATGACGGCGAGGCTCCAGGCTCCGACTCTGGCTCCTGATGGCCCCGCCAGGTGCCATCACACCCTGGCGCCAGCGGCCGGGACGGCTCATCATGGACAGCGCCGCCGCGGAACTTAACGTTCCTCGAGCACACCAAGCTAAGGCGGCCAGCGATGGCCGCCACCCTCTGCGACAGGACTTTCGACAAGGAGAAACGTCATGAAGGTTTGCTGGATTCCCGCTGCTGCCCTCGCCCTGCTGATAACCGGCTGCGCTGGCACTGGACAGCAAGGAAATGAGCCCCCGGCAGATGAGGCAGCTTCACCCTCCGCCGATTACATCTGCCAGGATGGCAGCCAGTTTACGATTGTCTTCGACAGTCCCGATTCGGCGGAAGTCCGGATGCACGGCGATCGCTATCCTCTTGAGCGTCAGCCTGTCGCTTCGGGCATGAGCTACGCCTCGGAAAATGGCCAGCATGTGTTCCGCGGCAAGGGTAATGAAGCCACCTGGACAATTGGCAGGCGCATGCCGGTCAACTGCGAAGTCAGCGGCTAAGCCCCTTCACTCGCCTATCGCTGGGCTTACTCCAACTGCTTGGCTTGCCAGAACTGTCGATCTTGCCGGGGCAGGTAACGCTCCCCGGCCTGACCCTCAGCGCAGGATCATCACTACACAAGCTGCGGTCAGAGCGCCCATCAGCCCGTTGAACACTCGCCAGGCTCGGTCGGTCGTCAACAGGCGGCCGATGGCGGTGCCAAACCCTGCCCACAGGGCAATGCACGGGAGCCCCACCAGTTCCGCCACGCCCGCGAGCAACAGGGCGTTGACCCAGGGGTTGCCACCGTCCGGAAGAAACCCGGCCATCAATGCGATGCCCATGACCCACGCCTTGGGGTTGGCAAACTGGAATGCCGCCGCCTGCACGAAGGTCAACGGGCGGGCATCGCCGACCCGCAGATCCGGCGGCGGGGCCGTTGCGATCTTCCAGGCCAGGTACAACAGGTACAGGCTGCCAATCAGCTTGAGCCCGCCCTGCACCACCGGATAGCGCTCGAACACCACCCCGAGCCCGAGCGCAATCGAGGCGAACAGCACAAAACAGCCGCCCAGGATACCGAACAGGTGCGGCAGGGTACGCAGGAAGCCGTAGTTGGCGCCGGAGGCGGTCAGCATCACATTATTGGGACCTGGCGTGATGGTCATGGACACCATGAACAGCGCCGCGGGTAGCAGGTAGGCGAGCTGGCTAACGGTCTCTTCCACAATTGTACCCCTACATTTTTTGCATTATGGTGTGAATCACGGCAAATTGCCCCCATGGAAGAAAGCATACTCAGGCCACAATTGGCGTCAAAGGGTTTATTGTCACCATGACAATCTGGATCCCCTCCCTCGAGCTCGACTCCCGATCGGCCCGCTATCGCCAGATCGCCGCGGCCATCGGTGATGCCATCGACCAAGGCCGACTCGCCGCCGGCGATCGACTGCCCCCGCAACGGACCCTGGCCGACGCGCTGGGCGTCACCGTGGGCACCATTACCCGCGCCTACGCCGAGGCGCAGCAGCAGGGCTGGGTGATGTCACGGGTGGGAAGTGGCACCTATGTCCGTGATACGGACTCTCACGAGCCGCCTTTCAGCGTTCACGTCGCGGATGATCAGTCCGGCGTGATTGACCTGAGCTTGAGCTTTGCGCCCCCCCATCCATGGCGCGACGAGTGCCTGCGCGACGCCTTGGTGGAGGTCAGCCAGGATCCCGCCGCTATTGCCATGGCGGCTGCCTACCAGCCGGATATCGGCACGACGGCCCACCGCCAGGCCCTCAGCCAATGGTTGGCGGCCCTTGGCTTCCCACTGCACGAGGTGCTGGCGGTCACCCAGGGAGGACAGCACGGCCTTGACCTGTGTCTAAGAGCCTTGACCCGCCCTGGCGACCATGTCGCCGCGGATGCCCTCACCTATCCTGGTTTCAATGCCGCTAGCCGCCATGCTCACCTGCGGCCCATGGCCATTCCGCTGGATGAACATGGCCTGGACACCGATGCGCTGGAGCAGCGCTGCAGGCGACAGGCGCCCCGACTGATCTACGTCACACCGGATCAGAACAATCCCACCAGCGCGGTGATGTCGAGCGAACGACGTCAGCGTCTGGCCGAGCTGGCCGAACGCTACGATTTCTGGGTGGTGGAAGATGCGGTGCAATATGTGCCGGCAGCGCACCGGGGCCCATCACTGGTCAGTCTGGTCCCCCATCGCACGCTACAGATATTCAGCACCTCCAAGATTCTCTCCGGCGGGCTTCGAGTCGGCACTCTGCAGATGCCAGCCACGCTGCGCGAGCGCATCGGCAGCCTGATGCGCGCCCAGTCCTGGATGTGTCCACCGCTGATGGCCGAGGTCGCCTGTCGCTGGATCGACTCACCTCGCTATACCACATTGCTGGCCTGGCAGGAGCAGGAGCTGGCCGCTCGCCAGCGGCTGGCTCAGAGCACCTTGGCCGACCTGGAACCGCGCAGTCTGCCCTATGGCGCCAACTTCTGGCTGCCGCTGCCGGAGGGCCGTCGCGCCAGCGAAGTGCAGACGCTGTTGCAACGAGAAGGAGTGCTGGTCGCGACACCTGAGCCCTTCTGCAGCGGCAGCGACCCCGCACCACAGGCCATCCGTCTGTGTGTCGGCGCCGCCACCAGCAGAGCACGGCTGACAACGGCACTGACGACGTTGCGGCGGGTGCTTGACGAGGGCAACACCAGTCCCTGGGCCACCCTGTAGCCAAGTCTTTCGCCAAAGCGGCTGCCGTCCAGTCAGCTGCCGTTGCAGCGTAGAACTGCGGCCATGTCGTGCTGGAACAGACACCTCCAGCGCGAAGCATGGAGCGTCTAATGTATATACATTAGACTCGAGGTAACGCCCGCTCATCGCGTCACCTCACAGGGAGTTCATCAGCATGCCCACCCTCGTCATTACCCCCGGTCAACTTCGCCTGGAGGACGCACGGCGCCAGCTGGAGAGCCCCCTCGCCATCGCCCTGCCGCCTACCGCCAAGGCCGCCATCGATGCCTCGGTCGAGGCGGTCAATGCGGTGATACGCGAAGATCGCACCGCCTATGGCATCAACACCGGTTTCGGCCTGCTGGCCCACACCCGTATCGATCGACACCGCCTGAACGACCTGCAGCGCTCGCTGGTGCTGTCCCATGCCACCGGCGTTGGCGAGCCGCTGGACGACGCTCTGGTGCGGCTGATCATGACCCTCAAGGTCAACAGCCTGGCCAGAGGCTTTTCCGGGATACGTCGGGAGGTGATCGAGGCCTTGATCACCTTGGTCAACGCCCAGGTGACACCGCTGATTCCGGCCAAGGGCTCCGTCGGCGCCTCTGGCGACCTGGCGCCCTTGGCGCATATGAGCCTGGTGCTGCTGGGTGAGGGCCAGGCCCGCCATCGCGGTGAGGTGCTAAGTGGACGGGACGCGCTGGACGTGGCCGGTCTATCCCCGCTGACCCTGGCCCCCAAGGAGGGGCTGGCGCTGCTCAACGGCACCCAGGTCTCTACCGCGCTGGCGCTCAAAGGGTTGTTCGAGGCGGAAGACCTGCTGGCAAGTGCGCTGGTCTGCGGTGCGCTGAGCGTCGAGGCCAGCCTGGCGTCACGGGCGCCTTTCGATGCGCGTATTCACGAGCTGCGCGGCCAGCAAGGCCAGATCGACGTGGCACGGATCTTCCGCGAACTGCTTGAGGATCAGAGCGCCGTGGGCAACTCCCACGCCAATTGCGACCGGGTCCAGGACCCCTACTCGCTGCGCTGCCAGCCACAGGTCATGGGGGCGGTACTGGATCAGCTGCGCCACGCCGCCCGCATCCTCGATATCGAAGCCAACGCCGTCAGCGACAACCCTCTGGTGTTTGCCGACAGCGGCGACATTCTGTCGGGCGGCAACTTCCACGCCGAACCTGTCGCCATGGTCGCCGACAACCTGGCCCTGGCACTGGCGGAGATCGGTGCCCTGTCCGAGCGCCGGATTTCACTGATGATGGATACTCATATGTCGCAGCTGCCGCCTTTTCTGGTCGACAACGGAGGTATCAACTCCGGCTTCATGATCGCGCAGGTGTCCGCCGCCGCACTGGCCAGCGAGAACAAGGCACTGGCCCATCCTCACTGCGTCGACAGCCTGCCGACCTCTGCCAATCAGGAGGACCATGTCTCGATGGCTCCTGCCGCGGCGCGCCGACTCGGGGACATGGCCGCCAACGTGAGAGGCGTGCTGGCCATCGAGTGGTTGGCCGCCTGCCAAGGGTTGGACATGCGCGACGGACTCACCACGACGCCGCTGCTGGAGCAGGCCAGACACAGCCTGCGCCAGCACGTGGCGCACTACGATCACGACCGTTACTTCGCCCCCGACATCCAGGTCGCCATCGAGTTGCTTGATCGTGGTGCGCTTTATCAGCTGATATCTGGCGCCATTCTGCCCAGTCGAGCCTGATGGCTCGACACAGCGTGCCACGGCGAGCTAAACCCAAAGAATGATACGGACCATACCCTTTTACACTGCCTGCCATTCACGTTCAGTCAGGGCTTATGAGTCGACCTATCTCGTGAAGGATGCCCCGTAGCAACACCACGGCCCCGTCCTTGGCAGAGCGTCCTTGGGGGGTTTCCTGGCTGCTATGTAACCGCATCGTAACCGCATCTCGGTGAGCTAACTCGGACAGACTGACTCTAGGGCCCTAACAGGAGCGACAAGGAGCGACAGGGAGCGACAGGGGGCGACAAGAAGCGATAGAGAACGACAAGGCAGTACAAAACAAGGCGGGCCCGCGTCTACCGACATTCTAGCCAGCGAGATATCAGCGATGACTCAAGACCCGCAGGGAAATGCGGCCGCCCGGCCGAGCATGAATGCCAATCAGACGCTCCCCCACGCCTTTGTCATCCTGTTTCTGCTGGCGGTGCTGGCCGCCGTGGTGACCTGGTTCATCCCCAGTGGCAGCTATGAGCGCGAGACCAACGCCCAGGGCCGTTCCGTTATCGTGGAAGGCACCTACCGACTGATCGACAACCACGGCATCGGTCCTTTCGACTTCTTCAATGCCTTCTTCGAGGGCATGAAAAGTGGTTCCTCCATCATCTTCTTTCTGATTATTGTCGGCGGCACCTTTGGCGTCTTGCGCCAATCCCGCGCCGTGGAGGGGCTGGTCAACTTCCTGCTGGAGCGCCTGAAGGGCCGGGAAATTCTGATCATCCCGCTGATGATGACCTTCTTCGCCGTGTGCTCCGGGACCTACGGCATGATCGAAGGCAGCATCGTCTACATTTTCATCCTGCTGCCCCTGGCACGCCGGGTGGGCTACGACGCCGTGGTCGCCGCCGCCATCCCGCTGATTGGAACCGCCATCGGTTACACCGGTTCCTTCCTCAACCCCTTCAATGTCGGTGTTGCCCAGAGCATTGCTGAACTGCCGCTGTTTTCCGGCATGGGCTACCGCATCATCTGCTGGCTAGCCTTTGTCGCCGTCAGCATTGGCTACGTCATGCTCTATGCGCGCCGCGTTCAGGCCTCGCCGGATCGCAGCGTGGTCTATGGCCTGGCCCCCCCCGAGGCCAGCGAAGTCAGTGCCGAACACATCCACTTGACCCCTCGTCACCTGATCATCCTGGGCGCCTTTGCACTGGCATTGATTGCCATCATCGCCGGTGTCAGTGCCTTCGGCTGGTACCTCAAGGAAATGGCTGGGGTCTTCCTGGTGCTCGGCATCGTTACCGGCGGAGTTGCCGGCATGGGCGCCAACCGCCTGGCAGCCTCGTTTTCCACCGGGTGCAAGGACATGGTGGACGGTGCCCTGGCGGTAGGAATGGCCTTTACCATCGTCGTTATCGTTCAGCAAAGCGATACCATCGACACCATCATCCACGCCCTGTCGTCCATCATCGGCGACACCTCCTCCAGCGCCGCTGCCCTGGGCATGTTTGCGATGCAGAGCGCGATGAACTTCATCGTCACCTCCGGCAGCGGCCAGGCCGCCCTGACCATGCCTATCATGACGCCGCTGGCCGACCTGGCCGAGGTCAATCGGCAGGTGGCCGTGCTGGCATTCCAGTTTGGCGACGGCATCTCCAATGCGTTTACCCCGACAGCAGGTTGGCTGATGGCTGGCCTGACCATCGCGGGCATTCCCTGGACCCGCTGGATTCGTTTCATGCTGCCTTTGATCGCGCTGCTGTATGGACTGGGCGCGCTACTGGTCCTGCTGGCCACCACGGTCGTGTGGCCTGCTGCCTGACACCTGCAAGGAGACAAGGGTTGGCCGATATCGCGTTACCTGCCAGCGTGCCAATGATCGAACGCCTGGTGGCTTTTGATACCACGAGTCGACACTCGAATCTGCCGATGATCGAGTTCATCGCAGGCTGGCTGGAACGGCGAGGCGTGACCGTCACGCTGTGTCGTAACGGCACGGGCGACAAGGCCAACCTTATCGCCGAATTTGGACCCAGGGAGGCGCCGGCGATCATCGTCTCGGGACACTCCGATGTGGTGCCCGCGGACGGCCAAAACTGGCAGATCACCCCACCCTTTACTCCGCGTCGACACCGGAGCCGGCTTTACGGCCGCGGCACCGCTGACATGAAAGGATTTGTTGGCGTCGCGCTGACCCGACTGACGGCCTGGCACCAGCGACATCGCTCACGCCATGGAGTCATCCTGGCCCTGTCCTTCGATGAAGAGGTGGGCTGCCAGGGCGCCCCGCTGATGCTGCCAGTGCTGGCCAGGCAACAGGAGCGACTAAGGGGCGTCATCATCGGCGAACCCACCGAGATGCGCGTTGCCACTGCTCACAAGGGCCACGTGGGTCTTCGCGCTGTCCTGAACGGCGTCGGTGGCCATTCCGGCTATCCAGAACGCGGCATCAATGCCATCGACCTGGCCGCCGATGTGCTACTTGATCTGCGCCAGCTGGCTCAGGAAAAACGCCAGCAGGCCCTGCACGACCTTCGGTTCGACCCTCCCTGGTCCACCGTGCACGTCGGCACCATTCACGGCGGCACCGTCCTTAACCGCATCCCGGAACGCTGCGAGATGGATATCGAGATGCGCTGCCTGCCCGATCAGCGTGTCGAGGAACTGCGCGAGTACCTGCAAAGGCTCTATCCGCCTTCCGCAGTTGGTGACCCGCTGGAATCCAAGATCGATGCATCCCGACCTCATGGATGCCTGAGCACGGGCTCTCACGACACGGGCTCTCACGACACGGGCTCTCACGACACGGGCTCTCACAGCACGGCCTCTTTGCCCGGGGCCTGCGCCTCATTTCCTATTGAACCACCGTCCCCCGCTGGGTCGGCAACAGACACAACGCAGGCCGGCCGAACTCAGCGCGGAGCCCTGAAGCTCGAAAGCCTGGGGCACTATCCGGCACTTGATGAGCGGCGACGCGAGTTCCCGCGCTGGATCGCCGACCTGGCCGGCAGCCCCGCCCAGCCTATGGCGCTGGGGTTCGGCTGTGAGGCTGGGCTGTTTGCCCAATTGGGTGCGCCGACGGTCATCTGTGGCCCCGGCAGCATCCACCAGGCCCACCGGCCCGATGAATACATCACCTTTGAGCAGGTCATTCAGTGCGAGCAGTTCTTTACCCGTCTATTGGCAGCGCTCGCCTTCCCAATACCTGGCTCAGCTGAAGCGGAGTGCACATGAACCTACGTATACATCCTGACACCATCGTCGATGACGACGTTGTGGCAGACTTTCAGCGAGACGGCGCCATCTGCCTACGGGGCATCTTCTGTCCAAAAGAACTCGCCCGACTGGCAGAAGGCATCGAGCACAACATCCAGCACCCGAGCCCCCGCGCCAAGGTGGCCAGTCGTCCAGACGATCCAGGCTGGTTCTTCGAGGATTTCTGCAACTGGCAAGACAACCCGGCCTATCGTCACTTTATCTTTGAATCGCCCTTGGGGTTGATCGGCCAGCGACTGATGGGCTCGCGCCAGGTGCGCCTCTACCATGACCATGTGCTGGTCAAGGAACCAGGCACCCGACAGCGCACCCCCTGGCATCAGGATCAGCCTTACTACAACGTGGAGGGTCATCAGAACCTGAGCATGTGGCTGCCGGTCGACCCGGTACCGCGGGCCTCAACCCTCGAATTCGTGGCGGGGTCCCACAAGGGTCCGTGGCTGATGCCCCGCACCTTCATGGACAACGAAGCGAAGTGGTTTCCTGAAGGCAGTCTTGCCGACCTGCCTGACATCGAGGCCCATCGCGAGCGTTACCCCATTGTGGGCTGGGCGCTGGAGCCCGGCGACGCCGTGTTCTTCAACATGCTGACGCTGCATGCAGCAGGTGGGGTCAGGGGGCCGCAACGTCGCCGCGCCTTCTCCGTCCGGCTGCTCGGCGATGACATGGTCCACGCCCCGCGACGCTGGACGACCTCTCCTCCTTTTCCAGGCCTGGATGAACAGCTGCCGGCAGGAAGCCCCATGGATCATCCTCTATTCCCATTGCTGGTCGAGTGATTGTCGTTATCCAGGTATCTTGATCTGTACACTGCGACACCATGTTTGCCACGACACCTTGAAAAAGCCTCCTAGAACAGGACAACGCACCCTGCCGTGGCAGGGTGCGTGGGTATCGATCGTCATCATTCGTGGATCAGGTTGCTCTCCCCAAGCCATTGGCCGAGGGGGTTGTCACTGCCCCACTGGAAGCCAGAGGCCAAGGCAAGACCCGGCGCCTGGACACTGCTACTGGCCTGGGCGTCGATGCTGGAGGTGGAATCGGCCCCTTGACCGCTGCTGCCCGTCACATGACCAGCCACTTGGCTCTCCAGATGGCTATCCTGTGACGCCTCCATGGTCAACAGTACATCGCCCTCGTCGGAGTCATCCAATAGGTCGCTAATGCTGAGCGCTACCTCAACCGAACCGCTGCTTGTCAGCGTACCCTCCCCTACCTCGGCCACTCGCTCGGCATCCAGGTCAAACGTGACGACCTTGTCACCAAAGCGCCCCTCCCAGCTGATAGTGGAACTGGCATCAAAGCCGGAACCCATATTCAAGAAGTAGCCTGCACTGGTGCTGGCATCAAAGCTGGCATTGGCATTGAAGCTGTAGCCACCCTCGATGCTGGAACTGCCCTGAAAGCTAGAACTGCCCTGAAAGCTAGAACTGCCCTCAAAGCTGGCACTGCCCTCAAAGCTGGAACTACCTTCAGAGCTGGAGCCGTCCTCGATCAGCCGATCTGTCTCCACCTCAATAGTGGAAGATGCACTGCCAGAAAAACGAGCGGCCACAGGGGTGTCGACAGGGCTGGCGAGGACACTGATGTCGGGGCTAACGAGAGCACTGGCCACAGGAGCTACAAGCGCACTAACGTCAGAGGTAGCGACAGAGGGCTCAGCGGTGACGTCGTCATCTGCGCGATATGCCCGCGCAGACGCCACGGTAGGGTTATCCCGGATATTAATATGAAGCACGCCGGATGCGCTATCCCCCTCGCTATTGTTAACCGCGTAGCTATCGTAAATCGTATAGCCAACGTCCAGATCTATATTTCCAGGAAAGCTCAAATACTCCGCTCCGACACTATCGTGATCCAGCGGCTGGAACAGGGCCACTTTAAAAGCGCCATTTTCCACGTCCGGCAGCTGAATCAAGATGACGCGATCACCATTATCATCATGACCGGCAATCTGGCGGCCGTTACGCGTTATGGACCAGGTCACCGAGCTTCCGCTTTCCGTCGTCAGATCAGGAAGGTCATCTATGTGCCAAGTAAAGCGCCCCGGTCCATCGAGCCCAAAGTCATAGCCGAGAAATCCCTGCTTGACCAACACCCCCTTGACGTCATCAATGTGTGATTCCCACAGAACCACAGCCGGGTTACGGGTACTGTCATCACCGTCCAAGTCGGGCGTTACCGGCTTATCGGGGCCAGGAATGATAAGGACGGTGAAAACCTCCCTAACCATATCCCCATCACCGTCTACCGCATCATACAAAATCGTTGCAAGGCCAACAAACTCATTATTCGGAATAAAGGTGATCTCTCCGTCAGTGGTAAAACTTACCTGGCCGACCTCATCACCACCTTCTACCTTTGCTCGATAGAGCGCTAACCCATCTAAACGGCCAGAATCATTGTCCAGCACATTCCAGGAGACCGAGGTGGCACCTTCATTGGCATCCACGTGATCGCTATGCGTAGAAGGCCGACTGTCGTTAAACTGTAGACGCAATGCACTGGACGCCGTATTACCCTCGCTATCGGTCAGGACGTACTCAGCATCGACGATAAGCGAGTCGCCAACGTTGAAAGAAAACCCATCTTGTAACAATGGGTTATCATGATCCAAGCCTCTATATCTGGTAGCATTGAAGTGGCCAGACAGCACATTATCCACCACTATTTCAAAGACCCTCATACCGTCAGGGGTTTCCGCGGTGAGTGTTAAGCCGTCATTCGATACCACGTAGGACAGTTTCTCTCCGCGTGACGTCAGTGCAGGCAGACTCTCCGTCGACCAGCGAAACGCGCCCGTTTCCGCAGGCTCGAGAGCACCAAAGCTATAGTTGAGATACCCCTCATAGCTTGCGCGGTTATCAATGATAACTGAGCTACTGGGGAGCTCGCTTCTCGCTACCCCCTTGTCCTCACCCAACGCTCCATCGCTGTCAAGTACAGATCGCGCACCAACATTCACTGAAGTCTGTGACATCGTATCCTCACCGTTCATATCCGCCTCCAGAAGAGCCACCAGGTACTATGGCCTACCCACTAGTGCCGACCATACTCAAGCGTATGCGATGGTGAGAATTTCAGCATTGTCCTATTGAACCTGCACGCAGGGACAATTCTTCACTTCAGCACACTTTTTTGGTCAATTACCACGCGGATATTGTTTCACTCCAAGAGCAATAACACGATGAATCGATGCACTGTCACGCTACTACCCGACGGCAGATGTTGCGATAATGGATCTCACCTCAAAGGTTTGTTCCAATTTCAAGGGATCAGTCTTTTATGACTGGCCGAATATCTGCTCCTGGGAGCATAGATATCATGCACATATCTTTTTAAGGTCGTCACGGCAGTGCATACATAGCGGACAATGTGGAACCCAAGCATTAGAACGCGCCAGCCAGATGACGGCAAAGACAGCGCCCTATTGTCACCAATAGCGGAGTGACAATATCGCTATTCTCCCCTACTGACAGGAGAGCTCTCCTCACTACCGTCCCGGCAGCGCTACCTAGGCAATGGTAGTTGGCGCGGCGGGCAGGCTTTTACCAATGGCGCTCTCGAAGTAGCTGAGGGTGGGTTCCGTCAGGCGAAACAGGCGCGCGGGAGGCCCCTTGCTGCTGACCGCTCTGGTGGTGCCGGTTTCTTCGAGCAGGCCTGCCTTGATCCAGCGGTTGATGACGGTTTGCTTCTTCACCTCGATACCGAAGGTGGCGTAGGCATCGACGATCTCACCGATGGTTACCTCGGACGGCAGCAGGTAGAGCAACAACGACGAGTACTTGATCTTGTTGACGAAGGCCTGATATGCACTGCTGACCAGCGTCAGGTGGTCAAACGGCAGAGGCACCCTGCTGTCCAACAGGTCCCACAGCGAGGCCCAACGCAGGTGATCCTGGAGGGCAAGACGATCGTTCTCGGTGCGATTGAACAGGCAAAGATGAGGAATGGTGACGGACCATCCTCGCGCTATGTCGCGGTAGAGACTGCCCTGGGCCCTGACCTGTTCCAGATAGCTGGGCGCTAGCCCCACCTTGTCGCGCAAGATACGATGCACAGCATCATCGAGACAGCTGTCTCCTTCGCCTGGCTTCTGGGTCCGCTCCTGGGTCTGTGGCTGGGTCTGTGGCTGGATCGGTCCTTGGGACTGCTCGCGGATCCAGCCGCCGACCAGGCCATAGCTCCCAGGTTCGGGTGACGTCTCCCGCTTTCGCAACAGCACTTCCGGTGCCCGAGACTCTGGATGGAGCCGGATGCAGACGAAATCCAGGGTGACGATCATGGCGTACCTCAAGGCAGATGCTGTGCCGCCAGTGTAAAGGACACCGGACTACAGTCAAACTGTTTGACAAAAGAACATGCAACACGCAGACTGCATTTAGTCAAAATACTTGACAGTATGGAGCGCCCCCATGAACGGCCTGCCCAGGTTCCCTGCTGGAAAGCGCAACCCGATGGTTGCCGGCGTCAACCGCTCGCTGTTCCGCGACGAGCTGATCACCAGCCTACTGGACACAGACGCCTACAAGATCCACATGATGCAGGTGGTCTTCGAGCGCTACCCCACTGCCTGGGTCAAGTACCGCTTTCACTGCCGCAGCCAGGAAAACCTGGCCGCCTACGCCGACGACGTCAGACAGGCGATCCTCAAGCTCCAGCGACTTCGCTTCAGCGATGACCAACTGCGTTACCTGCGCACCCGGGGCGAGATCAAGCCAGCTTTTGTCGACTACCTCAAGCGCTTCCGCTTCGACCCGGCGCGACACGTCACAGTAGCCATCGACGCCGGCCAACTGGCGATCGAGGTCGAGGGGCCCTGGCTAGACACCATTCTTTATGAGATACCGGTCCTGGCCATCGTCAGCGAGATACGCAACCGTCGGCGCTTTGGAGAGGTCCCTGAGGAGGCGATCGGACGCACCCTGCGCCACAAGGTCGAGCGGCTCAAGACGGAAGTGCAGCGAAGGGGTCTGACCGAGTTCCGTTTCGCCGACTTTGGTACGCGTCGACGCTTCTCCTATGCCATCCAACGTGAAGTCGTCGAATACATGGTCAACGAGATTCCCGAGCACTTCGCGGGCACCTCGAACTACCATCTGGCCCGGGAGTTTCAGCTGCCGGCCATCGGCACCATGGCCCACGAATTCATCATGGCGCACCAGGCACTGGTGCCCGCGCAGGAAAGCCAGAGACGCGCCCTCGATGTATGGAGCGATGTCTATCGCGGCCAATTTGCCGTGGCGCTGACCGATACCATCTCATCCGATGCCTTCCTGAAGGACTTCGACGCCAGACGCAGCCAGCAGTACCAGGGAGTGCGCCACGACAGCGGCGACCCGATACGCTGGGGCGAAAAATTCATCTCTCACTTCGAGCGACTTGGTATCGATCCGATGGAGCGAACGCTGACCTTCAGCGACTCCCTGACCTTCGATAGAGCGCTCGACATCGCCCAACACTTTCAGGGCAGGACCCAGACCTTTTTTGGCATCGGCACCTATCTGACCAATGATCTCGGCGACTATGCCACCGAGCAGGGCGTCCCTTACACGCCGCTGAGCATCGTGATGAAGATGGTCGAGTGCAACGGCCAGCCGGTGGCCAAGATCTCCGACGACCCTGGCAAGAGCATGAGCATCGATGACACCTATGTGGCAACGCTGAGGCAGCATTTCGCCAGCGCGTGAGTCCATTCGTCAGAAGCCCCGCTAGTTGTGAAGCTGCTAGTCAGAAGCCCCGCTTCCCGGCAGAGCCTGTTACTCAGGAGCGTCCCATGAGCCAGATTGCCTCTTTCGATGTCGATCCCCAGAAGACCTTTACCCCGCTATGTCCCGACGAGCTGCCGGTAGCCGATGGCGATGCCATCGTGGACGAGCTCAACGCCCAGGCCAGGCTTGCCGATCTGCGTGTAGGCTCCCGGGACGCCCACCCGGCCAACCCGGTCTGGCTGGCGAAGCATCAGGATGAGCTGTTGACGCCGGTCGACAGCGCAATTGCCGGCCCCAATGTCGATGTCCGCTGGTACCGTCATGCGGTTGTCGGCACCCGCGGCTTCGAACTGCTGGACGGCCTGCCGCATCCGGTGGAGGGCTACGACTACATGGTCAGCAAGGGCCTCGATCCCGACTGCCACCCCTACGGCGCCTGCTTTCACGACTTGAATGATCGGGTCAGCACCGGTGTCATCGAATTCCTGCGGGGGCGCGGCGTCGACAGGGTGATCGTCGGCGGACTGGCCCTGGACTACTGCGTCGTCACGACGGTGATGCAGCTTCGCGAAGCCGACTTTCAGGTTTACCTAAATCTGGCAGGTTGTCGCGGCATCGACCCACAGCAATGCGAGCAGGCACTGGACCGCATGCGCGGCGCAGGTGTGGTGGTGGCCGCCGACGCAGCAGAACTGGCCGCGCTGCTGTGACGACGCTTCACACCCTGAGCTCTCGGGATGTTACCTTCTGAGCGTTTATCCTTTTCTGCTTCGAGATCGACCGCCATGTGGTTCCAGAACAGCCTTCGCCTCTCCGCCCGTCCACGGGGGTTTCACCTGATTACCGACGAGATCGTCAAGGCACTCCCAGACCTGCCGGCGATGCGCGTCGGGCTGCTGCATGTGTTCATCCAGCATACGTCTGCGTCGCTAACCATCAACGAGAATGCCGACCCCAGCGTGCGCGGCGATTTCGAGCGCCATTTCAATCAAATGGTGCCCCAGGACGCTCCCTACTACCGCCATACCGATGAGGGCAGGGACGATATGCCCGCCCATCTCAAGGCGAGTCTATTGGGGCCCGCACTGACCATACCGGTGGGAGATGGCGAGCTGAAGCTCGGCACCTGGCAAGGTATCTATCTTTGCGAGCATCGGGACCATGGCGGGCCGCGCCAGCTTATCGTGACGCTCAATGGCGAGCGCTCACGCTGGCGGCCAGAGCAGGCCATGCCCGATCCTTACCGCCGGCGCGACTGACAACGATCGCGAGGGTGGACGGCACCGCCTGACCTGTTACTTCATGTCAGTCTTTTCGTGGCGGTTTCTACTGACCGAGACGCCGATAGTCCGGCTGTTCGTTGGCGCGCCAGAGATACCAGGATGCCAGCGTGCGCCAGGGGCGACATGGCTCGCAACGTCGCCGCGTCTCGGCGGGGGTTGGCATGTGATCCAGCCCGAACAGGTAGCGCGTGCCGTCACGGATGCCGAAGTCGTCTACCGGCAGGATATCCGGCCGCCCAAGGGTCCCGATCAGCATCATTTCCACCGTCCAGCGCCCAATGCCCTTGATCCGGGTAAAGCGCTTGACCAGATCCTCGTCGTCCATCTCGGCGGCCTCTTCCCGCCCCGGTATGTCACCTGCCATCGCGGCACTGGCCAGGCCTTGCAGGGTCGCTACCTTGCGCGCGGAAAAGCCGCATTCCCGCAAGGTCTCCGGAGCCAGCGCCGCCAACTGCTGAGGCGAGGGAAAATCCTGTCCCGGGAACCGTGCGACAAGACGCCCCACGATGGCCGCGGCGGCCTTGCCATGCAGCTGCTGGTAGGCCACCGACCGCGCCAGGGACTCGTAGGGACTGCGCTCCACTGCGGTCGTGAGTCGGCAGTCTCCGACCTGGTCGACAAGTCGCGCCCAGGCGGAATCAATACCGCGAAGGTGGGCCTGGCCGGCGCTCAGATGGCGGGCGATATCATGCTCGGGCATGAGGACTCCTGCGGGTTATTGGGGGCGGTGCAGCGGCCCTCGAAAGGAGCGCTGTCCGATCGTTTCGGTCTGGCTCATCATACCTTGGTAGCAGCTGTCCGCCATCTCTGACAGCCCATGCACTTTAGCTTCAAAAAATGCGACATCCGGGCTGTAACCGACACGTGAGCCGCGTATACTTTGCTGCGCTGCGAAATGCAGTGGACAGGACCCCAGATGCGCCCTTTAACCGGCGCCTGACCTCCGCCGGGAACGCTTCCACCAGGCAGGAGCCAGCGAGCCCCTGAACCCCACTGCTTGCAGCCCTTTTTCGCTTTCAGCAAGGCGCGTGAACGCGCCTCATGCTCAGGACCCGGCTGTCGCGATGGACATGTCATTATCGCCTCTTCTGCCCGCCACGCATTCATATCATGCGGGTATCACAGCAATGTTCATCCCGTCTGCCGTATTCGGTCGTCACCGCATCTCAGGTGGTCGGGCCAAGGTTCGGGCCAGCGCCATAGCGGTCTCGGGGGCTTCTTCATCCGACGTCTCTGCCCCTGTCTCATCCGCTGCTACCGCCGCTGTCTCGCCAGCCGTGTCAGCCCCTGTTACCCATCCTATTTCCGTCGAGCTCCCAACCGCGCTGCCGACGCTGCTTTCCACCGCTATCTCTCCCCCTACCCCAACCACTTCAGAGGCTTCACTCCATGTCGGTGTACGACACCCTATGCCTGCTCGCCGCGATGGCGATGGTGATCTCCTTGATCAACGGCAAGATAGGCAAGTTCCAGACCACCATCGCCATCACTGCCGGGGCGCTGATACTGTCACTTGCCATTGTCATCGCTGGGCACGCGGGCTGGTTTGCCCTTGATGAAACCGCAGAGAATGCCATCAACCAGTTGAATTTCGAGGATTTCCTGCTGAAGGGGATCCTCGGATTTTTGCTGTTTGCCGGCGCTCTCGGGATCAAGCTCCCCCACCTGCGTGATCAGAAGTGGGAAATCGCCATTCTGGCGATGGGCAGCACCCTGTTCTCCACCTTCTTTATCGGCTATACCCTATGGCTGCTGGTCGGCTGGCTGGGCATCGACTTCGATCTGATCTACTGCCTGCTGTTTGGTGCACTGATCTCGCCCACCGACCCCATCGCGGTACTGGCCATCGTCAAGAAGATGAACGCGCCGCGTCGCATCTCCACTCAGATCGAGGGCGAATCGCTGTTCAACGACGGCTTTGGACTGGTGCTGTTTGTCACGCTGTTTGCCATCGCCTTTGGCGGTGCGACCCCCACCGTCATGAGCGTCGGCCATCTGTTTTTGCAGGAAGCACTGGGCGGTATCCTCTACGGCTTCGTCCTTGGCCAGCTATTCCACTACCTGATCCGGCATACCGAGGATCACTCCATGGAGCTGATGCTGACCCTGCTGGTGCCCACCTCCGGCTATGTGTTCGCTGAGTTCCTGGAGGTCTCGGGCCCCCTGGCCATGGTGGTGGCGGGCATCATCATCGGCAACAGGACCCGGCGCAAGGGCTTCTCCGAGGAGACCCAGCAGCATCTCGATCACTTCTGGGAGCTGGTCGATGAATTCCTCAACGGCGTGCTGTTCCTGCTGATCGGCATGACCATGCTATCGTTCAGCTTCCACCCTGAAGACTGGGTGCTGATGATCGCCGCCGTACCGCTGGTACTGCTGTCGCGCTATCTCAGCGTGCGCGTCGCCTATGTTGGCTTCCATCGCTTCCGCCGTTACAACCCATACTCCGTGCGCATCCTGACCTGGGGTGGCCTGCGTGGTGGTCTGGCGCTGGCGATGGCGATGTCCATTCCCGCCGGCATTGACGTGATCCCCGACAAGAACATCGATGTGCGTGAAATCATCCTGGTGATGACCTACTCGGTGGTGGTGTTCTCGATCCTGATCCAGGGCTCCAGCATCACCCCCTTGATCCAGCGCGCCAAGGCCTGGGAAGTCGAGCAGTTCCGTCGAGGCAAGCGCAGCTGAACCCAGGTCGCGCCGCCGGGGCCCAGCCGCGGCGGCGCGACGACTCAACGACGGCGATTCAGCGCGGCCCAGGGGCTCTGCGCCCGGTCAGGCTGGCGGCTGCGGGGTGGCCACCAGGGCCAGATTGCGGGGAGTCAGCGCTCGCTCACAGAACTCGCTCAAGCGCACCTCGAAGCCGGCCTCCTCGAGCCACAGGGCCCGGTCCAGGACCAGCCATAGCTCCAGTGGCCGGCGAAACAGGTGGCGCACCAGCTCGAATCGATTGACTCGCCCCAGCCGCGCCACACCGCGTCGCTCGAAGGCGCGCCAATCGACGTCAGAGGGCAGCGTTATCCCCTTCTGCGCTGCTGCCCAGCGACAGAAGTCCTCGAAGCGTGCCGGCATCTTCCCGTAGGCCAGACTCGGCACCGCCAGATAGTCGTCCGTCCCGCGCAACTCCCGCTGCAGCTCATCGAAGCCGAGCCGCCAGGCGTTGGCCCGTTCGCGCTTGCGTTGTTCTCCTCGACTGGCGGTCACCGTCTCCTGCACCGCCATGGCCAGCATCTCACGATCCAGCGCCAGACCATGCAGCTCAGCCTGGTATCGCGCCTGGGCGGACAACGGCCGGTAGCGTTCATCCCGGGTCCGCTGGTAGCAGCATGGCGCCAGCGTCACCGCCACGCGCTTGTCCCGCGCCAACTGCAGCAGGCGCACGTGCAGATCGCCACAGGCATGCAGCGCCACCACCTGATCGGCGTGGTCAAGCTGCTCGGCCGCACCTGGCTGCATCACGTCCTGCTCCACCAGACTCACTTCAAGCCCCTGGCGATCGGCCAGCGCCTGGCCACTGCGACAGAGCTCTGGCTGCCACTCCAGAGCACGCACCGGGCCATGGTGCCAGCGCGCCAACAGCCGCGACAGGTGGCCCTTGCCGGCGCACCATTCGACCAGGCGCGGGCCACGCAACGGATCGACCTGAGGTGCAAAGGCCAGCATCTGCGCCCACTTGCGACCACCCACGTGGGACGCCCAGGCCTCGGGGGCGTTGATCGCCGGCGGCCCCGGGGCAACGTCGATAAGTCGCTTCAGCTCGGCCACCGGTAGCCAGGCCGCCAGCGGCGAGTCGTCGAAGGGCCGCTGCTGCAGCCGCTGGCAGCGCTGGTCATCCAGCGCTTCGAGGCAGGCAGCGATATCCCCGGCCTGCGCGCGGTCGGGCCAGGGGATGGAGGCGTGGGTGAAGGGGGTCGGCGACCACAGCCAGTGCCACTCGGCAAGCAGGCGGGTCAGCGCCGCGAGGCGCTCGGTGTGGCTCAAGCTGGCAGTCATGCGCGCAAGGACGACATCGGTCGTGTGGTCAAGGGGACAGGCGCGCCATGGTAGCAGACACGGGGCCTGTCAGGCGCGTCCATCGGACTGGTGCTGAAATAGCATAAATTGCCGGAACAGCTCTGCCTGGCTCGAGATGTTCAGCTTGGCATACAGTCGCTTGCGATGATTCTTGACGGTGCCGGTAGAAATTCCCATCTTGCTCGCGATCTCCGGACTGGTATGTCCCCGCAGAATCAGCCAGGCGGTCTCTCGCTCACGCTCGCTCAGGCGATCCTGTCCAAAGCTCGCCAGCAGGCTTGGCGTTTGTTCCTCCCGCGGCAGGTGCAGACTCGACACCAGCCAGAACTGGCGAACCAGTGACTCAAGCAGAGGAAACAGATAGGCCACCTGCGCCATCAGGGTGACGTGATCGGCGCCCTCCTCCAGGGCACCGGAGGCACCAAAGGACATCGTGATGCCATCCCCTTCTCCCAGCGAAAAGAACGCGGCGGCTTCCCGTTCAAGGCCCAGGTTGCGGTAGTAGGTCGCGAAGTATTCTGTCTCGCGGAAGCCGGCGGGTGCCAGTTCTTCAAGCCACCACACCCCTGGTGCCGCCTGGGACTGCCAATGCTGATGAAACGGGTCGAGCAGGTACATGCGCTCCACGTAGGGTAACAGCACCCGACGATCGAGCACCGCCGACAGGTTATGCGCCAGCACCGTGGGCCTACCCACGCCGGGGAAGTGCATCACCGCATAGCTGATCCCCGGGGCATAGGCACCCAGCACCTCCCCTAACCCCTCGAGAAAATTGGGCGAACGCACGCGGTCGGCAAGGCGCGCCACCGGCGCAAGATCGCTCGGTGGCAGCACCTTCGAGGGCAAACGGCAGGGGCGGCAAACATCCATCGGGTCAGAATACGTCACCCCAGGTGTCTGACCAAGCCATCAAGGCGTGCCAGCAAAGCCTCCTGATGCGGCTGCAACGTCTGCTGGCCCCAGCGTGCGATCTCGTCGTTCATGGGGTCATCGGCCTGGATCGCTGATCCTGCCAAGGTCTGGATGACCGCATGACCACACAGCGGCACGTAGCCCTCGCTGTAGCCTCCCTCATGCACCATCACCAGGCGGCCCTGACACAGTCTGTCCGCCACATCGAGCAGCCTGGCCGTCATCTCCGTATAGGCCTGGCTATTGAGCATCATGCCGCCCAGGGGATCCATGGCGCTGGCATCGTAACCACAGGCCACCACCACCAGCTCTGGGCGAAAGCGCTCCAGCGCCGGCACCACCACGCGCTCGATGGCCGCCTGGTAGGCGCCGATACCCGAGCCCGGCGGCAACGGCACGTTCAGGTTGTAGCCGCGGCCGACACCACCCCCGATATCTTCGATGTCTCCACTGTCGACGGGGTAGTTGCGGTCCTGGTGCAGCGACAGGGTGAGCACGTCATCGCGCTCCCAGAATGCCTGCTCGGTGCCGTTGCCATGGTGCACGTCCCAGTCGATGACCGCGACACGCTTAAGCGGATGGCGCGCCATCATGGTCATGACCGCGATCGGGATGTTTCCCAGCAGACAGAAACCGCGGCCTCGGTCCCGCTCGGCGTGGTGCCCTGGAGGGCGACACAGGGCATAGGCGTTGTCGGCCTCGCCTCTCAGCACGGCATCCATGGCGGCAATCGCCTGTCCGGTGGAGCGACGGGCGATGTCGTAGCTGTCACGCCGCAGCGGCGCGCACTCCCCGGCATCACCAAAGCCAAACTCGCTCATCTGCGCCAGCCGCGCCAGATACTCGGCGGTATGGAAACGCAGCAGATCGCTCTCATCGGCAGGGGCCCCCTTGATCGGCACCAGCTCATCCATCAGTCCGGTGACTTCCAGCAGATTCTTGAGGCGTCGCTTGGTCTCCGGGTGTTCCACCGCGGCCGCAGGCTGGACATGTTTACCAGGCGTCGCAAAGACCGAGCAGGGACCGTTGTCGTGCCACAGGCAGTGCTCATGAAAGGCAAAGGCCGTACGTCGTTGCATTCGTGGCTACCCCAGCAGGAAATAAAGAATGGCACTGGCACCTGCCGCCAGCAGCACGTACGGCAGCTGTGTCAGGGCGTGCTGGATCGGCGTCACTCCGCAGCCACGTGCACTGAGCACGGTGGAGTCACCGAAGAAACAGGCGTGGGAACCGAAGGCACCGGCCGAAATCATCGCCCCAAGGGTCAGCCCCATGGAGGCCCCTGTCGCCTCGGCCAGGGGAATCACGATGGGAAAGGCGATGGCGTAGACGCCCCAGAAGGACCCCGTCGCAAAGGCCAGTCCGGACAGCAGCAGGAAGGTGACGCCCGGCAACCAGCTTCCCTGCATCAAAGGTTCGACCCAGGCCACCAGCGTCTCGGTCAGGCCGAGGTTCTGGTTCACCGTTTGCAGCAGGAAGGCGGCGAACACAATGCCGAGGGGCAGCAGCATCTGCTGAAAGCCCTTCAGGAGCTCATCAAACATGCGATTGAGTGGCGCGATCCGCTGCGCTGCATACAGCGCCAGGGCAACCAGCAGGGCGAAGCCAACGCCGATCAGCGCATCGATACCGAACCACCAGGTCGCCAGCAGCAGCGTGGTCACCGGCAGTACGAAATTGATCAAGCGGGGCGTGATCTGGCGCTGCACCTCGTCGGCTTGCTCGGCGCTGCTATCATCCACCAGCTCATCTCCCGCCTCTGCCGCGCGCATGCGCCCAAGGGCAGGCAACACCCCCAGCGCTACCAGCAGTACCACCAGCAGCGCAATCAAGGGGTAGAACAGCATCGGTATCAGGCCGAGATAGGTGGCGAAGCCCTCTCCGGTTGAGGCGATGCCCTGGCTTTCCAGCAGTCCCGCCAGATAGATGGCCCAGGTCGAGAACGGTATCAGCAGACAGATCGGCGCCGCGGTGGAATCGACGATATAGGCCAGCATCGAGCGGGAAATCTTGAGTCGATCGAACAGCTTCTTCATCGCCGCCGATACCGTCATGGCATTGAGGTAATCGTCGATGAAGATCAGGATGCCAAGACCCGTGGCCCCCAGCATGGCCCGTCTGCGCGTGGTCAACAGGCGGCCCGCGCTATCGCTGAAGGCCTCGGTGCCCCTGACGAACTGCAAAAGGCCAATCAAGGCACCCAGCAGCCCACAGACCAGGGCGATCCAGCCCATGGTCGGCTGCTGCATGACCTCCAGCCCCGCCAGCGCCATGTCCTGAATGGCGCTGGAAGGTGACAGGATGATGAAACCGCTAAGACACCCAGCCATCAGCGCCTCAAGGGTACGGTGGGTGATCAGCGCCATGGAAATGACGACCACCGTGGGCACCAGCGCGTAGGCGCCATAGTGGCCATCCTGGATCAGCCAGTGGCCGGACAGGCTGGCAACCAGCACCACACTGAGAAAGAGCAAGCCGCGACGCAGGCCGCGATTGGGGTCCTGGCGACGATTCGCCAGCTCTGAAAGACTATGATCCACTGTCGTCACCATCGGGTTGTTGTTGAAATGTGACCGTGCGATGCCTTTGATAGCACTGCCCTAGCAACTGCGGCGATATCCCCATGGGGACCATCGCCACACTCAAGACCCTCGATGTCAGGAGACTCATCCCATGTCCCAACACCGCCATGTCCGGCTATGTCTGCCAGCGCTGGCGTCGATGCTGGTATCACTGTCGGCACCGCTGAACATGGCCCTGGCATCCCCCATGGGCGATGACACCCAGCCACCCGTCGCCGCCCCCTCGACAGGCGCCCCGGGCACCGCTTGTGCCCTCCCCGGCGATTGGCGAACGCCAGGAGACAGCCTGACCAGCCGCTCCCCTCCCATGGGCTGGGCGGCGCTGGCGGACGAGCAGGTGGTACTGCTGGGCGAGCGCCACGACCAGCCTGCCCACCATCGTTTTCAGCTGGCGGCGATCAGCGCCCTGCACGCCCAGCAGCCGCGCCTGGCCATCGGCCTGGAGATGCTGCCAAGGGAAAGCCAGGCGGCGCTGGATGCCTGGGTGGCTGGAAACATCGACGAGACAGAGCTGCTCAAGCAGAGCCAGTGGTATCGCTACTGGGGCTTTGACGCCGCGCTCTACCTGCCGATACTGCACTTTGCCCGTGACCATCGCCTGCCGCTGAAGGCACTCAACGTCACGCCGGAGCTGCGCCGACGCCTGGTCGAGCAAGGTGTCATGGCCGTACCACCCACTGAGCGTCACGGCATCCCGGAACCCGCCCCGGCATCGCCCTCCTACCGGCAGCGCCTGGAAGAGAGCCTGGCCCAGCACGCGGCCGAACTTGGTGACGAAACCGGCAATCGCGCGTTCGATGCCGGAATGATCGATGACTTCGTCTACGCCCAGCAGGTCTGGGACACGGCCATGGCGTACGGGCTTACCGAGCTGGTAGAGGACGGCTACCTGGCGGTGGGCCTGGTGGGAATGGGACATGCCAGCTACGGCGAGGGCATCGAGACGCAGCTTTCACACCGGGATATCCGCGCGGTGTCGAGCCTGCTACCGCTGACGGTGGACGAGGCCTGCACGGCCGACGACGGGCTTGCCGATGTGATCTTTGTGGTGCACAACGACATGATTCAGCATGGACCGCGACTGGGGGTTGACGTCGACATGGACGAAGGCAGTCTGGTAGTCAGCGAGGTGGCACCCGATAGCCCCGCCGCGGCTGCGGGGCTGCGTGTCGGTGATCGCCTGCTGCGCTTTGCTGGCCAACCCCTTGACCAGCCTGCGCAGCTCAAGGCGTTGGTGAACCGCGTAATGCCGGGGACCCAGGCGAGAGTCGAGGTAAGGCGCGAACGGGCCCACCACACGCTGACAGTCAGTTTTCCGCCAGCGCCCACCGAGGTTGAGGGATAGGTTGAGGGATAGGTTGAGGGATAGGTTGAGGGATAGGTTGAGGAATAGCGCGCGACCCCATAGGCCGGTCCCGCAACGACAGGAAGCTGAGGAAGCCAGGCAGTCCGAGCCTTGAGCGTAGCCCCTCACTGACGCCGGCCCTTCAAAACGCCTCGTCTGCGTCGAGCTGGGCCAGCCGCTCTCCCAGGGCGTCCAGCTGGTGGGGAGCGAAGACCTCAATGCCAGAGGCACGCAGCAACGCCGTGGTGACTCCCTCACCGGCCACCAGAGTGCCCTCAAAATGGCCGTCGTAGATCTGGGTGCTGCCGCAGGAGGGGCTGCGGTCAATCAACAGGGCCAGGCGAACCCCATGGCGCCTGGCCGCGGACAGCGCAAGCTTTGCACCCCGGATAAAGGCCTCGGTGGGATCGTCCCCGGCGTCATCCGCGATCCTTGCCTGCCCGTGCAGCACCTGACGTCCCTGCCCTCCCTGGATTTCGGCGGGAGGTCTGGGCGTCGGCAACCCTCCCGCCACTTCCGGACAGATGGGTACCAGCCGCCCCTCCTCGCGCCAGCGCCTCAGACGCGCATCGCCCAGGGCCTTGTGACTGGCGTCATAGCGCACCGGGTCTCCCAGCAGGCAAGCACTGACCAGAACCTTGTTCACGTGGCAACTCCTCACCATCACTTCTATCGTCAACATGGCATCGCTGGCGGCTACCTCCGCTCGACGACAGGATGCCCTGTGTGCCGCAGCATGCTAAGCTCCGCCCACCTTTGATTCCCGCAGCACTCAATTGGAGTTTCCCATGGTTCAAGCTACTGCTCGCCATATCCTCGTTGACAGCGAAGACAAGTGCCAGGCCCTCAAGGCCGAAATCGAGAACGGTCGTGACTTTGCCGACGCCGCCCGCGAACACTCCTCCTGCCCGTCCGGCCGCCAGGGCGGCGACCTGGGCAGCTTCGGCCCCGGCCAGATGGTGCGCGAATTCGACGAAGTCGTGTTCTCCGCCGAGCTGAACAAGGTCCAGGGCCCGGTCAAGACCCAGTTCGGCTACCACCTGCTGGAAGTCACCAGCCGCGGTTGATATCCCGCCGAGCGAGTCACACCGATCTAGCCACACCGAGCTAGTCAAACCATGCTAGTCAAACCATGCTAGTCAAACCAAGGCCACGCCAAAGCGTGGCCTTGGTGTCTAAGACAGTGTCTTAGGCAGCCTCTTCTGCCCCCCTTCCTGCCGCTGTTATCTACTCCACTGTCTTCTCGACTCGGGTCAGGGGTTCACCGCGAGTGTGGATCATCACCACGATCAATTCCGCAGCACTCTCATCGCTGGCATTGACCAGCTTCACATGACGCACGCCCTCCGGCTCTCGCCACTCGTCGCCAGGCCCAAAGCGTTCTTCTTCCCCACCCTCAAGCTGTGAGATCACCTCGCCGGCGGCCACCTTGACGTAGGCTGGCCCTGCGTGGCGATGGGGCGGCAGACTGGCCCCGGGGTCCAGGGTAACCAGTACGACGGTGGAGATCAGGTTGGAATCGTCTGACACCCACTTCTGCTGCATGATGTTCTGGGACACGCTGGGCGTTACCTGATCGCCACTCTGTGCCGACGCCTGGGGCGTCACCGCAATCAGCAGCGTCAGGGCGAACGCCAACCGCGTCGCCAACCGCAGCGAGCGCCCGGACGACTGGGGCAGAGGCACAGCACCGCACGCCTTGTTCTTGCTGGTCATTCGTTTCAACGTCAGGGGAGACTCAGGAAACATGGAGGAGACCTCTTGGGACAACGTCGTCGGTGACGAGAGTGTTTGGATGACGCCACCACCGCCTTCCTTACATCCGCCCCGGTAACGTCCCGTGCCGAACGGCATGTTCGACCCACGGCTGCAGCTTCGTGCACATTCTATTGGGAAAATTCCCCAGTCCTGCCCGCTGGGCCGAGTTAGGCTATGCAAAAACAACCATCGACCGCCCCGACCGAGGATGAGGAGTCCCCTATGTCGATCATCGATTCACCCGAACGTTATGGCAGTATCAGCCGTTTCTTCCACTGGAGCATCGCCGCCCTGGTGCTGTGGCAGCTCGTCACGGCCACCACCACAGTGCTGTTCGAAGATTCCTGGCTGGATAAACTGACCTGGGCTACCCACAAGCCGGTGGGCCTGCTGATTCTGATCCTGATGCTGGGCCGGGTGGCCTGGGCGCTGTTAAACCAGCGCCGCCGCCCATCCAGCCTCAACCTGCCGTCGCATCTGGGTCATCTCGCGCTATACGCCCTGCTGGTCGTGATTCCGTCGATTGCGCTGATGCGCCAATATGGTTCCGGGCGCGCCTTTTCGCCCTTCGGCATCGAGCTCATGTCAGGCTTTGACGGCGACAAGATCGAGTGGATGATGCTCCCTGCCAATCTGCTCCACGGCTGGCTGGGGTGGGCGCTGTTCGCGATGGCCCTGGGGCACGTGTTGATGGCGGTTCATCACCGCATGAATCCCAGGCAGCAGGATGTCCTGCCCCGCATGCTTGACGTCAGCGCCAGGAAATAAGTCCGCCGCAGCCAAGGACGGCATGAACCTGCGGCCCCGGCGGAGGGGACACACCGGCCAGGGCGTGGATCGGGCCGGTGTGCAGATGCAGACAACCGCGCTAGGATGGGCGAAGGCCATCGATAAGGACGTCAGCATGGAGCATTCATCAGGACTGCCTCACCCGCCGCACCAAGACCTTGCCCCCGGGGGAAGGCACCCATGAGCGACTCCCCGATCATTGATGTCCAGGCGCTGACAAAGGTCTATGCCGGCGGATTCGAGGCGCTCAAGGGCATCGACCTGAGCATCAAGCGCGGCGAGATCTTTGCCCTGCTTGGCCCCAACGGGGCAGGCAAGACCACCTTGATCAGCGTCATCTGCGGGCTGGTCAATCCCTCATCAGGCCACGTCAGGGTCGACGGCCACGATATCCTCGATGACTTCCGTGCTGCCCGCTCGCTGATCGGGCTGGTGCCCCAGGAGTTGACCAGTGAAGCCTTCTCCACCGTATGGGACACGGTATCCTTCAGCCGCGGCCTGTTCGGCAAGCCCAAGGATCCGGCGCATATCGAGAAGGTGCTGCGCCAGCTCAGCCTGTGGGAAAAGCGCAAGAACCGGCTGATCACCCTGTCCGGCGGCATGAAACGTCGGGTGCTGATCGCCAAGGCACTGGCCCACGAACCCCAGGTACTGTTTCTGGATGAGCCCACCGCCGGGGTCGACGTCGAACTGCGCCGTGACATGTGGGAGGTGGTGCGAGGCCTCAGAGAGAGCGGCGTCACCATTATCCTCACCACGCATTACATCGAGGAAGCGGAAGAGATGGCCGAGCGCATCGGCGTCATTCGTGCCGGAGAGCTGGTGCTGGTGGAGGAAAAGCAGGCGCTGATGGCGAGCCTCGGCCGCAAGGAATTGACCCTGCACTTGCGCGAACCCCTCGACGCTGTGCCGCACGCCCTGGCTCACCACCACCTGGCCTTGAGCGACGAGGGCCATGCGCTGGTCTACCACTATGACGGTGCAGACGACGGTGAGAGCAGCATCGCCGACTTGCTCGCAGACGTCGACGCCGCCGGCATCGCATTCAAGGACCTGCACACTCGCCAGAGTTCGCTGGAGGAAATCTTCGTCAATCTGGTCAAGGAGCGACCATGAACATCACCTCGGTCAAGACGCTCTACCTGGCAGAGATGGCCCGAAGCCTGCGCACCGTGCTGCAGAGCGTGGTATCCCCCGTGCTATCCACCTCGCTGTACTTCGTGGTCTTTGGTTCCGCCATTGGCTCACGCATCAGTGAGGTCGAGGGCATTCCCTACGGTGCCTTCATCGTGCCGGGGCTGATCATGCTGATGCTGCTGACCCAGAGTGTCTCCAATGCCTCATTCGGGATCTTCTTCCCACGCTTTTCGGGGTCGGTCTACGAGATTCTATCGGCTCCCATCTCGCCGCTGGAGATCGTGCTGGGCTTTGTCGGCGCTGCCGCCACCAAATCTATTGTGCTCGGCTTGATCGTGCTGGCAACGGCCAGCCTGTTCGTGCCCTTTACCATCATGCACCCGCTGTTGATGCTGCTGTTTCTGGTGCTGACCGCACTGACCTTCAGCCTGCTCGGTTTCATTATCGGGATCTGGGCCGATGGCTTTGAGAAGCTGCAGCTGGTGCCGCTTCTGGTCATCACGCCGCTGACCTTCCTCGGCGGAACCTTCTACTCCATCGACATGCTGCCTCCCCTGTGGCAAACGGTGACCCTGTTCAATCCGGTGGTCTACCTGGTGTCGGGTTTCCGCTACAGCTTTTATGGACTCGGCGATGTCAGCGTATGGGTCAGTCTGGGCATGATTCTGCTGTTCATGGCCCTGGCGCTGGCGGTCATCCATGCCATCTTCCGCAGCGGCTATCGCCTCAAGCCATGAATCGGCTTCGGTCTGACGCCCCAAGTACGCTATCATCTGCCGCCGTTTTTTGGTCACGAGGTTTCCATGCCGATCTCTGCCTGCGTCATCCAGCGCCTGGACAAGAGCGCCAGCGACATCCCGGCAACGCTTAAGCATGCCAGCGAGCTGCATCCCGACAGCGACGCATTGGACAGCCTGGTCACCCGCCTGACCGACGCTTACCACGGCAAAGCCAAGCGCTGGGGCCGGCTCAATGAGCACGCTCCCCCCAGCACCACGGATCGCCCGAGCGTGCAGAATAGCGACGCCAGCGGCGAGGATGTCGCCCCTTGGGACGACGAGGACTCCTCCGCGACAGGGACCTCTGGTGCAGGCTCCTCTGGCCTGGCCGCCTCTGATGAAGGTCCGGTAGTGGCGACCACCAGCCGCTTCCCTGCCGAGTTTCGTGCCTTCCTCGACGGCGAGCGAGACTTTCAGGCACTGGCCAGGGAGCTTGGCGAGGCCATCAAGGGCGTGGTCGACGCGCACCTGCCCACCGGAGGCCACCTGCTCATGGTCGACCAGCGCCAGGGCGAGACCCGCCACCTGTTCGTCGCACTGGTTCACCATCGGGACGGTTTCGTCATCGGTGAAGACGGTCGCGTCGGCATCACCGGGCAGCTCAATCACAGTCAGATGTCGCTGGCCTTCCGCCTCAACCTGACCCAATGGCAGGACGGCGGCCCGTCGAGTCAGTACCTGTCGATGCTGGCAGATCGCGGCGCGAAGAAGCTGGCCGACGACCTGCAGGCCCTTTTGGGCGCCAGCGAAGGCGTCGATCCAAAGAGCGAAACCCGTACCTTGCTGAAGGCCTTCAGCGACTATGTCGAGCAGGAAGACATGGAGGAGGAAGCGTCGCGGGAAAAGACCGATGCGCTGATCGACTACGCCCAGGACCAGGCAAGTCGTGGTGAAGCGATGACCCTGGATGAGCTCTCCGCCCTGGTCAACGATGACAATCCGCGGGCCTTCTACGAGCACATTCGCAACGCCGACTACGGCCTGTCACCGGAAATCCCGCCAGACAAGCGCACCCTCAATCAGTTCCGCCGCTTCACCGGCCGCGCCGAGGGCGTCTCGATCAGCTTCGACTCCCACCTGCTGGGCAACAGCATCGAGTACGACGAAGAACATGACCGATTGATCATCAAGAAGCTGCCCAGCAAGCTCAAGGAACAGCTGCAGGGGGGCTAGTAAGCTACTGATAAAACAGGATTTATACCAATCCTAACAAGCATTATACCAAAGAGGCTGGTGATGTATTTGGCATGACTTCCACAGCATCAGCCTCCAAGGTCATTACCTAAGAATGCTTAACTTGTACCACCTGTTGTACCACCTATGCTCAACACCTCCACCATGGCACGGTGCTGAAGGATTTTATAAAGCGCATAGCGAACATAACCAGTAAAGCCCTCAGGGATTTTCTTATCGACACCTAGGGTGTTAAACCCATAAATGAAGTTGGGATTTCCTGATCCTGCTCTTTGATCAAGAATACCAAGAAGATCATCGGCTTTATTTAGAACAAATGCTTCCCATTCTTTTTCAAGCTCTTCGCCTTCGAAAGTATTACTAAGCAAAATCCACTCATCGACACAAGCGTAGATAGCTGATATCACTTGCTCTTCATTATGACGCCGTAAAAACTGATTGAAGTCTAAGCTTACCCACGTAAATGCCACAAGCTTATACATCTCATCAGTGCTAAAGTTACTTTCCAGATCATCAGCAAAACGCTTAAAAACTGCAAGACCATCATTATCAAAAGGACCGTTAGCAATAATGTACTGATAATTTATTATGCCCGAATTACTCTCTATGGAATGAATATGGCTAACAAAGAAAGGATAGATATTAGGATGAGTTTCTTTTGATATGAGACACCTAATGCCATTGCTAATGTAATGAGAATGTTCGCTTAGCATCGTATATACCTTAAGCAGTGATTGACACCACCATCATAGCAGAGAATGCTAATGAAGCCCCCTATCCATTGGAATATGACGGTTAGTCCCCAACACTCCCCCCTACCTTTTCTAATCTCCATAATCGTGATAGCTTATGAGAAATAGAAAAATCATAGGGAAATACTACTATCAAACCTGTTGACTTCTCACCAATCACTTGACCAAGACTTGCCAAGTATCCTTAACAGTTATTCCAGTAAACAATCTTATGTTAAATTGCATCGGTAATATGCTTAGAATGATTGGTTAGCACCTCTCCCCTGCCCTGCTAAGGTACTGGTAAATACGTCATGAGTAATGTTCAAGTTGTTATGAAGGATTGTGAAGGATATTTGTAAGGTGAAAAGCGATAGTATTGGGGGACTAACCCATGAGCACGCATAAGTATACCTTTAAAGATATATCGCCATTTAACCTATTAAATCACCGATAAATGAGCAATATCTTTCCAATCTATTCCATAGGTGTACTAACAATAGAAATAGAAAAGCCACTATCCTGACGGTGTTGCTTAATAGCGACACTTACAAGATAATGGCTAAATATTCATTCCATGTTATTTTCTAAGATAACAATCCTATCCATCAAGTCATCAATCTGTTGACTCTGGAAGACTTCATCACCATCTGTCCAGTCATGCTGAAGGATATTATCTTTATGGTCACTGTAAGCATCATAGCCAATCACTAATAACAGTGTTGCTAGAAGAGCATAGAGAATCTTGATATGCATCTATCACCTCTCTGTCTTGGGCTGTGACATTGATGTTGTACGAATAACCTGATCTAAATAGTGACCAATCTCATATTTAATAGCTTCAACATCTTGTGCACCATTGATCTCTAGAGTTGGTGAGATGGTCTGGTGATAGACGTTGGTTGTACCATTCATGGGATTGCCATTACGGTCGATAGGTGGTCCGAAAGGAACCTGATTAGGATCACTAATACCACCTTGAGCATTTAGCATTGGTGCAATGGTCTCACGAGCCTTACTGTTAAGAGATTCCAATACGTCAGGGTTCAGCATCATCATATTAGGTGAAAGCTGAGGACCGAAGTTAACATGACCAATCTCAAAGGCTTTAGGAAGGATAAAGTTAACGCTTGAGATGATGGAATTGACAAAGTTCTCTGCAATATCTTTAAGGTGTCCTGCGACAATATCACCAATATTAGAGACCTTATCACGCCATGCTGTATCACTACGGATGATCTCAATAACATCTGCAACACTATTGATGTAGTCAGCGACTTCATTCATCACATCTGCTAGGGACCTGAATGGAGATTCAAAGTCTACACCATCCAATGCATCAGATACGTTCCCGACAGAAGCAAGAATATTTCCGAATGCTTCAAAGCGGTTCTTAAGGATAGGTGCCATGCTGTCAGCAAATTCACCAATCTCTTCAAAGAGACCTTCAGACTTCCTGATAGCGCTTAGGATACCTTGGTAAGCGTTGTTCATCGCGTTATCAAGACCAACCCTATTCATTAGATTGTTGCTGAAGAACGCTTGATTAAGTGCCCTGTTCTGCTGTGCTTGGGTACTATTCCTTCGTTGATCGAGAGCACCACCAATCTGTGAACGTTCCCCCATGACACTGAACAGTGCTGGTAAGAGTTCTGTAGCAAGAATGCCTCGTGTTGATTGTTGCTTATCTGTGAACTCTTTAAGGCTCAATCCCATAGAGGATGCGATAAGCTCTCTTGAAATGCCAGCTTCTGCGAATTGTAGCAACTCGTCGCCCATCAATTTACCCGTACTGGCCACTTGCGAGGCTGCAAGCTGGATTCTTCCGAGCCTTTCTTGAGAAGCGCCAGTAGCTGTTGCATAGGCTTGGAGTTGCGTGAAGAATCTCATAGATTGGCTTTCAAGAGCACTACCCTTCAAAGCATTTGCAAAGTCCCTGTAGCCTTCAGCAGACTGGATAAAGTTAGTACCCATGTAATCACTGATAGCGGAAATCTGCTCAATACGCCTTGCAGCGGCTTCAGAAGACCCTTCAAGGGACGTAAAAGCACTCTCAATACGTTGGAAGCGTTGGTACTGTTCGTTGCTCATATAGGCACCAGCAGCCACTACAGCAGCACCGATAGCAGGCCCAGACATAGCCCGCATAGCACCACCAATTGTTGCTCCAATACCTGCCGCCCTGCCATGCATATTAGCGCCTGTAGAGCCTCCTTCGACGTGGTACGGCATACCTGATCTACCATGGCTCATGCCTGCATTGAAGTCCCTGTTAAAGCGCTGGAATCGCTGCATTTGATAGGACATATCAGTAACAATACGGGAACGCCTCTCAAGGCTCTTGTTACCGTCTCTCATGCCTCTTGCAAGGCGATCTTCAGTAAAGCTAACGTCGCGAAGGTGGCGGGAATAGTTCTTTAGATTCTTATCAAGACTCTTGAATTCAGTATCGAGATTCTTTACTCGTTTGGTCTGGAAGTCATTAAGCTTCTTACGATATGCCTCAAGATTCTTGTTAGCATTCTCTAGGGATTTCTCGAATCTCTTTAAGTTTCGAAAGTCAATATCATATGACAGTCTAGCCTTAAGCTGTGCAACTGTATCAGCCATTGTTAATCACCTCTTCAGGGGGTTCAATATCAGGTTCAGTACCGTTGGGATACATGGTAGCGAGTAGCTTGTAATGCTTTGGTCCTCTACCCGGTGTTGTATAATCCATACTCCCTTTCACCTGATAAAACTCACCATTGAAGTAAAAGAGGATTGCAGAATTCTCAGGGGGATTCTCTGGAAATACGGGTAATTCTTTGGTGTAAACCTTCTTGTATCCTTTCTGGTAATACGTGGTGGACTCTGCAAAGGTAAGCATTTCACCATCTTTAAAAGGCTGGATATTGACCCTTTGAATCACTGGATCGGTATAGCCTTCAATCCAGCTGCCTGTTAGGGGGTCTCGATAACCATATTCAGCGTAAAACGCTACATAATCCCGATAGAAATTCTTGTTAGGCATTGTTATATTCTCCGATTAGAAAGGACGGTAGGACCAATCATATTGCGTAGTCTTGGGTTATTACGATTGACCTTGATATTGGGCAGTAGACGACCATTAACCAGTGTTTCATAAGCATCAGAAAGACAGTCCATAATGTCATTGTGATAGCCACTACACTTATCACCATCGAAATGCTCAAGCTCTGTATAATGGGATTCGTTGAAGGTATTTTTGACCACGTAGACGTTGCCTTGTTGGGCAGCTATCATGAAACCTTGAGCACGGGTTAACTTAGACTTACGAGGTTTTAGGATGACTGGCTTGGCACCTAGAGCAATAAGCTTTGTACGTTTGGTTTCTGCTAGAGCCTTACCAGCACTCCCAGGGTCTTGGCTGATACTTGTATAGGTGTTATCAGAAAGCTGTAAGTCTTCCCTAGCGGTCTTGTAGACTAGGTTCTCTACAAGTGCGGATCTATCCCTCATGGACTTCATATCAAGGATGTAGAAATTGCCAGTCTCCTTGTCAAAGGCGCACTTAACACCTCTTGTCCAGTCTGGATCACCACCTTGTTTAGCGGATTTATTAGGGTCTGGTTTGGTTGCTGCCAAGTCCCAACTACGGATCATTGTTAGCCCTAACGGGACTTCTGAAGCATCAATCTCTTTGAAGTCTTCACGCTTGAGGTAGCCTAGACCACCTTGAGAAGCAAACCAGTTTCCATATAACAACCTGTCACGCTCTAGCTTCTTAAGGTTCTCTAGCTTGAATACATACTCTGGTTGATCCTTAAGATATATTGGGTTGTTGTAGATATTCGCTGAATGGTAAACGAATGAATATGCTGACCTTGCAGCGGCATCACCATATTTCTCTTTGATCTCTTCACGGGATTTGAAGAACTCAAAATCACCTTGAAGCTGGATAAGGTAGGTGGTGACACCATCCATGGATTCATCTGGGAAACCCTTCTCATCTAGATAGCCTGCTTTGGTAAGCCAATCGCAAAGGAAGGAATTTCTATCAGGGTTAGCTGTCATTCGAAGGGTCTTACGCTTCTTAGATTTCCCCCTAAGACGGCTTGTGATATACCATACATCATCAATGTTTTTGATTTGAGATGCTTCGTCTATCAGTACCCCTGTAAGCTGTGAGCCTTGGAAGTCATTCTGGTTATCTTTGAGATAGTGAAACTTTACGAAGGCACCATTAGGAAAGCGTATCTGGTTCTGAATGTTGTTAGACTTCGCACCAACCTTACTGAATAGCTTATTAGCTTCTTCCCAAATAGAACCCGGAGCCTTGATTTGTACCAATGATTCACGTAGAAGCATGGCGTTATAATCAGGGTCTTCAAAGCAGTCAATGAGAAGCTTTAGAAGGCTTAGATAGCTCTTTCCTGAACCTGAAGCGCCACCGAATAGTAGAATATCGTGATCATCATCATTCAGGTATACAGCTTGCTTCTTTGATAATGGTGCGTAAATCTCAACCTCTTCATACAGTGTTTCTTGATCGATATGGAAGGTGTAATTTCTTTTGTTTGGTGTTCTTGCCATGGCATCATCTCCCCCAGTGTTATTTTTAGGCAATAAAAAAGGCTGACCAGCAATTGCCAGCCAGCCCTCTTTAGGTGCTTACTTAAGCGTCAGTAAAATCAACCTTGATGGTGCTACCAACACTCTCAAGAATCGGCAGACTGTTAGTCTCGGATTCCACGGTAATGAAGCGATCACGATCATCCCGAACAGTACGGGAGAAAGCACGCTGACCACCGCCAGACAGACCTGTAAGGGTGTTCTCAGGGCCGAAGAAGTGCTTACCAAGCTGTGCACGCGGTACAAAGAGACCTTCAGCATCTGCAAGGATTTGGTCTTGAGTACCATCAGCCTTGGTGAAGGAATCGTTGTAATTGACGATGGTCACACCACCGAAGGTAAAGCTTGAATAGCCTGCACCAACCTCACCCACCTGACCCAGCAGCGGGTTAGCACCTGCCCAACCATTCATCTGCATAGCCTTGGTAAGGTCCGGTACAGTCAGGAGCCATTCGTACAGGTCATTACCAGCGAACATCACGAAGCCACGGGCAGAACCACTCATCAGGCCAGCTTTAGAAGCGTTCTGCATAGCGCGGAATTGCTTCAGCACGTCACCATCAGCAGCGTAGGACAGGGTCTGGGAACCTTGAGAAACACCAAGCTCTGAAGCAAGGTCATAGGTGCCGAAATTGTCAGTCACCAGTTGAGCGTTAAACAGCATCTTTGCCTGCTGATACTCGTGATGGTAATCGATCATATCGGAATGATCTTCGAGATGTTCTGCAACAGCTTTAGCAAGGCTCTTCTCAGATTCGCTATTGAAGTCACGTACACCTGCAAGCTGATCACGGGTGATAGTTGATTCAATCGGATAGTGAGGAATCTTAAGGACGTGCTGATCAAAACCAGACTGGTCACGCGTATTCTTGTCAGCAACACTACGCAGCTTATCATCCAGCACCTTCAGGGAGCCTTCTCGAACGTCGAAGGTGATATAGTCACTAGCAACACTACGGGTCTTGAAGAAGCCCATAGAGCCAATCAGGGACGGCTTAGCAGGGATCTTGTTGATGGCTTCGGTACGGTCCATCACGTATTCGTTATCAATAAGCATTATTCTTTACTCCTTAAATTATTGTTCGTTAACTGCAACGATACCTTTGGCTTTGAGTAGCTCCAGGGCATCGGTAGAATCGAAAGTGTTGATCTTTTCTGCATCAACAGTTGAAGGGTTGCCGCGAACCATAACGCGGACATTACCTTGAGTACCGTCAGTATCTTCTGCGAGGATGCCCAGCACTTCAGTAGAGGTTGCGCTAACCTTGGTGGAGGCATTTTCCAGTACGTCACCAGCAACACCTGCAACGGTTACATTTACTGCATCAAATTGAACATCGTAATCATCACAATGGACAAGAAAGATGTCGCCTTTAGGATTGATAGTATTGATTTTGGTCATTGGTTATTCTCCATATCGTTCATTTAGGATTGTCATTAGGTAATCTTCATTACCCTCTTCAGTAGTTTCTGAAGTCGTTTCATCAGGCTCTGTCACTTGTTCAAAGTATTCTTTAGAGCCATTGAGAGAATTAAGTTCTTGTTCCTTAGCTTCGATAAGCTCCATCACCTTGCTGAATTCAGGGTCTTGGTAAAGCTTACGAAACACTGGAAGGTAGTCTTGAACAATGTCTTCGCTGTATAGGAAGCCTGTAAGGCGCTCTGTAAGCTCACGCTCTGAGATACGTTCTTTAGGTTCTTCTACAGTCTCTTCTTCTTTAGGTGGTGTCTTGGCTTTGCGCAGACGGTCTAGGATATTCATCAGTGATCTCCAAAAATCTTTTCAAACTCGCACCAGTCTTTCCTTCCAGAATGCAGGATGATTGGTACAGCTTTATTCTTTCTGGTGTTAACCTTGATACGTAGGTCTTGTAAGCGTCGCTCAAGGTCTTCAACAGTTGCCCTTGTTTCAGAAGCATCACCGATTTCCCAGCGGGTCGGGGTGAGAGCAATCTGATTAATGATCACCTCAAGACAATCTACGGATGCTTGAAGAACATCGTTACCAGCTTCTGAAAGAAGGAATGCAATAGAGTCATCTGACAGGTAAGGCTCATCAGGGTCTGTATCGCCGATATAAAGGCGTACTTGATCAATATCATTCATCGTTGGCATTACTAGCCTCCCTTGCTTCACGCATCATTCCGGCAGCTTTACCAGATGTACCACCAGCAATAGGTGCACCAATACTCTGCTTAATCCACTGATCCATCTCACCAGTAGGCTCGACAAGCCCTGACATACCAATCTCTTTGATACCACTGGTAAACTCTTCCCAAGTCGGCTCTGTCATGTCTTCCCAAACAACACTAGGAAGATGATTGTCAGTAAGACCATTAAGCTCAAAAGCAAGGCGTACAGCCTTCATAAACTCTGCTGCAATGGTGTCCTGAATAGCGCTAAGGAAGGTATTAAGAAGGACGCTCTTAGTGCTAGAAAGGCCATATGAACCACTTGATTCACCATCTTGACCAAGGCTAAGAACACTACTTTGAAGAGCCATGAGGATGCTTCGTTGGCAGCGTGCAATGGATGCTTCAATTTCAAAGCCGTTACCATCAACGCCCTTGATAGGCTGAACGTCAAACAGCTTAGCATTGCCTTCGGTAGTGTCTGAGGGAAGTGCTACAAAGCTGGTCAAGCCCTGCCCCATCATCTTGGCTTGATGAATAAGTTGGTCTACCATTACGGCATGGTCACTTGTAGGATCGTTGTAATACGATGCTAGATATTCTGAAGGGACTTCTACCTTCAAGACACCACCAAGGTTCTTAGAAGCTGCGATAAGCTGCAATTCACGGTAGGCTGTGAGTTCCTTCCAGCTTGAATAGCATCCCCTAAGCAAAGACCTTCCAAGGGGATTATCGCTATCTGCCATGAAAGAGAACATTAGAACCTTGGAACCATCAACACTGGTAGGTGACTTGGTTACGTTCCTAATCAATCCATCGTTCATAGGAGGATTAAGTTCGAGCCTTACCAGTACCCCTTTGTCATATACATACTCTTTTACAGACTGAAGGCTAATAGGACTGAAGGTCTTGAATACCTGCTTACCATTCTTACGATGGAACGTTACTTCTTGGATGCTTGTACCATATTCCACGAGGCTGAGAATATTTGACATGGTACGATTGAAGTTGTAAGGCTTAAGGTCTTCAAGAGACTTATTCAATGCCTCTACCAGTTCTTTCTCTGCTTTGGTAGAACGAAGATGAGGCTTAAGAGTGAACTTACGATTCAGCAGAGACTTAATGAAACTGGTAGAACCACTGATCGTGCTGTCTTCAAGCATTGCACGGTATGTCTTATGGGCCTTAGAAAGCTTAAGGTCTTCTTTCTCACACGCCTGAATACTGTTATGAATCTCGATAGGTCGTGAGTATTGCTTTGTAAATTGGGTCATTTAATACCATCCTCCTTTTCATATTTCTTCAACTTGTTTTTAAGCTTGGTACGCCACTGGGGAAAGGTTTCATAGAAAGCCCCGCCATGATCTACATACCTCTGCGATTTACGATGGATGTAGATTAAATCTTCGGGATGATGTTCCAGCATGTACCTAAGATATTCTCGAAATTCCTTACCAACAGGATCACGCATTTGAACGTCACGGAAGATATGCGGGGGAAGCTCTTGAAGGTTCTTGTAAGGGGTTTTCTCTCTAGCCATACACAGTCTCCCTACCCGCTTCCCAGTCATTAGCAAGCGGCTCAAGAATCCCGTGCAAGATATAATTGGCGAGATGAAGATTGAACGTTGCTTCTTCTTTCCACTGTTCCAGAGAGCGCTGTCCAGCATCGAGAATCAGCCACTGGTAATACTTATGAGCGTCTTCAGGAGTCCTACAACGGGGCTTCTTAACAACATGGTGTTTACCACTAGGAAGAACGTAGAAAGGCGCAAAGCGCTTCTTACCAAGGCATTTAACACCAACAGGTAGACCTTCAAGGGGCTTTTGATCACAGACCATACAAAGGAAGATAATAGCATCGGGAATGCCTTCGAATGCGTTGTAATCCATCATTCTTCCCCCTTCTTCTTTCCATTGCAGTTTACGCAGCAGCTATTGCAGGTATATCGAATTGTCTTATTCTGCTGGCAGTTCTTGCAAAACCCACCGATATAGAACTTGAAACCAAGTCGCAAGGCATCTTGACGTGAGATATAGATATTCTGTTTGTTCATTGCTTCAATTCTCCATAGAGTTATTTTTTATATTGGCTTTCTTTAAAAGATCACCCTGATAAGTCCTGATAAAAAAGTGACAGAGACCCCCGCCTATGAAGACACGGAATAAAAAGGATCTCTGCCGAAGTTCACCGAAGTGAATCAGGAGGATTGATAGCAAGACCAATCAGGCTAATCTTTGGAAGGGTGCGCCCTAAGAGCCACTTAGGACGGCTTTAGCTCTGCTAGTAGGAGGATTAGAAACCTAGCAAAGCACTTTGAAATAGGTTGGGCATGTAGAGAGGAGCAAGCGACTCAGGATGCCCGCCGAAAACCATAGCCTCTGAATGGAAATGATTATCCGCTTTAGACCGCATCATCATCGCTACCAAGCAGCTTAATGGGAAGGAGTACTAGAACCCACCGCATAGCGATTACACAAATGATGAAGTCCATTGAAAGCACGCCTGTCTTACAAGAACGCACTCTCAAATTTGAATAGGTGCCCATATAGCGCTTAGGAGGACGCAGAATGGACGCTGAAAACTACCCTGGCAGTTGGTGGGCAATTCTCCGCATAGCCTGATTGGGCTAATTCTTAAGAGACCTTGAGGTCTTTCAAAGCAACGTAGGCGGGATTGATTGAGAAGTCTGTCTTACTTTCTTCTGAGAGATCTTTGAAGAGATACCATTCTTTAATGGCTTGTTCACGAGACTTCGTATAAGACACCTTCCAAGCATAATTAGGATTGATATGGATTCTACACTGACCTTTCTCAATCGCCTTATTGTCTCGACATGATTCGTATTCGATTAGGCTTCCAGCGATATTCAGACGCCTATGCAGATTTGATCTATCAGTTCCCAGCATCTCACAAAGTTCTTTAACCTCGATCTCTACTACGTTTTCGTAGGAGATTTTACTGATCAAAGCTTTGATAAGCTGGTACTTTGGCTTACTGAACTTTGGAGCGCCAGAACGATTTAGGTGCCTATAATCCTTGGATAATGAGTAGATTTCATCAGTGTCATCCATTACTGCCGTTGCTTTGTACATCTCTTTCTTTGTGATATTCATCATTGTTAGGTTCCCCTATAAGTCGATTCCCCACACCCCACAACTCATAGGGGATGTTTCTTAGGCAGCTTCTTTAAGCATCCTCTTAAGCTTTGGACCACCATAGATTAAGTAGTCATCAAAACTGAATGATTCACCACCGGGATTATTCTTTTTCCATTTGTTAAACTGTTGCATCTTGGTACGCCGTGTTTTCGAATCAATGCTGATAGCTTCTGAAGCCTTAGCAACCTTACCTTCACGTACTTGGCGTTTAATTCCTTCAAGCCAGTCTTGGGCCATCTTACGCATACGTGGGCAAAGGATTACTGCAATCATTTCCTTGCCACTCTGCTGGTCACGAATACAACCCCTAAAAAGCCACTGGATAAGGCTAGAAAGCTCCCATTCAGCAGCAGGCATAGATGAACCATTGCGACTGAAATAGCTCTGTACAGCCGGTTGAATGCGCTTATCAAGGCCATACACCATCAACCTACAATGGCGATACTCATTCGTTCCAAGCGTTGTATGAGACAGGAAACAAGCAGGAACCTCCTTACCTTGTGAGTCCAGCTTGGTAGATTGTCCAATCTTCACAGTCTTAAGCCAATCAATAGTGCTCTCACCATCTGGATTCTTGAAGGTGGTGAACAAGGTTTCATCAAGGCCAATCTCATAGTCTCTCATGGCTTGCTTGATATGCTTGTTGATCTCACTACGGATAGGACCAACATTGTTCTTCATACCTTCCTTGCTAAGACGATACTCTTCAATGCTGTAGTCATCAGGGATAACCAGATGATCGGCAATGTACTTGTAAATATCTAGAACACGATCTTCATCAAGGTCTAGAATTTCAGCATCAACACCCTGGACCTTGAGGTAATTTGCCATGATGGATGATTCCCACCGATAGGTAAGCACCAATACACGATCAAAGCACTCAAGGAAATTAATGCTTACTTCCATCACCACGTAACGACCTTCAATGAAGTAAAGCATACCAGTATCACAAAGGTTCTTTAGATGCTCATGATGGTGATATGCACCTTGATTCCCTTCAAATTCCTTACAAGAGTTCCACTGAACCTTGCCAGTGTCTTCGTTAACGATGATGTATTCATTCTCTACATCAGCCTGAAGAGCCTTACTGCTAAGGCGGTTGTCATTGACAGGCTTAACAAGGTCAATTGTTTCATCAAGTACAAGCACCTTCTCACCACGACGCATGGGAAGATTCTTAATGCTGTTGAAGTGCTCTTGAGTTAGATTCTCAAACATCGCATGAGTAGTCACCACTGATCCCTGACGCTGCTTAAGGATATTCAGAAGGTCTTGAGACTTGGTTGTCTTCTCATCACACGGTTCAACAAGCTTGTTACCTTCAGGAAGATACTGGTTAGCGCCCTTCTCTTCGCACTGGTAACGCTTCACCTCATCAAGATATGGCAGCATGACAAAGTAGAAATTGTCAGGCTCAGAACTGATCATCTTGATTGCAGAAGTGGACTTCCCATAAGACATGATTGCTGATAAAACTTGTACTTTCATTGTTAATCTCTCCTGTAGTTTTTATGGCATAGGAATCTCCCACCAGTGATGGCTAGTCACAGTGTATATGATAAAGATTCTCGATTAGTTTATTTCAGACACAAGAATAACCAGACTATAGTCCTCTTTTGAAGACATCATCTGGTTGACTGGTGCTTAATTTTTTACCGCTATCTAGTCATAAGTATATGGCAATATCATAATATTGTCAATAGATTTCTTACGCTAGATGCTAACTCTTTCTCTTCTATCTATGAACATCATAACATTTGCAACGTAAATCTGTCAATACTTTTATTACGCGTTATACCCGTCAATGTACAGAAGAGATTGCATTCTGTCAACAGTTAATAACGATTCTCATCTGTTGAATACCCTTCTAGGACACCTCAAAAATGATACAACCGCCTTTTGGAATTTCAGCCTTACGAAGAGTGTACTTGGAAGATAGTGAATTTTAGCGTCTATTTACAAACACTTATAAGCACGATCTCGTCAGAAGTGAAAAATGCTACATCCCTAGAAAGGGTAATAAGGTTTTAAGATTCTTGGAAGGTTCTGCTAAAGCTATGGCTTACGCCAAGTACCTTAGCACGATGGTTCCAAGGACTAGAGAGGACACTAGAAGGAAAGGGAGGGAAACAGGATACAATCCCCTCCCCTCTTAGAAAGTCTCTCTTAAAGATCGTTAGAAGACACCTACAGTACCGTGTCTAACGACAGTGATCTGTAGAGATCCTTCTAAATATACTTAAGAAGGTATCAGTACGAGAGGTTCCTTCTGTCACTATCTCACCTCTCTGTCTCAATACATTTTCTCAACATTCCTTACACCACCGTGTTAATCCTTGTCTACCGACAGTGTACTTAACAGACATTGTAAATACCTTATAAAGTGAACACGGTTGTATGTCATCAACCATCGTGTTCCATTAGAAGAATCCTTCTAGGTCTTTATACTCCTTGGTGTATCCTGTTGGTGTCCCTGTCGGAGACAAGCCTTCAACATGTCTTACCAATAACCTATAAAACCATTTCTAGGCAATTCTATACCCTATTTCTGTTGCTATCTTTAAGAGGCATAATTTACCATCTCAGAATAGATCGTCGTTTTTAAGGTATAAAATACCCTATATAGCTCTAAAACTCTCTGTAAGGCTCTCTAAGCGTTTCTATACTTAACATGGGTGATTTATCATGTTGGGATATATCGTTGCTTATAAAACCTTACAGGAGCTTCTAGGGTTATATAAGTATTATCCTGTAGTGTTATCTCATTGTATGGGGAATTTATAGTTATTCACAAGTTATCCACAGGAGTAATCTTGTTCACTACCTCTATCAGACTTTCAGGATTCAGAGTCTTACCATACCTGTCTAGGCTAATAGTCCCTGTAGAGTGCCCTAAGAGTCCAGATATCAAGTGAGCTTCAATACCTTGTTGCTTGAGCAAATTAGCACCAGTATGTCTAAATGAGTGCATTGATAACTTTCTTCCATTACTAATATTCAGCTTTCTAATTGTTTTAGTAAACCAAGCAGATACATGATGCCCATAACCGTTCTTCTCAAGGTACGTTAACATAGGAAAGATATGACCATCCTGTTGCTGTACGTATTGCAAGAATCCTAAGCTTATCAGACTACGGTGAATCGGTATTACTCTTTCACTGTTAAGATTCTTTATACGTTGGTACTTATTACCAGCCCTGATATGGATGCACCAGATACCATTCACCTGATAGATATCATTGGTGTACAACTGAGCAAGCTCATTGAGCCTTCCTGCTGTGTAATAACAAAGGTAAGTTAACCAGTACCTATCAGCCCTTAACACTTTTTTAGAAGGATCAGAGAAGTTTCTATCACCAATATCAAGCTTACCTTCCACGTAAGAGAATATCTTGTGTAGATCACTGGTACTGAATACGTCTCTATACGAAGACTTAAGTTTCTTCTGGTGTATTCTTGTCTTCCTGAAGGGGTTATTCTCAATGTATCCTTCTTTGATTGCATAGTTAAAGACAGCGATATACATCGCCATGTAATTATTGAAGGTTATGGTTGATAGAGTCTTCCCATTCCTATTCAGGTTAATCACCTGTTGTACAGATAGACCAGTCGTTAGACGCTTCTGAAAATTAGGGGGCATCTTCAGTAACGTATCCTGCAACTGCTTAACATCCTGTCTGGTGTAGGCATCAACAGCTTTGTTACCAATCACTTTATAGAGAAATTCTAGTGCAGAATCCTTTCCATCGATGGTCCTACCCGTATATCCAGAAAGCTTCAACTGAGCTTTGTAGTCCTTAAAAATACCAGCTAACAGAGGTCTACCGGGTACAAATGGTGGTGTCTTCTGGTGAGTGCTTGGCATTACTCCACAAGAAAGCTCATGAATGGCCTTCATATACGCTTCAGGAAGCCTTCTATTCGCTTCACGTTGAGATTTGGTAGAGAGAGACCTTCTGTACTCCCTACGTCCATAGGAAGCCTTCTGAGCCTTACTGAGAACGATTCTTAGATAGAATGTCCCGTTCCTGTCTTTCATCAGGTAAGCCATATGCCCTATTCCTTGTACCACCTATCGAGGTTTCTGGTAGATAAGGAAAGGTAAGCACCTGTTTTAGAATAGCTTTCTCAGTTCTTAATGAGGTCTAGCATCGATCAGCTTCGACTCCCACCTGCTGGGCAACAGCATCGAGTACGACGAAGAACATGACCGATTGATCATCAAGAAGCTGCCCAGCAAGCTCAAGGAGCAGCTTCAGGGGGGCTAGTTCAGGCCTGCCGGGATTGCGACGCCATACTCTCGACCTCGACCACCCGATCCAGGCGCAGCTCGTCCTCCGAACGCTCGCCGGGATAGCCGCCGGGCACGGCCACCACGCGGGTGTCCCCCAGCGTCAGCATCACCGGGTCGTGGACGTGGCCATGAACCCACAGCGCCACGCCCTCCATCAGCGACTCGAGGCGCGAGGCAAAGGCCGGCGACAGCGGGTCGCCCTGATAGTGGGCAGGAATGCACTCGGCCAGGGGAGCATGGTGGCTGACCACCACCGTGGCGCCGGCGAAGGGCCTGGCTAGCTCGGTCTCAAGCCAGGCCCGGTTCTCGCGGTGCAGCTCGACGCTGCGCTCCGGCGAGAAGACCTCGCCATCAGGTTCTTCGATGATCGCGAAGTCGGGCATCTGCCTGAGTGCAGCGGACAGCGTCTCCGCAGGGATGTCCTGCGGGTCGGGACGCTCATCGTAGAGCGCGAAGTCGGTCCACAGTGTCGTCCCCAGAAAGCGCACGCCGCCGAGCTCCAACCGTGCATTGTCGAGCAGGTGAATGCCCAGCGTGGCCGCGCGCTCACGCATCTCCTTGCGCAGGGGCTCCATGCGATGCTTGTAAAATTCGTGATTGCCCGGCACGTAGATCACCGGATGATCGGGAAAGCGCGCAGCAGCCCACTCGATTCCCTGCAGGCCTAGATGAATATCACCTGCCAGGATCACCATATCGGCCTCGATGTCGGGCAGCAGGCGATCCCCCTCGAAGTGCTCCAGGTGCAGGTCCGACAGAATTCTCAGGCGCATGAGCTCGCCTCCGGCTTAAGCGTTATGGGCTGCGCTCACTCATGGCCAGCCTGGCCGCCAGGCCAATGAACAGCGCCCCCAACCCTCGCTCACACCATAGACCAAGACGACGATTGCCGCGTAGCGCTGTGACCAGCCTGGCGCCCAGGATCACCAGCGGCGGCTCGATCAGTCCTGCCACCGCAATGATCAAGAACCCATGCAGGGCAAGCTGGAGGCTGGCCGGCCCTGCGCCTGGCACCACGAACTGAGGCAGAAAGGCCAGGAAGAAGATGGCGACCTTCGGGTTCAACAGAGAGATCACGACGCCCTGGCGATAGATGCTGGCAGCCCCAGGCAGAGACGGGGCCGGCGCCGCCGTTTCGCTGGACGGGCGGGCGAGCAACGCCTGAATGCCTAGCCACAGCAGGTACGCCGCGCCGACCCACTTGATCAGGCCGAAGGCGACCGCGGACGTTGCCAGCACGGCGGACAAACCCAGCGCCGCCATCAGCACATGCACGCCCGCCCCACTCCATACCCCGAACATCGCAGCAAAGCCCCCACGGCGGCCATGTCGCGCGGTCTGGCCCAGTACAAAAGCCATGTCAGGCCCCGGTGAGAGATTCAGCAGCAAGGCTGCCGACAGAAAGGTGACCCAGTGGGCCAAGGTATACTCGAGCATGGCGGATCTCGTGGCGGCAGCGTCGGTAGCAAAGCCTTCCACGCTAGGCGACGGGGCCTCAGCGCGCAACCCAGTTGAGCCAGAAACACACCTTGCTGCATGCTGTCTTCCCTTGCCCGGCCAACTCAAGACGCCGCTCCCTTCTCCCCTGCCAAGGAGTTCTACCATGTCCGCGTTGCTGCCCCGCCTCGGCTTTATCGGTATCGGTCTGATGGGCGACCCGCTAAGCCGCCGGCTAGCCAAGGCCGGTCATCCGCTGGTCCTCTACAACCGCACTCGAGCCAAGGCCGACGCCGTCGCTGCGGAGACCGGCGCCAGGGTCGCCGATAGCGTGGCGCAGTTGGCCGCTCAGGTAGACGTGGTGATCACCTGCGTGGCCAATACCGAGGTGCTGCGCGAGCTGATGCTCGGGGCCGAGGGGGTCATCGCCAACGCGCGTCCCGGTGGCGCCATCATCGACCTGACCAGCGCCGATCCGGCCACCACCCGGGAGCTTGCCCAGCTGGCCGACGAATCCGGCCTCAGCTGGGTCGACGCCCCGGTCTCCGGTGGCGTGGCGGGAGCCGAGGCCGGCAGCCTGGCGATCATGTGTGGAGGCGACCGAGCCCACGTGGACACCGCCAGGACGATCCTGCAACCACTGGCCTCGCGCATCACCCATATGGGTCCGGTAGGCGCAGGCCAGGTCACCAAGCTGTGCAATCAACTGCTGGTGGCCTGCAATACCGCAGCGATCGCCGAAATGGTGGCACTGGCCGAGTCCAGCGGTGTCGATGCCGGCCTGTTGCCAGAGGCCCTGGCGGGCGGCTTTGCCGACTCAACGCCTTTTCGCATGCTGGTACCGCGCATGGCCGAGCGTGATTTCAAGGCGCCTAGCTGGCACCTGCGCACCCTGCTCAAGGATGTCGACATGGCCACCGCTCAGGGTTATCGGCAAGCCAGCGCCACGCCGATGGCTGCGCTGGCCGCCCAGCTGATGCGCAGTCGACTGGCGAGGGGCGAAGGCGAGAGCGATCCGGCGACGTTGATTCGGCTCTATCGTGACGACGCGCAGCGTAGCTAGACCCGTCTGCGGCGGCGCCGTACACTCGTTCGACATCCGCCATCAGTTACAGGATGCTTTTCCATGGCGTTCAACTCCACCGCCACTTACGTGGCTACCGATGCGCTCAAGCAGGCCGTCAATGCGGCCGTCACCCTTGAGCGCCCGCTGCTGATCAAGGGCGAGCCAGGCACCGGCAAGACGCTGCTGGCAGAAGAACTCGCCGCGTCCCTGGGCACCCGCCTGGTGACCTGGCACATCAAGTCCACCACCAAGGCCGCCCAGGGCCTCTACGAGTACGACGCGGTCAGCCGTCTGCGAGATTCTCAGCTCGGCATCGACGGGGTCGAGGATGTGGCCAACTACCTGCGCCCCGGCAAGCTATGGGAAGCCTTCACCGCCGACGAACGGGTGGTACTGCTGATCGACGAGATCGACAAGGCCGACATCGAGTTCCCCAATGACCTGCTGCAGGAACTCGATCGGATGGAATTCTTTGTCTACGAGACCGGCGAGACGATCCGAGCGCACCACCGCCCCATCGTGGTGATCACGTCCAACAACGAGAAGGAGCTGCCCGACGCCTTCCTGCGCCGCTGCTTCTTCCACTACATCGAGTTTCCCGACCGCGCCACCATGGAGCGTATCGTCGCCGTGCACTTCCCTGACATCGCCCCAAGGCTGGTCAGCCAGGCCCTGGAAGTGTTCTTTGAGCTGCGCGAGGCGCCGGGCCTCAAGAAGCGCCCCTCCACGTCGGAGCTGGTGGATTGGCTGAAGCTGCTGATGGCCGACGACGTGGCGCGGGAAGCCCTGAGCCAGCGCGATCCAGCCAAGAGTCTGCCGCCCCTGGCCGGCGCCCTGGTCAAGAACGAGCAGGATACGGCCCTGCTGGAGCGCCTGGCCTTTATGGTGCGGCGTCAGGGGCGCTGATGTTTCTCGATCTGTTCGACAGTCTCAGGCGCCAGCAGGTCCCGGTATCCCTGCGCGAACTGCTGGACCTGCATGCCGCCGTGGACTCCGGCATTGCCTTTGCCGATGTGGACGCCTTCTATCAGTTGGCCCGCACCATCATGGTCAAGGATGAGCGCCACTTCGACCGCTTCGATCGCGCCTTCGCCGCCTGGATCGGGTCGGTGGAAAGCCTCGATGCGGCCATTGACGCACTGATCCCCGAGGAGTGGCTGCGCCGGGAGTTCGAGCGCCAGTTGAGCGACGAGGAAAAGGCGCAGGTCACATCTTTGGGCGGACTCGAGGCGCTGATCGAGACCTTCAAGCAACGCCTCAAGGAACAGCAGGGACGCCACGCCGGTGGCAACAAGTGGATCGGTACCGGCGGCACCAGCCCCTTCGGCGCCTATGGCTACAACCCCGAGGGGATGCGTATCGGCCAGGATAGCTCGCGCCATCGTCGTGCGATCAAGGTCTGGGATGAACGCCGTTTCCGCGACTATGACGATGATCAGGCCCTGGGTCCGCGCAACATCAAGATGGCACTGCGCCGTCTTCGCCGCTTCGCTCGACAGGGTGCACTGGAAGAATTCGATATCGACGCCACGATTCGCGACACCGCTCGGGATGCCGGCCTGTTGAACCTGCGCATGCGACCGGTGCGCCACAACGCGGTGAAGGTGCTGTTGTTTCTGGACGTGGGCGGGTCCATGGATGACCACATTCGCGTCTGCGAGGAGCTGTTCTCGGCGGCGCGTTCCGAGTTCAAGCACCTGGAGCACTTCTACTTCCATAACTGTCTGTATGAAGGCGTGTGGCGAAACAATGCGCGCCGTCACAAGGAACGGTATTCCACGCTGGAGCTGATGCGCACCTTCGGCGCGGACTACCAGGTCGTGGTCGTGGGCGATGCGTCGATGTCTCCCTACGAGATCACCCACCCCGGCGGCAGCGTCGAGCACTTCAACGAGGAGCCGGGCGGCATCTGGCTGAAGCGACTGGTGGAGCGCTACCCGCGACTGGTCTGGCTCAACCCCAACCCGCCACGCTATTGGGAATATACGCCCTCGACCAGGATCATCCGCGAGCTGGTGCAGGAGCGCATGTACGCCATGACGCTGGAAGGACTCGACGAGGCCATGCGCGAGCTGGCTCGCTAGACCACGACCCCGGATCTGATCAAGGACCCGTCGATGCCCCACCTGCCGCAGCCACTTCGCCAACTCAGACCTTTGCTGCTTGCCGGCGCATTGGTGTGGCTGGCCGGCTGCGATATGGCCACCGGGGTCGCCACACAAGGGCTGATCCACTCCTACTCTAAGCCCGCTCTGGAACCCCGTGACGGCTATGTGGTGGACCATCGTCACCCCGCCCGGGGCCATAACAGCCGCGTGCATTTCTTGATCCTGCATTATACCGATGAAAACCAGGCGGACTCGCTGCGCGCACTCACTGGACCACGGGTCTCCAGCCACTATCTACTGCCTTTGCCAACACGTCGACTCCAGGGCTCACCCGTGGTGTTTCAGCTGGTGCCCGAGCCTCGTCGTGCCTGGCACGCCGGCGCCAGCCGTTGGGGCAACCGCATCGGCCTCAACGATACCTCCATCGGCATCGAGATTGTCAATCAGGGCCCCGACCAGCCCTGGGTCGGCAGCGAGCTGGAGCCCCCCGAGGGGGTCGGCTGGATGCCCTACCCCGACAGCCAGATTGAAGCGCTGATCGCCCTGTCCCGAGATATCATCGAGCGGCATGGCATCGAGGCCAGGCACGTGTTGGCACACTCTGACGTCGCGCCCACGCGCAAGCTGGACCCGGGCCCGGCGTTTCCCTGGAAACGGCTGCATGATGCCGGCATTGGTGCCTGGCCCGAGCCGGAGCGGGTGGCCCACTATGCCCAGCGCTTCGACGCTCGCCAACGCATCGCAGGAGGAAGCCTCCCCTCGATTGAGACGGTGCAGCGGGCGCTGCGTGCCTGGGGCTATGACATCGAGGTCAGCGGCGTGCTGGATGACGCGACCCGCGCCACCCTGCGAGCGTTCCAGCTTCACTTTCGTCCCGCCGACTTCAGCGGAAATCTCGACGCAGACACCTGCGCACGCCTGTGGGCTCTACTGGAGCGATACCTGCCAGAGGCGCTGGCGACACTGGCCGAGCCTCAACCAGCCGAGCCTCAACCAGCCGCTCCTCAACCAGCTGCCCCACCAGCCGCGCCGGGCAGGTAATGGAGCACGTCGTGAAAACGCAGCACCGCGGGCCCTTCGTTGCGCATCAGGTGCGGCCGGTCAGCACAGAAACGTAGCCCTTCCCCCGCCGTCAAGCGGTGCCACTCATCGCCCACAGCCAACACCAGCGTGCCCTCGAGCACGACCAGGTGCTCGACCACCCCAGGCGCATGGGGGCTGGAGGCGCTTTCAGCGCCTGCGGCGAGTTCAATCTCGAACATCTCGAAGCCCAGCAGGGGATCGTACGGAAACAACAACTTTGCCTGCATACCCGCGCTGTCCTGCCCCCACACCGAATCACTGGTACTGCAGTGGCGCTGCTCCAGCGGCGAGTCATCGGTGCCGGGGCCTTGACCGAACAACGACGAGAAACTCACCCGAAAACCACTGGCGATGCGCCACAGCGTCGCCACCGTAGGACTCGACTCCCCACGCTCGATCTGGCCCAGCATGGCCTTGCTGACCCCGGTCTCCCTGGCGGTATGTGCCAGGCTCCAGCCCCGCGCCTGGCGCAGCCCCTTGAGGGAGCTGGCGATATGGTGGCCGATGTGGTGGGCAGTGTCCGACATGTCGTCTCTCATGAAAATGCGTGACGCGCACCAGTATACAGAGGCTCGAGCCCACAGCGCTTGTGCGTTATAACGCCCACTGCTAGCCTTGGACGTTATAACGCACAACCTACCCGCCCTTCCCAACACACAGCGACACGCCCCATGACCGAGCCGTCTTCCACTCTTGCTGAGCCAGCGACTCCCCCCGAAAAGCGTCAGCTGGCCAACGACCTGCATGCTTCCACCGTGGCAGCAGGGCTGGTGTCGGTACTGATCGGCTACGCCAGCTCCGCCGCCATCATCTTCCAGGCCGCCCAGGCGGCGGCAATTCCCCCATCACAGATCGGCTCCTGGATGTGGGCCCTGGGCATCGGCATGGGCCTGACCACCCTGGGACTGTCCTGGCGCTATCGCATGCCGCTGCTGACGGCGTGGTCGACGCCGGGCGCAGCCCTGCTGGTCACCCAGCTACCGGGGGTCGCCTTCGACCAGGCCGTGGGCGCATTCATCGTGGCCTCGGTGTGCATGCTGCTGGTCGCCGCCAGCGGCGTGGTCACTCGGATCATGGCCATCGTCCCGGCAGCATTGGCCTCAGCGATGCTGGCGGGCATTCTGCTGCCGTTCGTTCTCGATATCTTCGCTACTGTCCGTGTCGATCCCTGGATGCCATTGCTGCTATTGAGCGTATGGATCCTGTGCCGACGCTGGCTGCCAAGGCTTGCCATCATCGCGGTGCTGATGGCCGGGATCGCGATAAGCCTGGCGCGGGGGGATTTCCAGGTCGCCCAGGTCTCGCTGATGCTGACGCGACCTGAATGGGTCTCCCCGGCGTTTGACCTGGCTACCTGTCTGGGCATTGGGGTGCCGCTGTTCGCCGTGGCCCTGACCACTCAGCATCTGCCGGGCCTGGCCATGGTCCGCAGTGCGGGCTACTCGCCTCCTGTCGGCGCCTGCCTGGGCACCACGGGGCTGGCGTCGCTGCTGATGGCTCCCTTCGCTGGGCATGGCATCAACATGGCCGCCATCAGCGCGGCGCCTTGCCTGGGAGAAGAGGCCCACCTTGACCCGCATCGCCGCTACACCGCCGGCGTGGCAGCCGGCATCGGCTACCTGGTGCTGGGGACCCTGGGCGCTACCGTGGCCGCGCTGTTCGCTGCCTTGCCTGAGGGATTGATTGCGGTAGTGGCGGGACTGGCACTGATGGCCACCCTGGGTGGGGCGATGACCACCGCCTTTTCCGACGCTCGCCATCTGGACGCGGCGCTGGTGACCTTTGCGGTCACCGCCTCTCCCCTGACCCTGGCGGGAATTGGATCGGCCTTCTGGGGATTGATCGCTGGACTGGTCATCGTTGCCCTGGGGGCATGGCGCCGCGCCTGAGAAGGCCCCAGGCGCGTTACCAAGCTAGCTGGAGGTGGGCGCTGCTCCATGCGACGCCTCGTCACTGGCCATACGCACCATCGCCAGCGCCTCGTCCAGGGTCGCCACTTGCTCGACGCGCACCAGCTCATTGCTCAGGCTCACCGCGGTGCCGGCGCGTTCACTGATCAGCTGCTCCAGGCTCGCCAGATCACGGGCCTCGCCCATGGGCAGTGCATCGACCGAGGTGGTGCTGGTGCCGGGCAGGTAGATCGTGCCGTTGGAGAAATCTACCGCGTAGGCAATCACGCCAGGCACGATGAAGAACAGCAGGCCCACACCGTTGGCGACGGCCACCACCGGGTCGATACGTCCACTGATCTGCCCCTTGCGCTCCGGATGAAAGACGGTGCCGCAGCCGGCGAGTGAGGTCAGGGTAGTGGCCAGGACCAGGCCGGTAAGCAGACGGGGTGGACGTAACATGAACAACTTCCTTTGCTGTTTCTAGCGCGATAATAACAAGGTCGATGTCGCTGCCTGGGGCGACCGTGGAGGCCATCCCGCCGCCTTGGCGACATCTTCCATGAGAAAACTCGCACGCATCCTAGCACGTTTTTCTGCACCACTTAGCTGACCTGGCCAACGCTGCGCAGCACTCCCGCTGTCGACTCCGCTGCGGCACGTAGATGCCGGTTCGCCCCAACGGTGGTCTGGCGTTGCGCAGGTTGCCAAGATTGGCTTCCCTGGATGACGCTGCTTTGCCGCCGCGACGGCTTCACCGTACAATGCTCGACACTTTCGATGAGTGACATCGTCAACACACCACACTCTCCATTGCGAGCGTCGACCGATATCAGGCAGCGCCTGATCACCGGCAATAGAAGACTCTGCCGTATCCCTCGACGCTCTACGATCTATCGACTCGATGTGAAGGAATCTGCGGACCCATGCGCGCCACCGAACTGCTGATCAGTACCCTCAAGGAAACGCCTGCCGACGCTGAAGTCGTCAGCCACCAGCTGATGCTGCGTGCGGGCATGATCCGCCGTCTGACCTCTGGCCTGTACACCTGGCTGCCACTGGGCCTGCGCACCCTGCGCAAGGTAGAGCGAGTCGTGCGCGAGGAAATGGATCGCGCCGGCGCCCAGGAGCTGCTGATGCCCGCCGTACAGCCTGCTGAGCTGTGGCAGGAGTCTGGCCGCTGGGAGCAGTATGGACCTGAGCTGCTGCGCCTCAAGGACCGGCACCAGCGCGACTACTGTGTCGGCCCGACCCATGAAGAAGTCATTACCGACCTGGTGCGCAAGGAAATTGCCAGCTACAAGCAGCTGCCAGCCAACTTCTACCAGATTCAGACCAAGTTCCGTGACGAGATTCGTCCGCGCTTCGGGGTCATGCGCTCGCGCGAGTTCATCATGAAGGACGCCTACTCTTTCCATCAGGACGAGGCGTCCCTCAAGGATACCTACCAGAAGATGTATGACGCCTATGTGCGCATCTTCACGCGGTTGGGTCTCGACTTCCGTCCGGTGATCGCCGACAACGGCTCCATCGGTGGCACCGGCTCCCACGAGTTCCATGTACTGGCCGACTCCGGCGAAGACGACATCGTGTTCTCCACCGAGTCCAGCTACGCCGCCAACATGGAGAAGGCTGAAGCGCTGCCGGCGCCGCTGGGCAGTGACGCCAGCCGTGCAGCGCCCAGCGAGGAGCTACGCCTGGTCGACACCCCCAACGCCAAGACCATCGCCACCCTGGTGGAACAGCATGGCCTTGCCATCGAAAAGACCATCAAGACACTGATGGTCAAGGGCAGCGAAGGCGGTCTGGTGGCGCTGCTGGTGCGCGGCGACCACGAGCTCAACGAGGTCAAGGCCGAGCATCTGGAGCAGGTGGCCACCCCGCTGACCATGGCAAGCGAAGAAGAGATCCGTGCTGCAGTTGGCGCAGGGCCTGGCTCACTGGGACCGGTGGGACTCGACATGCCGATCGTGATCGACCGCAGCGTCGCGCTGATGAGCGACTTCGGCGCCGGCGCCAACGTCGACGGCAAGCACTACTTCGGCATCAACTGGGAGCGTGATGTGGCGCTGCCCCAGGTGGCCGACATCCGCAATGTGGTCGAAGGCGACCCCTCGCCGGACGGCAAGGGGGTACTGTCGATCAAGCGCGGTATCGAGGTCGGTCACGTGTTCCAGCTGGGCCGCAAGTACAGCGAAGCCATGAATGCCACCGTGCTCGGTGACGAAGGTCGTGCCATCCACCCGTGGATGGGCTGCTACGGCATTGGTGTGACCCGGGTGGTGGCTTCTGCCATCGAGCAGAACCACGACGACAACGGCATCATCTGGCCCGATGCGATCGCCCCCTTCCATGTGGCCATTGTGCCGATGAACGCACACAAGTCCCAGCGCGTGCGCGAAACGGCCGATCGCCTGCATGACGAGCTCACCGCGGCAGGCTTCGACGTGCTGCTGGATGATCGTGATCTGCGTCCCGGCGTGCGCTTTGCCGACCAGGAGCTGATGGGCCTTCCCCATCGCCTGGTGGTGGGAGACCGTAGCCTGGACAAGGGCGAGCTTGAGTACAAGGGGCGCCGCGACAGTGACGCCACCATGGTGCCCGCCGACGCCATCGTCGACTTCCTCAAGCAGCGCATCGCCCTGTAACAGGGCCCTCAACGGTCCCGGGCGCTGAGGCGTCCGGGCCGTTGGTACAGGTCTGACCTGGCGGCGACGCGACAGCCGCAGGGCTGCTCATGCCGTGCTGTGACTCCTGCAGATAAAAAAAACCGGCCCCGAAGGGCCGGTTGAAAAAGGGGGATGACTCCCCCTCCCCTGACGCTGGTCAATGGCTGGGTTCTGTGCACATGACACCCAACCTGTCTAAGCGGAACCTATCGCTTGCGACGATGACTGTCGCGAATGACAAAGGCGATCCAGCCCGCCATGAAGACCACAGAAAGGGCGACAGCCCCCAGACCGAAGATCACTGCATCATCGAGATACATGGCCCTGCCCTCCCCTTGCTGTGTTGATGGTTCAAGCTTAGCCGCCCTCCTGATGAATTGTGCTGACCTGAGTCAAGGGTCCCTGTGCGACATTCGCCCGCCGCCATATCAGCCGTCGTCCATTCACGCGAAAAGCCGCCCAAGGGCGGCTTTTTCTGGCGATCGCGGACAGCGCAAGCGGTGGTCAGCCAGCGGCCTACAGCACCTTGCGATCTTCCACCGATGAGGCTTCGGTACCCGCGGGCAGTGGGTGCCCCTTCGCCAGTTCCGCGCGGGTCGCGTCGCGTACCTCCAGCACCTCGACCTGATAGCGCAGGGTCTGCCCCGCCAGTGGGTGATTGGTGTCGATCACCACCGTGGTGTCCTTCACCTCGACCACGGTGACGATCTGGGGACCGGCATCGCCGGGGGTCTGAAAACACATCCCAGGGCGCAATTCCGCCGTGGGGAACGCCTGACGCCCCACCTCACGCACCAGGGACTCATCCCTGCGTCCGTATGCTTCATCAGGGGCCAGGGTGACATCGACACGAGAACCCGGCTCGGTCGCTTCGAGCACTCGCTCGAGCCCCGCCATCAGGTTGTCGTGGCCGTGAAGGTATTCCAGTGGCTCGCCTCGCTGACGCGAGTCGTCGAGCACCTCACCGTGGCTATTGCTGAGCACATAATGGAGCTGGGCCACTTTCTGAGGGGCAATCATCATGATGCGTTCCTTTCGGAGATAAGTCTCAGTCCTGACGCTTCAAGGCGGCGACAGGCATTTCAAGGCGCTGTTGGCGATGCAGCATGTTGAGCAGCACGATGGCGCGCTCCTCCCCCTTGTGGCTATCGAACACTGCCTTCAGGTCCTTGAACGGACCGTCGGTGATTTCGACGCTCTCGCCGGCGCGGAAATACAGCTGCCCCGGACCTTCGTCCTTCTCCTGCCCGTGCCGACGCAACAGCTCGACCAGCTCGTCGCTGACCGGTACCGGCATCGACAGGCCGAAGGTGACGATCTTCAACACCCCCCGGGTCGAGCGAATGGGGCGCCAGTTGCTTTCGACCTGGTCGAGGCGAAGAAACAGGTAGTAAGGAAACAGTGGCTCTTCGACCCAGGTCAGCTTGTTGCGGCGCTTCTTCTGCACTTCAAGCACCGGATGGAAGAGTTCGTAGCCCTGATTGGCCAGATGCTGAGCGGCGCGAAAGGACTCTCCACCCTTGCACTGGATTACGTACCAGCGCGGCGTGGAATCGCCACCAGTGACCGTCTCGTTGATGCTGTGACTCATGTAACTCCTTCCGGGCACCCACCAGGCGGACAAGGATATGACCTGGGGGCCTGTCTTGGTCTCAGTTTCCGGCTCGCCACCGACGCGGCTTGTCGCGCGCCGCTGGTATCGTCCCTGCGGCTTTGCAACAATTCGCCGAGCAGCGCCGGGATACTGAGCGCATTTTACCATTCGGATCGCCGACCATCATGCAAGGAGGCTTTCACATGCCCACCCCTTCGGCCATGCGCCGCTGGATCGAGGCCCTTGGCGTCTATCTGCGGCCGCCTGTACTGGCCATGCTGTTTCTGGGCTTCTCTGCCGGCCTTCCGTTCCTGCTGGTGTTTTCCACCCTGACGACTTGGCTGCGCACCTCTGGCGTCGAGGTGGCAGCCATCGGCTTCTTCTCATGGATAGGACTGCTGTATTCGATAAAGTTCTTCTGGGCGCCTGTGGTCGACGCCTTTCGGTTGCCTCTGCTGACACGCTGGCTGGGCCAGCGACGCAGCTGGATGCTGGCCGGCCAGACGCTGATGATGGCCGGACTGGTGGGCCTATCAACGCTTGATCCTGCACAGCAACTTGGCAGCGTGGCGCTGTTCGCCCTGATGGTCGCCTTCGGCTCCGCCACCCAGGACATCGCCATCGACGCCTTTCGCATCGAGTCAGCGGAAGACGATGTGCAGGCAGCCATGGCCTCGACTTACATCATTGGCTATCGCGGTGGCCTGATCATGGCCGGCGCAGGAGCCTTGTACCTGGCCGATCTGGGCTCCTGGCAGCTTTCCTATCAGTGCATGGCCGCACTGACCGCCATTGGCATGATCACCGTGCTGCTGCGCCCCGAGCCTCCCCGCAAGCCCCTGGCACAGCGCCTCAGCGCAGAACCCAGGGTCAGGAGCTTCCTGCGTGCCAGCCAAGGCCAACCCGCCTGGTTCAGGCGCACCGGGGCCTGGCTGATCGGCTCGGTGGTCTGCCCTTTCCTGGATTTCTTCTCGCGCTTTGGGCTAGGCGCCCTGGGACTGCTGGTGTTCATCGGCATCTACCGCATCAGCGACCTGGCGATGGCGTCGATGGCCTATCCGCTCTACGTTGACCTGGGCTTCAGTCTGGACACCATCGCCACCGTGACCAAGGTGTTTGGCGTGGTCATGAGCCTACTGGGGGGACTGCTCGGCGGGGTCCTGGTCGTGCGCTTCGGCATCGGACGCATCCTGGTGATAGGGGCTGCCGCCACCGTGCTCACCAACCTGATGTTCACCTGGCTCGCCATGAGCGGCGCTCAGAAAGAGTTGTTGGTGCTGACTATCATGGGCGATAACCTCAGCAACGGTCTGGCCAGCGTGGTGTTCGTGGCGTTTCTTTCAAGCCTGACGTCTCGCGCTTACACGGCCACTCAATATGCGCTGTTCTCGTCACTGATGACCTTGCCTGGCAAGTTTCTGTCAGGCTTTGGCGGACTGGTCGTGGAGGGTTGGGGCTACCCCAGCTTCTTCGTGCTGGCCTCGCTTCTTGGCCTTCCGGCGGTGGCGATGGCGCTGTGGATCAAACGGCACTATGTGAAGGAAGAGGCCTCCAAGTGAAGGTAAAGGCCTCCAGGTGAAGGAAGAGACCTCCAGCGCCGAGGCCTGATACCGGTAGCGAACGTCAGACGCGCAGGTGCGACTGACGTTCACTCGCCGGGCGGTCACTTCAGCGGCGAGAACCGCGTTCCTGCAACCAGTCCAGCGCCCCTGGAGTCGTCCGCCACTGGTCACGCATCAGGGTGCGGTACTGCCAGGCTTCGGCACGGGTGCCAGGCTCTGCCAATTGTCCATTGGGAGGCGTCGCCGCGCGCTGGGGGTTGTCGCTGCACAGCAGAGAGACCGCATGGCTGTTATGGCGCTTGGCACTCTCCAACGCGGCCGCCGCGTCGTCGAGCTGCCCCAGTCGGTACAGTGCCAGCACCTGGCCCATGTACATGCCCAACAGCGGCGCATCCTGTTCAGCGGCATCCGTTTCGCTTGCCTGCTCCAGCGCCTGCCGACTCATCGACAACGCCTCGCCGTCACGGCCTTCACGCAGCAACTGGTCGAGCACCAGCTCACGCAAGCCGAGGCTGTCCTGCTCGTCCAGCGACAGCAGCAACTCGGCCAACTCACGGGAATGCTGGCGCGATCCGCGCTCCATGCCGACCACCAGGGCCAGCCCCGCGCGCAGCAGCTGCGCGTTGTCCGCCTGATCCCACTGGAAGGGACCGTCACCGCTCTGGCTGACCTGCTGCAACCAGCGCTCAAGCCGTTCGGCCAGCGGCTCGAACAGACTGGGCGCCATCCACGGCAGGCTGCCGAAGCGACTGGTCAATGCCAGCGACACCGATTGCAGTACTGCCGGCGAATCGAGCTGTTCGGGATTGGCACACAGCGCCGGCAACCAGACGCTGGCATTGATCCAGGGGTCTCCCAGAAACCCCATGGGAGCGTCCGGGTCCACGTCCACCTGAAAGCCTTCCTGGAAGGCCGCAAACAGGGTGTCTTCCCGTGCCGTGGAGCGATACACCAGCACACCATCCTGCTGTTCGACCTTGATCGGCGGAGGCGTCGGCAGCTCAGCCAGCAGGGTCTGCAGCCCCACCAGCGGCTCGGCCAGATCCTCTTCAGCGCTCAATAGCTGGTCAGCCAGGGTAGCGCCGGGGTTGTCGGCCAGGTCGGCAAGAAACTGCAACTGCTCGGGATCGAGGTCGCCCTGCCGGGTCAGACGACGCAGCCAGAAGCGTGAGCGCTCCACCGCCTCCTCGTCATTGCCTTCATGCAGCAGCAGCATAGCCTCGATGTATGCCAAGGTCGGCGAGTCTGGCAGGGCCTGTTGCGCACGCACGAAGGCTGCGCGGGCACTATCCAGATCGTCATTGTCCAGATGCATCAGGCATAGCCGCTCGAGAGCGACCCCGCGCAGGAACATCGGACCTCGCTCCAGCACCTCGTCCAGCAGCGCCTCCCGCTTGCGATGGAAGCCGCGCTCCTGGAACAGGTCGAGCAGTATCTCGAAGGCCGGCTCCGCCTGCTCGGGCAATCGATCCCAGTCCGCATTGGTGAACAGGGACTCCAGTATCTGCTGGGCACGGCCGCGCTGACCGGACTCCGCCGCGATCAGGCCCGCCTCGAGCAGCGCCTGGGCGGGGGCTCGACCGCTGGCCAGCGCCGCTTTCAGTGCGTCGCCCTTCCACTCGCGCAGCGACAGCATCCACATCAGGTGTGGAGGCAGGTGGCCCGGCAGACTGACCGCACCACAGCACTGTTTCATCTTGCGTCCGGAGTCGCACCAGCAAGGCTCGTTGCGGCCGGGGCGCGCCAGGGTTTCACAGGCGAAATCGAGCCGAGCCAGCGGCGTCTGCGACCACAGCTCCGGCGCCAGCGCCTGGGCCAGCGACTTGTCGCCACCCACACAGTCCGGGCCTTGCTCCCGCGCCCAGCTCATCAGGCTGGGATAGCGTTCATCCTGCCGAATGGCTGCCAGGGCGCCAGAGGCATAGCCCAGCAGTTGATCCACCCATAACGCCAGCATCGCCCTCTCCCCTGAAATTAAAAACGGCACAGTCTAACAGTGCAGAGCTCAGCTTGGCAGACCCACGCCCTGGCCGGCGTAGGTCTGAAAGACCTGCGCTGTTCGATTCTGCATATCCAGGCGCGCCTCGAGACGCACCAGGTTCCAGTAATGTCCGTTGAGCGTGCGCGCCAACATCAACATGCCGGGCGGTGGCTGGAGACGGTCCAGCGCGCTCCATACTCTGGGACTCAGCTCGCGCAGACGCCGATGGACACGCACATCGCCAAAATCCTGCAGCCCCGGCGCAAACAGCGGGGCAATGGCCTCGGCCGACTCCTGATACAACGCCAAGGGCGCGCCTTCGCCCTGCCGCCCGCCGAGTCCTCGAAGGGCCTCATCCATGGCCACAGGGTCCCGTTCCAGGGTCGCCGACAGCAGCGCCAGCATGCCCCTCAGTCGCTCCGGCGGCACCGCTATCACCGCCCCCAGGTCGTACAGGATCAAGCGACCCTGATCATCCACGGCAAAATTACCGGCATGAGGATCGGCATGCACCTCGCCATGGACGAACAGTTCCTCTGTCAGCCAGTCCGCCAGCGTGCTGGCCACGTGCTGCCGTCGTTCGTCATCGACCTGCTCGATCTCGCGCAGCGGTGTTCCCGGCACATACTCCATGCCCAGCACTCGAGACGTGCAGAGGGAGTCGACAGGTGCGGGAATGCGGATATTGCCCCAGGCGTCATAGCGCTGACGATAGCGCCTCAACATGTTGCCCTCAGCGACGTAGTCGAGCTCCTGGCGCAGGCTCTCGGCCAATTCATCGAACAGGGCATCGAGGCGACTCTGGGAGACCTTGAACCAGCGCCCCAGGCGAAGGATACGGCGGACCTGTGCCAGGTCCTGCTCCAGCACCTGCTCGAGGCCGGGGTACTGTACCTTGAGCACCACCTGCTGCCCTTCCAGGGTGGTGGCAAGATGCACCTGCCCCATGGAGGCGCTGGCGAAGGGCGCGGGCTCGACATGACGAAACAGTGCCTGCAGCTCCCCCAGTTCCTGCTCAAGCGTCGTCCGAATATCCTCCCACGGCGCCGGAGTGGCATTGCGCTGAAGGCGAGCCAGCTCCTCGGCGAGTTCAGGGGGCAGCAGGTCATCCCATTGGGACATGACCTGAGCCAGCTTCATGGCTGGCCCCTTCAGCTCCGACAAGCCGTCGAACAGCGACTCGCCAAGCGCCTGCCAGTCGGCATTGCCGCCTACCCGGGATCGCAGTAGCGTGGTCCCCGTGCGCACCGACAGACCCAACATACGGCGCGTTCTTCCAGCCTGTCGCATGATGCTCCTCGTGCCACCAACGGCAGCGGTCGCGGCGCTCGAGATGGCCAGACTGCCTGGTCAGCCCACTCTCGATGCATAAAAAAATGATATAAGAGTTGTACATCAATCACGTCATGGTACACCTGGCATCGCTCTTCAGATACTGGAAGAATATCCAGAAACATCCCTTCTGTGGTGCGCCATGCGATTGATCATTGCGGAAAAACCTAGCCTGGCGCGCGCCATCGCCGATGCCTTGCCCGGGGCTGCACAGAAACATGACGGCTACCTGTCCGTCGGTGACACCGAGGTCACCTGGTGTCTCGGGCACCTGCTGGAACAGGCGCCCCCGGATGCCTATGACCCAGCGCTCAAGCCATGGCGAAGGGACCACCTGCCCATCGTGCCGAGTCAGTGGAAACTGGTACCGCGGCCCAAGGCACGAGGTCAGCTGGCCGTCATCCGCGCCAGAATCAAGCGCGCCAGCCAACTCGTGCACGCCGGCGACCCGGACCGAGAAGGTCAGCTGCTGGTCCAGGAGGTCATCGAGCATCTGGGCTGGAAAGGCGACGTAGCACGCCTGCTGATCAATGACCTCAACCGCCCGGCGGTCGTCAGGGCATTGTCACGTATCGGCGACAATCGGCACTACCATGCTCTCTATCGCGCTGCCCAGACCAGGGCGCGTGCCGATTGGCTCTATGGCATCAATCTGACCCGAGCCTGGACCCTGATAGGGCGACAGGCGGGTCACGATGGTGTGCTGTCGGTAGGCCGTGTACAGACACCGGTGCTCGGGCTGGTGGTGCGCCGCGACGAGGAAATTCGCCAGTTCGTCCCCTATCCGTTCCACGTGCTGTGGGCAGAGGTGCGCGTCGCCGCAGGGACCTTCAAGGCCTGGTGGGTACCGTCCGAACAGCATCGGCTGGATGAACGCGGCCGGCTGCTCGATGAGGCCCCGGCCCAGGCCCTGGCCGCGCGCTTGCCAGGCAGCCAGGGTGTCGTGACCAAGGTTGAATCCCGTCACCGGCGCCAGCCTCCCCCGCTGCCATACTCGCTGTCAGCACTGCAGGTCGATGCCGCCCGTCGTCATGGTTTGTCGGCCAAGGCGGTGCTGGATATCTGCCAGCGCCTGTACGAACGTCACCAGCTCATCACCTACCCACGCTCCGACTGCCGCTACCTGCCCCGAGAGCACTTGAAGAGCTTGCCCGGGCAGCTGGCCAGCGCCTGTCGAGATGATGCGACGCTGGGACGCTGGCTGGCCAACGCCGACATGCAGCTGCGCTCGCGCGCCTTCGATGACAGCAAGGTCGGCGCCCACCATGCTCTGGCCCCGACCGGCAAACCCTTCAGCGCAGAGCGGCTGTCCGCCCAGGAAGCCGACGTCTATCGGCTGATCGCCCGCAACGTCCTGGCACAATTCTACCCGGCCCTCGAGACCCAGGAGGTCAAGGCAGAATGCCAACTCCTGGATGAGCGCTTTGCGGCGTCGGGGCAGACACTGCTGGTACCTGGCTGGAAGCCGTTGTTCACTACCCGTGACGAGGCGCCTCCGCTGCCCGCCCTGCACCAGGGAGAAACCTGCCAGGCCATCAATGCCGAGGTGGAACAGCGCGAGACACGTGCGCCAGAACCCTTCACCGACGCCAGCTTGATCAAGGCCATGATGAACATCGCCCGCTACGTGGAAGACGCCGAGGTCAAGCGCACCCTGCGAGACACCGATGGGCTGGGCACCGAAGCAACCCGCGCCGGCATCATCGAGACACTGATCGAGCGTGGCTACCTGGTGCGCAAGGCCAAGACTCTGCGAGCGACCCGCCTGGGCGTCGGCCTGATTCACTCCTTGCCGGATGCGGTCAGCAGGCCTGAACGGACGGCGCTGTGGGAGCAGCGCCTGGAGGATATCGCTGAAGCCCGAGCGGAGCCCGATCCCTTCGTGTCTCAGCTGGTGGTCGACCTCACTGCGCTGGTGGCCAGCGCCGATAGCCAGCGGTTGCAGTCCGCCCTGCGCTCCGCTCAGGGTGAAGTCGTCACCGCCACGCCCGCGAAGCGGGCTGGCACTCGCCGGCGCCGGAGCCAGCCCAGGGCCAAAAAAGGAACCAGCGCCCGAGACGCCTCCAGCGCCACCTCCGACGGCGGCGCCAACCGCACGTCCAGCAGCGGCCGGGGGCGTCGCTCGCCACGCAAGGGGAACACCTGATGAGCACGCTGATCGTGGGACCGGGCGCCATTGGCCGCCTGCTGGCATGTCGCCTTAGCGCTGCAGGGCAGTCCGTGCGGCTGCTCGGCCGACGTCCGCTCCCCCGGCAACAATCACTGACAGACCCCCACGGCCAGCACCAGCGACTGCTACTCACCATCAGCACGGATCCCGGCGAGGCCTGCCAAGGCGTCGAGCGGGTCATGCTGACCACCAAGTCATACGCTACCCTGGACGCCTTTGCCGCCGTCGCCGCACACCTTGCCCCGCAAACACCGGTGATCCTGTGGCAAAACGGCCTGCGCGTTCAGCGCCCCATCACCGAGGCCTGGACCGGGCCAGTGCTATGCGCCTCCACCACCGAAGGCGCCTATCTCGAGGACGACCACGGGGTGGTACATGCCGGTCACGGGCAAACAGTGATCGGTCATCTGGACGGCACCGCTAACCCAAGCGACACTGAGCTTGCCGAGGCATTGGCCGCTCAACTCCGCCACGCCGGACTGGATGCCCGGGCCGTCGCAGACATCTCGGTCAGGCTATGGCACAAGCTGGCCGTCAATGCCGCCATCAATCCCCTGGTGGCACGCCACCGAGTCCGTAACGGCGAGTTGGCACAAGCCCCCTATCGCGATGAGGTGAACACCGTCATCGATGAAATCCGTCTGATCCTGGCGGCCCTGGACATCCCCCCTCCCGCAACAGCGCTGGACGGGTCGTACCCGCAGCAGCACGGACACAGCGCCTGGCACGCCAGGGTCTGGCAGGTCATTGCGCACACCGCCGCCAATCGCGCCTCCATGCTTCAGGACATCGAGGCGGGTCGCCCCACCGAGCACGATGCCATCCTCGGCCCGCTGCTCGACGCCGCGAGCGACGCGAACCTTCCCTGCCCTCGGCTGACGGCGTATTGGCACTTCCTGAATGCTTGAATCAGGCAAGCCTGGAGTAGCATCCACGGGCAGCGATTGCTATTTTTAGCTCCAACGCCAGCCTGGGTGCAGGCCAGGGCAGCACTCGGCCCCGCGACGTTTGATGCGGCAGAGCGCGACAACCAGACCACCGGCGACTAATACGCGGCAAGGCAAACGGCAAGGTAGATCAGACAGGACAGCCACGACGATAGTCGTAGATACTACGGTCGCTACTGTCTATAGTGAATGGCTATCCATGCTCAGCAAGGCTCTGCCGATGATGGCAGTCCGGCGATAAAGACTGTCCGGCGACAGAGACTGTCTGGCGATAGAGACTGTCAGGTGATAGAGGCCGTCCGGTGATAGTAGCTGTCTGGCGATAGAGGCAGTCCGGTGATAGTAGCTGTCTGGTGACGGCTTGAGATTCGTCACAGTCGCCACGCGCTACCTCCTTGGCGGTACGTCGTAGAAATCGGCGCTTGTTGAGAGCGGCGCTTGTGAAGAGCGGCGCTTGTGAAGAGCGGCGCTTGTGAAGAGCGACAGTCGTCAAGCAGCGAGATTCCGGCCCCGCCGAGCACGGCAGCGTGCACGGGGCCTGTATTAACGAGGCACGACCCGCCCCAGGAAGGGTCGCCATTAGCGGAGAGGCTCCGCCAGGACAACCATCATGACAGCTCCACGCTTCTTGATGTCACCTATGCGCATCGCCCACAGCGATTCGCCATCACGCTTACCGCTCGCGCGGAGAAGCTCGATCACCCTGTTCCTGCTGGTCAGCCTGATGACGCTGGCGGCCCAAGGGGTCTGCGCCAACGAAAACACCACCACGTCCACCCTGGCTGACAACGACGCGGGCCAGGGGGCGACACCGGCCTTTTCTGGCATGGGTCAAGAAATCGTCAGACTCGACAGCGGCGTGCTGGTACAGGGTGACAAGGTACATACACCTGACGGCTATACCTCTGGATTCCGCCTGACAGCCGGTATGGCTCCAGAAGATGTGTCCGGCTGGGACCTGGGCGCCGAGTTGCGTTATCGACATAGCGACGATGTCCCCATGACCGCCAGCGACAGTCAACACGTGCAGGACGTTACCAGCCTGGGTGGCAGCCTGGTGGCCGGCTACCGGATCGGACAGTTCGGGGTCTACGGCAAGACCGGCATGGCACAATGGATCAGCGATCCAGTTACCGGGCGTAACACCTTCGACTCCACCAGCGGCTCTACCCGGGTTCAGGGATTTGGTGCCCGCTGGATGACATCCAGCTGGATCGGGCAAGTCGAGTTCGAGGAAGTGGATGACCGCGAGCTGGAGCACCTGAACATGATCACCGCCTCCTTTCACTTGCCCTTCTAACCCCACCCCGGGGTCCATCGGAAGGTCCTCTGCTGCACTCGTCCGCACTTTGCCAGCACGCTCCCAGCACTCTCCCAGCGCTCTCCCAGCACTCTCCCAGCACTTCGCCCACTCACGGACGCCCCCGAGGCAGCTGAAGACCTGGTTGCCCTGAATTTGCCACTCGCCGCCGAGTCGATATCGACTCAGAGAAGCTTGATGCGGTAGCCACGAGCCACTTTCTGCCGTAAGACACACCATGCAATAGACCATATATCTTTGTTTTATAAAAACTTTACTCGAGATGGCCCATGATTTGCTAGATGCTGTGGCATAACACAACATCACAAGGAATTGCTGCCATGACGTCTTCGTCGCGCCCTGTCGATATCGATGCCCAGCGGTTGTGGGACAGCCTGATGCAAATGGCCAAGATCGGCCCGTCACCCAACGGCGGCAACCGGCGACTTGCCATGACTGAGGAAGACGCAGCAGGTCGGCGTCTGCTGCTGGATTGGATTGAAGCCATCGGCTGTAGCTGGAGCCGGGACAAGGCAGGCAACCTGTTTATCCGACGCAGTGGCCGCGAGGACGAACTGCCGGCAGTGTCCATGGGCAGCCACCTGGATACACAGCCCCTGGGAGGTCGATTCGACGGCATTCTCGGCGTGCTTGGCGGCCTGGAAGTACTGCGCAGCTTGCATGAGCGCGACATCGTCACCCGGCGTCCACTGCAACTGATCGTATGGACCAACGAGGAAGGCAGCCGCTTCGCTCCTGCCATGGGCGGTAGTGGCGTATGGTCCGGCCGCCTGGACGCCGCCACCTTCTTCAACGCCAAGGACAGCCAGGGCATCACCCTGGCCGACGCCATCGAGGCCTGCGGCGAGGCCGGCGATCAAGCCTTGGGCGAACCCGACCTTGACGCCTACTTCGAGCTGCATATCGAGCAAGGACCGGTACTTGAGGAACAAGGCCATGCCGTGGGTATCGTCACCGGCGTGCAAGGTATTCGCTGGTACGACATCCGTCTGACGGGACAGTCGGCTCACGCTGGCCCCACCCCGATGAGCTACCGGCACGACCCGCTGCTGGCTGCCAATCGGTTGATACAGCGCATGCGCGAGGAGGTCATGGCCGACTCCGAAGGTGCCGCGCGCTTGACGGTGGGGGACTTCAAGGTCATCGAGCCTTCCCGCAACGTGGTGCCCGGTGAGGTGGAGCTGACGATCGACCTTCGTCATGTCAGCGATAGCGAGCTTGACGCCTTGGACGCTGCGCTTGAGCGCATCGCCCACGAGTCCGCCGAGGCCGAGGGCGTGACGCTGAGCTTCGAGCGGCGCTGGCATTCCCCGGTCACGCCCTTTGACCCGGTGCTGATCGACGCCTTGCGCGATGCCGTCGAGGCCCGCCAACTCGATGCTCCCTGCATGATGAGTGGCGCAGGCCACGATGCGGTGCACCTGTCCCATGTCACCCCGACGGTCATGATCTTCGTGCCCTGCCGCGACGGCATCAGCCACAACGAGGCAGAGTACGCGGAGCCGGAGCACTGTGCACTGGGTACCCAGCTGCTGTGCGATGCCGTCATCGCCAGGGCCGAGCGTGAGGATAGCTGAGCAACCGAGTCTAATTCGACTCGAATGAGTTGATATAGACTCAAACGAGCTCTAGCGAGGTGGGCAGAGATGCGCTGTCCCCTCGCTCACAACGCCAACCACCGCTATGACGATGCACGCCATGATCTTCATGGCGGCGGGCCTCCCCGTCACGCTCGTTCACCGTGTCGATCGTCATAGCCACAGTCCTCACAGCAATCTTCACAGCCACAGTCTTCACAACAATGGTCTTTACAACGATGGTCCCTACAACGACAACCCAACAGGGAGTCTGGCTCCCATGAGCAGTGTCTCGATGCATGATCAGATTCGCACGCTCATCAACGAACGGCGTGATGACTACATCTCACTACTGAGCGAATGGGTTCAGGAGGCGACGCTTCCCGGCCACGAGCAGCACTATCAGCAGCGCATTGCTGAGCGCTACCAAGCGCTGGGGCTGGATACCGACCTGTGGGAAATCGATATCGACACCCTCGCTGACAACCCCTACTTCCATTGCCAGAGAGATAGCCTGGCCGGTAGCCCCAATGTCGTGGGCACCTGGAAAGGCGCTGGCGGTGGCCGCTCGCTGATCCTCAATGGCCACGTCGACGTAGTGCCGGAGGGTGATCATGACCAGTGGCAGGATCACCCCTTCTCTGGCCATGTCAGCGACGGCTGCCTGTTCGGTCGCGGCGTCACCGACATGAAAGGCGGTAACCTGTCTGCCTTGATAGCGGTGGAAACCCTGATGGCACTGGGCATCCGCCTGAAGGGCGACGTCATTGTGCAAAGCGTGGTCGAGGAAGAGGCTGGCGGCGCTGGTACCCTGGCGGCTCTGGAGCGAGGCTACACCGCGGATGCGGCGCTGATCCCCGAGCCCAGCGAGCAGAAGTTGTTTCCGCGCCAGCAAGGGTCGCGCTGGTTCAGGCTGACGGTGTCCGGGGTCAAGGCGCATGGCGGTACCCGCTATGAGGGCGTCAGCGCGCTGGAGAAAAGCGTTCCCGTGATTCAGGCGATCCAGGCCCTGGAGGCACGCCGCAACGCCGAGCTGGATGACCCTCTCTACGCCGGTGTACCGATTCCTCTGCCGATCAATCTCGGCCGCATCGCCGGTGGAGATTGGCCGTCCAGCGTGCCGGACGATATCACCATGGAAGGCCGTATCGGTGTCGGCCCCGGTGAGACCGTGGCGGCTGCCGAACAGTCCCTGCGGGACGCCATGGCAGCCTTGGCAGAGGTCGACGACTGGTTCATCGACCACCCGATAGACGTCACCTTCTACGGTGCCTGCTGGCAGCCAGGGGGCATCGATATGGACAACCCCTTGGTGACACAGCTCGCCGATGCCTTCGAGCGGGTCCACGGCCGCCAGCCGGCGGTGCAGGCCTCGCCCTGGGGAACCGATGGCGGGTTGCTGTCCCAGTACGGCATTCCGGCGCTGGTATTCGGCCCAGGCATCACGCGACTGGCCCACCATCCCGATGAGCACATTCGCTTGGACGATGTCTTTACCGTGGCCGAAATCATGGCGCTGACCTTGATGGACTGGTGTGAACTGGCCGACACCTGATCCGCTGACCCGATGACAGGACGGGCTAGGCGTGCGCGCTATACCCGCCCCACAACAAGAGGCTTTTCGATGGATTTCCACCCCCACGTGCTGTTTCTGTTTGCCAACGCCTTCCTCACGACGGCACTTTCCGTCGCGATTGTCGGCGTCATTCTGGTCAGGGAGTATCGCCCGACCATTCGCCGGCTCAAGCAAGGCGCTCAACCCGACAGCGCGCCTCAATCTGGGCAGCCCACCCCTCAGCAAACCAGGAGCCCGTCACCACAGCCCGAGACTTCCCGGGGCTGACCCATTTGCCAACCCAAGGGAAGTGCTGAAGACATCGGTCCAGCGCCACGAGACGCCAAGCGCCCACAGCGCAGCGAATTGGCGGCGCAGTGAATTGGCAGCGCGGCGAATTGGCGGCGCAGGCATTTGCTGCCGCATTTCCCTGACACAACCACAACCTGTAACAAGAGAGACCTGCCATGACTCTGGCAATCTTCGCTACCGTACTCACCGCCTACGTGGCGGTGGCGGCACTGCTCGCCCGTCGTATCAAGAACAAGGACGACTTCTATGTGATGGGCGAGCAGGGTTCGACGCTGCTGATCGTCGGCACCCTGGCTGCGACCTTCCTGAGTGCGGTGACCCTGATGGGCATCGCCGGCATTTCCTACAGCGAGGGGCCCCTGGTGATCGCGGCGCTAGGCTCCTTCGGTGCCTGGGTCGGCACCCTGATCGCGGTGGTCTTCATCGGGCGCAAGCTCAAGGCGCTCAACTGCCGCACCATGATGGACTTCTTCGACTATCGCTTTAACAACAAATGGGTCAGCGTGGTGGCGTTGATCCTGATGGTCGTGGGCCTGCTCGGCTATGGCATCATCCAGCTGATTGGTGCGGGCCTGGTACTGGCCGAGATCATCGACATCCCGTTCCCGGTGATCATCGTCGCCTTCACCCTGGCCCTGCTGGCTTTCTGCTCGCTGTCCGGCATGTATGGCGTCGTCTACACCGACACCATGATGTTCTTCACCATGCTGGCCATAGCCTTCGTCATTGCCCCGCTACTGATCGGCGATGCGGGCTTTGATGCCATGAAGGGCCTTGGCGAAACGCTGCCCGGCTTCTGGACCATCGGTGGCGCCAATGAGCGTCCGCTGGGCTGGTCCATCTCGCAGTTCCTGGTGTGGATCCTGTTCTTCGCCTGTACCCCTGCACTGGTCTCCCGCGTGTTTCCGGCCAAGAACGACTTCGTGATCCTTAAGGTCGCGGTGATCGGGGTGTTCTTTGCCCCCGCCATGCAGCTGCTGGTGTTTCTTGCCGCCGCCGCCATGCAAGTCATCCAGCCGGGTATCGAGCCGACTGACCGGGCCATGATTGTCGGCTTCATGGAACACACCAATCCGACCCTGGCGGGCATCGGCCTGGCGGGTCTGATGGCCTCCATCATGTCCACGGCGTCCACCCTGTTCGTGCTGACAGGCTTTGCCTTGGCGCGAGACCTTTACGAAAAGCTGTTTGACCGCCAGGTCAGCGAGCGCAAGGGGGTCGTCCTGGGTCGCATCTCCCAGGCGGTGGTGGCACTGATCGTCTGCGCGGTGGCGATCTCGCGCCCCGCCGGCATCTACTGGATCTCCATCTATGCCGGTGCCATCTTCGCCGTGGCCTGGCTGCCGACCATCGTGGCTGCGCTCCACTGGCGCCGGATGAGCGCCAACGCCGCGCTGGCCTGCATGCTGGTGGGCTCGATCACCTTCATTGTGGTGGGCGAACTGGAACGTCATGGTCTGCTGGCACTGCCGCTGCACATCGACAACCTGCAGGTCGCCATTCTGCTCGGCACCCTGGCGCTGATTGCCGTGGGACTCAAGAGCCAGCCCTCGGACTATGAGTTGAAGGTGTTCGACGACATCCGCGCCCGGCGGCTGTCCGACACCACCATCCGCGACATCCTGGCCCGCCCGAACGGCGCCAAGGCACTTATCCGCGAATACCGCCAGGTGTGGTTCATCATGGTGCTGTTCGTGGTCATCGCCGGCGCGCTGTGGGGCTACCTGTTCAGCCAGCTTGGGCTTTAACAGCAGGTCGAGGGGCTGCTGAGCCCCTCTCCCATCTTTACTAACGCTCGCTCCGGGCACACCATGACCCACCTCGTCACTGTCCGGAGCCTCGATGAACCACGGCACCCTCATGCCCGATCAACTGCTGGCCATCCTCAATGCACTCGAGGATGGCATTTTCATTACCGACCTCGAGGGACGCGTGCTGTGGGTCAACCAGGCCAGCCTGTCCCAGCTCGAGACCACCGAAGCACGGCTGTATGCCAGCGACGTCTACACTCTGGAGCAGGAAGGCGTGTTTTCTCCGTCGGTCACCCGCTTCGTGATCGATGAACGCAGGCCCGTCAGTGTCGTGCACCGCTATCGCGGCAAGGACTATCTGGTGAACGGCAGCCTGTTCTGCCTGAACTCAGGCTCTCCCGCCGAGCCCGATGCCGTGCTGGTACAGACACGCAATCTGGACCGTGACGTGCTGGCCTCCCGCTCCCCGGACACCACGCAAGCATTACTTGACCATGTCATGCACCAGCTCAAGCGCATTCGCCAAGAGCAGGTCGCCAGCGAGACCAGTCCGGCCTCTCCCAGCCGCAGTCCGCGCTATCGCCAGTGCCTCGAACGCCTGGACCGAGCCGCCGCCAGCGATACCACCGTGCTGGTCACGGGGGAAACCGGGGTCGGCAAGAGCTGGCTGGTCAATCGCCTGCACCAGTACAGCCCGCGCTCCGACAAACCGCTGATTCACGTCAACTGCGCCGCCATCCCCGAAGCGCTGCTGGAGGCCGAACTGTTCGGCCACCGCAGTGGCGCCTTTACCGGCGCCCATCGTGATGGTCGCGTCGGCTATGTCGCCCTGGCAGAAGGCGGCACGCTGTTTCTCGACGAGATCGGTGAGCTGCCGCTGCCGCTGCAACCCAAGCTGCTGCAACTGCTGCAGGAACGTCAGTACCATCCGTTGGGGGGCAAGGTGCAGAAGGCCAACGTGCGTATCGTGGCTGCCACCAATGCTGACCTGGCGACCCGGGTCCAGGACGGAAGCTTTCGCCCTGACCTGTTCTATCGCCTCAATATCGTGCCCATCGAGGTGCCGCCACTGCGCGAGCGCCCCGAGGACATACCCCGCCTTGCCACGCAGCTGCTGAAGGACATTGCACAACGCCACAAGCGTCACCTGAGCCTTGAACGAGCCGCCTTGAGAGCGCTGAGCCGCTATCACTGGCCGGGTAACGTGCGCGAACTGGAGAACCTGCTGGAGCGCATGAGCGTCTTTTGCGAAGGTAGCACCATCGGCGTGGCCGATCTGGCCCTGGACCTACCCGAACTGGAGCCGAGTACCGCCGCTGATGCCACGACGTCCCACGGCGCGTTGCTGGCAACGCTTGAAGACAGTGACCCACGGCCACTACCTGAGCGCCTGACGGCATTGGAGCGGGCGGCCATCGATCAGGCCCTCGAACAGCATGGCAGCACGCGCAAGGCCGCCGAGGCACTGGGAGTCAGCCAATCCTGGTTGATGCGCCGCCTCAGGAAGGGGTGAAGACCTCAGTTGAGCGCATATCCCTGTGGGCTGGCATACCTTGACCTCACACTATCTGCCCGGCCATATGGCCGGGCAGATAGTGTGGGCATCGCTAACAGCGCGCTACATGCTCTTCGTCAGCCGGTGTTACGCAGCCCGGCGGCGATACCTGCCATGGTGACCATCAGGGCACGGGACAGATCCGCGCTGATGGCACCGTCCGCGTCACGGTTACGCTGCAGCAGTTCGGCCTGCAAGCCGTGCAGCGGATCGATGTACGGATTGCGCACTTCGATGGCCTGACGAATCAACGGCGTCTTCTCCAGCAATTCCTGCTGGTCGAGGATCTTCAGCAGCTCTTCATGGAGCTTGCGGAAACGCTCCCGCAGCCGCTGACCCAGCGCCTCGAGACTGGGTTCGTCGACCAGTCGATGCTCGTAGTAGGCCGCCAGCTCCACGTCGGCCTTGGCCAGCAGCATCTCCAGCATATCCAGGTAGGTACCGAAGAAGGGCCACTGCTCACGCATCTCTTGCAGGACATCCAGGCCACCTGGTTCGGCCAGGCGCGTGGCGAAGGCCTCGCCGGTGCCCAGCCAGGCGGGCAGCATCAGGCGAATCTGGGTCCAGGCGAAGATCCAGGGAATGGCGCGCAGGGTCTCGACGCCACCATCCTGGCGCCGCTTGGTCGGACGCGAGCCCAGGGGCAGGCGACCCAGCGCACCTTCCGGGGTGACCGCGCGGAAGTACGGCACGAAGTCCGGATCCTTGCGCACCACGCCGACATAAGCACCGTGGGCGATCTCGGCCAGCCGGTCCATCTCGTCACGCCAGGCGGGCTTGGGCTTGGGCGGCGGCAGCAGCGAGGCCTCGAGCACCGCGCAGGCATAGATTTCCATGGAACGCAGGGCAATGTCCGGCTGGCCAAACTTGAAGCGAATCATCTCGCCCTGCTCGGTCACCCTGAGGCTGCCGTTGACCGACCCCGGCGGCTGCGAAAGGATCGCCGCGTGGGAAGGACCACCGCCGCGACCCACGGTACCACCGCGACCGTGGAACAGGGTGAGATCGACCGCGTGCCGCTGACACACGTCGACCAGCGCTTCCTGGGCGCGATACTGCGCCCAGGCCGCTGCCAGTTGCCCGGCATCCTTGGCCGAGTCGGAATAACCGATCATCACCTCCTGACTGTCACCTGCAAACTGGCGATAGCCAGGCAACGCCAGCAGCCGGTCGATCACATCGCCCGCACGGTTCAGGTCATCGAGGGTCTCGAACAGCGGCGCGATGGGCATGCCCACGCGACCGCCGACTTCTTTCATCAGCAGTGCCACCGTCAACACGTCCGAGGGCTGGCCTGCCATGGAGATGATATAGGTGCCCAGTGCCTCGCCGTGCTCGGCGGCCACCACCTGGAAGGTGTCCAGGGTCTCGCGGGTCTCCGCCGAACATTCCCAGCGACGCGGAATCAGCGGCCGCGCGGATTCAAGCTCCGCCAGCAGGAAGGCCTGGCGCTGCTCCTCGCTCCAGTCGCGATAGTTGCCAAGCCCCAGGTCGTGAGTCAGCTCTTCCATCACCTGGGCGTGACGTCCGGCTTCCTGGCGCAGATCCAGCTTGGTCAGAGTGACGCCAAATACCGCCACCCGGCGCAGGGTATCCAGCAGCACGCCGTTGGCGATGGTGTCCAGGCCGACGTCACACAGCGAGCGATAGCAGGCCAGCAGCGGCGCATACAGCTGATCACGGGTCTCGATGATCGGCCCACCGTCGTAGCTCTTGCCGTCCAGCTCTGCCTTGGCCCAGTCGCGGGTCGCCTCGACCTTCGTCACCAGGCGCTTGAGCAGCTCCCGATAGGGCTCAGCGACATTGCCGACCTCGGCACGCAGGGCACTGTTGGTGCTCCACATGGACAGCTCGATCTTGAGCTGTTCGAGATCACGCAGATAGAGATCCGCCGCCATCCAGCGCCCCAGCAGCAGCACTTCCCGGGTAACCCGGGCGGTGACATTGGGGTTGCCGTCGCGATCGCCGCCCATCCACGAAGCGAAGCGCAGCGGCGCAGCGTCCAGCGGCAGGCGCTCACCGGCGCTCTCCAGCAACAGGTTGTCGAGGTCTCGATGGAAATCCGGCACCGCCTGCCACAGGGAATTCTCGATCACCGCGAAGCCCCATTTGGCCTCGTCCACCGGGGTCGGCCGATCGTGGCGAATCTCGTCGGTGTGCCAGGCCTGGCTGATCAACTCTTCGAGCCGTCCCTTGGCCCGTGCCGCGCGCTCGGGGTATTCACCAGAGGATTCGATCGCGGTCAGGCAGTCATCGATCGCGTCGTACTTCTGGATCAACGTGCGCCGGATGACCTCCGTCGGATGCGCCGTCAGCACCAGCTCGACGCGCATGTTGGCCAGCGTCTCGACCAGCTTGCGCGGGGTATGACCCTCCTGGCGCGCCCGCTCGAGCAGTTCGCCCAGTACCGGCTGCATCCCTGGCTTGTAGTCCTCGACCCGACGAAAGCGCGCGCGGTAGTGCTGCTCGGCGATGTTGGCCAGATTGAGGAACTGATTGAAGGCGCGGGTGACCGGCAACAGGTCCTTCTCCGGCAGGCGACGCAGATACTCGATAAGTTCCTGCTGGCCGGCCTCCTCTCCCTGGCGTCCCCGCTTGGCCAGTCCGCGAATCGTTTCAATGCGCGAGACAAACCCCGGGCCGAGGTCATCGGCAATCGTGCGTCCCAGGCTGTCACCAAGAATGCGGACGTTGTCACGCAGGGATTCGTGCAGGTCGTGGCTCATGGGGTCTCCTTGTCTATTGTGTCCAGCGGGACCCCTGACGCCGGCCCCACTACGTTGTGGTGGTAAGGTGCCCGTGGATCAGTCGGCGCCAGCCAAGCCCTGGTGTGGCGGCGAGGCCTGCTCGCGTTCTGGCTGCTTGCGTTCAGGCTGCTCGCGCTCCAGCCGCTTCGCCTCCTGCCAGCGCTCTTCCATCTGTTCGAGGGAGGCACGCTCCAGCGCCGTGCCCTGCTCCACCAGTGCCCTTTCCATATAACGAAAGCGCCGTTCGAAGCGTCCGTTGGTGCCCCTGAGGCAGGCCTCCGGGTCGACGCCAAGCCGGCGTGCCAGGTTGACCGTGGCAAACAGCAGATCCCCCACCTCACTGGCCGCGTGGTCGTGATCGCCGGCCTCCAGGGCCTCGCGCACCTCGGCCAGTTCTTCCTCCAGCTTGTCCATCACTCCAACCGCATCGGGCCAGTCGAAGCCGGCCCGCGCCGCCCGCTTGGACAACTTGGACGCGCGGCTGAGGGCAGGCAGTGTGCGCGGCACATCATCCAGCGCCGATACATGACGGGCCTCGCCCTCGGCACGGCTCTCCCGCTCGGCCGCCTTCAGCGACTCCCAGCGCGACTTCACCTGACGCGTCTCGACCTCGGCCGCGGACTCACCCTGCCGGCGAGACTCCAGGGTGCCGTCCACAAACACATGTGGGTGGCGCTTGAGCATCTTGTCGGTCAGCACATGCACCACATCATGGAAATCGAAACGCCCTTCCTCGCGGCCGAACTGACTGTAGTAGACCACTTGAAACAGCAGATCCCCCAACTCACCAGGAAGCTCGTCAAACGCCCGGCGCTCGATGGCGTCAGCCACCTCGTAGGCTTCCTCCAGGGTGTGGGGCACGATGGAGTCCCAGTGCTGCTTGACGTCCCACGGGCAGCCCTGTTGAGGGTCCCGCAGCACGCGCATCAGCGTGAGCAGATCGTCGATGTCGTAGCGTCGACTCATCCTCGCGACCTCCCCTGGGCGCGCTTGCGCTTGACCTCGATGATGTTGGGCAACTGCTGGATCCGCGAGAACAGTCGCTCCAGCGTCTCCAGACCATCCACCTCGGCGGTGATCGACAGCCTGGCGATGCCATCGTCGGTATCGGTGCGCGTATTCACCGACAGCACGTTGACCTTGTCCTGGCCCAGCACGGCAGTGACATCCCGCAGCAGGCCGGATCGATCCCAGGCAAGGATCTCGATGTCGACCGGATACTGGTTGCTCGCCCGCGACCCCCACTCGACTTCGATGACCCGCTGGGGCTCGTCGACCCTCAGTTGCAAGATATTGGGACAGTCCTGACGATGAATCGACACCCCACGCCCCTGGGTAATAAAGCCGACAATCGGCTCCCCGGGCATCGGATGGCAGCAATTGGCCATGTTGGTCTTGAGATTGCCCACCCCCAGCACCGTGATGTCGCCATCCGGGGTCTTGGCGGGACGCTGACGCTGCTTGGCCAGCAGTCGGTCCAGGTGTTCCTGCTCGTCGCTGTCGCCGAACAGCTGCTGGGCCTGATGCAGCACCTGACCGATGCGCAGATCCCCGGCGCCAAGCGCAGCATACATGTCATCTGCGTTGGCGTAGTTGACCTTCTTCGCCAGGGTGTCCAGATCCATGTCGTGCACATCGAGACGCTTCATCTCACGCTCGAACAGTGCCTTGCCTTCCTCGACGTTCTGGTCTCTGGCCTGGTGCTTGAACCAGGACTGGATCTTGGCCCTGGCCCTGGAAGTGCGCACGAAGCCCAGGTTCGGATTGAGCCAGTCACGGCTTGGCGCGCTCTTGTTGGCGGTAAGGATCTCCACCTGCTGGCCAGTCTTGAGCTTGTACGTCAGCGGCACAATGCGTCCGTTGACCTTGGCACCGCGACAGCGATGGCCGACCTCGGTATGCACCCGGTAGGCAAAGTCGATGGGGGTGGCGACCCGTGGCAAGTCGATGACATGGCCATCCGGGGTGAACACATAGATGCGATCCGGAGCCACATCGCTGGTCAGGCCCTCTCGCAGATCGCCGAACTCGCCGACCTCCTCGTGCCATTCCAGCACCTGGCGCAGCCAGGCGATCTTCTCTTCGTAGCTGTCGCTGCGGGCGTTGGTGTCGTGGCCCTTGTAGCGCCAGTGGGCACACACGCCCAGCTCCGCTTCTTCGTGCATGGCGAAGGTGCGAATCTGGATCTCGAGCACCTTGTTTTCCGGACCGATGACCGCCGTATGAAGCGACTGGTAGCCGTTCTTCTTGGGATTGGCGATGTAGTCGTCGAACTCGTCCGGCACCGTGTGCCAGCGGGAATGGACAATGCCGAGCATGGTGTAGCAGTCCTGGACGCTCGGCACCAGAATACGGACCGCGCGAACGTCATGGACCTGGGAGAAGTCGATCCGCTTGCGCTTCATCTTGCGCCAGATCGAAAAGATATGTTTTGCCCGCCCATCCACCTGGAAATCATGGATACCCTGCGCCGACATCAACGTCTTGAGGGTGTCCACCACTTCCTGAATATAACGATCACGGTCCAGGCGCTTCTCGGCCAACTGCCGCGCCACGGTCTTGTAGTCGTCCTCATGCAGGTAGCGGAACGACAGGTCCTCGAGCTCCCACTTGAGGTGACCGATGCCCAGACGATGCGCCAGCGGTGCATAGATATCGAAGACTTCTCGAGCGACCCGAACCTGCTTCTCCCGCGGCGCGTCCCGGACCTGACGAAGGGCGCAGGTACGCTCGGCGATCTTGATCAATGCCACGCGAACGTCATCGATCATGTTGACCAGCATCTTGCGCAGATTATCCTGCTGATCCTGCTGCTGCAGCCCCGGTGTGCTGGTCTGGGTGTTGCTGATGGCAGCCATCTGCAGCACGCCTTGAATCAAGCGGGCAACCTCATCACCGAAGCGCTTGGCCACCTGCTCGGGCTGGATCAGCTTCTCACGCACGGCACGATAGAGCACCGCCGCCTCGATGGCGGTCTGGTCCAGCCGCAGCTCACCCAGAATGTCCGCCATCTCGAGCCCCATGCGGAAGCTTGAGCCATCCTTCAGCCAGGACTTGTGGGGGCGCTCCGACGTCTGTTCCAGCGACTCCGCCAAGCGGCAGGCCTCAGCAAGCTCACTGGCGTCAGCGAGTTTGACATCCTCCTGCAGCCGCGCCACCCACTGGTCGATATCGACCCGACCCTCCGCATTCAGCGGCTGGTCTTCCCGCACTTTAACCATCTCTCCTGACTCCTTGGCGTGGCGACGACGTTGGACGCTCGAGCAACACCATCGACTCCAGGTGCGAGGTGTGCACGAACATGTCTGCCATGGCCACTCGTCGCAGACGATAGCCTCCCTGCAACAAATGTGCCGTATCGCGAGAAAGGGTGGAGGGATCGCAAGCAATATACAAGACCCTGGGCACCGTACTTTTGGCCAGTGCCCGACATAACGCCTCGGCGCCATCACGGGGCGGGTCAAGCACCACCACGCCGATGGACGGGTCTTGCAACAGCCTCTCCACCTGGGTCTGGTCATGCAGATTGGCCTGGCCGGCCGCCACATCAACGCCAACGCGCTGGGCATTGTCGTGCAAGCGCTCGACCATCTGCGCAGCGCCCTCCCAGGCCGCGACCTGATACCCGGCCGCCGCCAGGGGAAGGCTGAAATTGCCGATGCCCGCGAACAGGTCCAACAGGGGCTCGTCTGGCGCCCCAGGCGCGCCGAGCCACGCCAGGGCGGTCGCCACCATCAGTCGATTGACCTCGTCATTGGCCTGCAGAAAATCGCCAGGCGCAATCCCCAGCGCCATGCTGCCCTGGGCGGATGGCACCTGCACGGTGAGCGCGGCGCGGGGCTCGATCACCCAGGCGAAGGACGGAGACTGCCGGCCGGACAGCAGCGCCAGGGCCACCCCGTGGTGCTGTGCCCATTGCTGCCAGAGGTCGAGATCTTGCGCATGCTCGCGCAGCTGGCGGACCACCAACGTCACCTGATCGTCACTGGCGAGAAGTTCCACGTGTCCCACCAGTCGCGGTGATGCCAGGGCCGACAGCTGCTGGTGCAACGCTGGCAGCAGTGCCGCCAGCTCTGGCACCAACACGGTGCACGAGGTCACCGACACCAAGCGGTGACTGCGCCTGGCACGAAACCCCATGTGGACGACGCCTTCAGCATCGACCCTGACGCCAAGACGCGCGCGACGCCGATACCCCTCGGTATCGGTCGCCAGCACCTCGATACTGTCGATCTCTGCCTGGATCCCCTGGCGAGCCAGCAGATCGGACAACACCGCGGCCTTGTGCCGGCGCTGACCGCTGCGGGACAGGTGCTGCAGATCACAGCCGCCACAGCGGTCATTGTAGGGGCACGGTGGCGTAACCCGGTCCGGCGAGGGGTCGATCAGCTGGCGTACATGCGCCTCATCAAAACGCTTGCGCGTCAGGTGAACCGCCACCTCGACGCGCTCGCCAGGCAGGGCAGCGTCGATGAAGACCGTCTTGCCGTCCGCGCCGCGGGCAATTCCTCTGCCATCATGGGCCAGGCCGTGAACGTCGACCAGGCCCTCTTGCGCCAGCTCCTGGTGTACCATTCCCTTGGCAGCTTGCGACGGAGCCGCTTGACGCTCCCTGGCCTGCTGGCCGGAAAGTCCAGAGCCACCAGAGGCACAACGCGGCGGACGGCGTTTTCCCAATCCCACGTCAAGCCTCCGGAGCCAACAGGCCGGTGGACAGGTAGCGATCCCCCCGGTCGCAGACGATAAACACGATCACGGCGTTCTCGACCTGCTCTGCCACCCGCAGGGCGCCCGCCAGGGCGCCACCGGAAGACACTCCGGCAAGAATGCCCTCCTCGCGGGCCAGGCGGCGCATGTGAACCTCGGCCTCCTGCTGGCCAATATCGAGCACCCGATCGACCCGTTCTGGCTCGAAAATCTTCGGCAGATACGCCGCTGGCCAACGACGGATACCGGCGATGCTGGCACCGTCCTCCGGCTGCAGGCCGATGATCTGGATATCGTCGCGCTGCTCCTTGAGATAGCGAGACACGCCCATGATGGTCCCGGTGGTCCCCATGGAACTGACGAAGTGCGTGATCTGACCATCGGTCTGCTGCCACAGCTCTGGTCCCGTGGTGCGGTAGTGACCGAGCGGATTGTCGGGATTGGCAAACTGGTCCAGTGCCTTGCCCTCGCCCTTGGCGACCATGGTGTCGGCCAGGTCTCGGGCCGCCTCCATGCCACCTTCCTTGCTGACCTCGATCAGCTCCGCACCGTAGGCTGCCATCGCCTGCTTACGCTCACTCGACGCACTCTCCGGCATGATCAGAACCATACGATAGCCCTTCATCGCGGCCACCATCGCCAAGGCGATACCTGTGTTGCCGGAGGTCGCCTCGATCAGGGTGTCTCCCGGGGCAATATCGCCTCGCCGCTCGGCTTCGTCGAACATCGACAGCGCCGGCCGATCCTTGACCGACCCCGCCGGGTTGTTGCCTTCCAGCTTGGCCAGCAACACATTGTTGCGACCTGCGGTGATTCGCTTGAGCCGAACCAGCGGCGTATGACCGACCAGCTGTTCGAGATAGGGGAAATCCATCACGCTTTCCTTGTAACGTCGTCTGCGGCCATTATATCGACGCCCCTCGCGACTGGACAGGCGTGCTCACTTGGGGTGACATGGAACGTGCGCCGTGACGGGTTCCCGCCCCGGCACACCTGTAACTCGGCAAGGACTGTGCCATGAGCGTGAAGACAAGGTTGATGCTGGCCCTGGTGGGGCTGCCGCTGGTGCTGCTCAGCCTGGCCGTCGGCCTGACCGTGCAGCAACAGCATGACCTGCGTCAATCGGCACTGGAACAGAACCTGGTTACCGCCACCCAGCTGGTCGCGCCGACGCTCGGCTCGGCGCTGTCGCTGGGGGATACGCCGGGGGTGCAGGCCGCGGCCAACCGGTTGATGGATATCACCAGCATTCGCGCACTGCGCCTGATCCATCGCGACCAGAGCGTAATTGAGCTTGGACGCCTGCGAGGGGCCGCTCTGGACGCCACCCCAGGGGGCCAGGCCCAACTGACCAGACACTACCGCCAATGGGTGATGACGGTACCGGTCCCGGGCGTCACCGCCGCCTACCTGATCCTCGACGTCGACGCATCACTCCTGCTGCTGGCCACCTACAGCCACCTGGCCAGAGCCGCGGTGGCGCTGCTGGTCAGTGGGCTGCTGCTGTTTCTGGTCGCGCTGACCCTGAGCCGACGCCTGACCCGGCCCATGGACGACATTTCCCACCTGCTGGATCAGCTGGCCGCAGGCCGCCAGCCTAGCCATCTTGCCCTGGACCAGCCTCGGGAGCTGGCGGCGCTGGGCAGTCGTGTCAACGCCTTGATCGACCACCAGGCCCAGGCGCGAGACGACCTTCAACAGCAGATTGAGCACGCCACTGCAGAATTGCAGGAGTCGATGGAAACCATCGAGGTGCAGAACATCGAGCTGGATCTGGCCCACCGACAGGCGGTGGAGGCCAACCGCGTGAAATCGGAATTCCTGGCCAACATGAGCCATGAGATTCGCACCCCCCTGAACGGCATCATCGGCTTCTGCCGCTTGATTGGTCGCTCCTCTCTCGACACCCGCCAACGGGAGTGGCTCGATCAGGTACAGCGCGCCTGCGACAACCTGCTGTCTCTGGTCAACGATGTGCTGGACTTCTCCAAGCTGGAAGCGGGCAAGCTGATTCTGGAAAACGTGCCGGTGGACATTCAGTCGCTGGTCGACGAAGTGCTGGGACTGCAGGCCCCGCTGGCTCAACAAAAAGGCCTGCAGCTGCTGAGCCTGGTCTACGATGACGTGCCAGAGGAGTTCATTGGTGATCCCCTGCGCATCCGCCAGATCGTCACCAACCTGGTCAACAACGCCATCAAGTTCACCGAGCGCGGCGATATCATCGTCAGGGTCATGGTCGAAGACACCCAGCATGAGCCCATGAAGCTTCGGATCAGCGTCAGTGACACCGGTATCGGACTCAGTGACAGCCAACAACGACGTCTGTTTCAGGCTTTCCGTCAGGCCGCTGCGAGCCATACCCGCCAGTACGGCGGGACGGGTCTGGGGCTTGCCATTTCGCGCCAGCTGGTGGAACAGATGGGCGGCATCATCGGCGTCGACAGCAGTCCTGGACGGGGCTCGACCTTTCACTTCACCCTGCCCTTGGCCGGCATCACGGGAGGCAGCCGCACGCCAGAGCTGTCCCTTGACCAGATGCCGATCTTTGTCGAGGAACCCCACGGCGCCACCCGCCGCGCCCTGCTGCACCTGCTCAACCAATGGGAAGGCCGCGTCGTGGAGAGCCCACAGCAGGCGCGCCTGGCGCTCGAGGCGATACCTGTCGAGGAGCTGGAAGGCCCAGAGCTCGTCCAACTGCGTGAGCGACTGAATGGCCGCAGCTGCCCCACCCTGCTGTTGATCAACGCGGGCCTGCCGGACATCCCGGCGCTGGAGCTACCGCACCATGTGCGAGTGCTGTCAAAGCCCCTCGCACGCCAGGCGCTGGCCAACGCGCTGGAACCGATCATCGCCCTGACCAAGACGCCTTCGGTGACGGCACTGCCTGCACCGGAGGCCGCCCTGCCACCGCCGGCCAACGAGCAGGCACTGACAGTCGACCACGCTGCCGGCACCGCTGGACCGGCGAACGCGCCACGGGACCGTCAGACAGAGATCAACAGCGACGCAGCAACACCACAGCCCGGCGGAGCTGTCGCTAGTGACGATCACGCAACCAGCGAGACGGCACAGCTACTGGTGGTGGACGACAGCGAAACCAACCGACTGCTGCTGCGCGAGCTGGTGGAAAGCCCGCGGCGACGGGTTACCCTGGCCAGCAGCGGCGAAGAGGCTCTGGCGCTCGCCCAACAGCAACTCTATGACCTGGTACTGATGGACATTCGCATGGGCGGCATGGATGGCGTGGAGACAGCCCGTGCGATCCGGCAACTCAGTGCCGAGTGGGCCGAACGACCGATTATCGCGGTGACCGCCCACGTACTCGAGAGCCAGCGGAGGGAATTGCTGGCCAACGGCATGAATGACGTACTGATCAAGCCGCTGGATACGACCCGACTCGATGAGCTGCTGACACTCAGACTGGGGAGTGGACTGGAGGAAGAGACACCGCAAGCGCCCCCCACTGCACCCACCCGCGAAGAAGACCTTCCGGACATCGATATCGCGCTGGGAGCGCGACTGGCGGGGGGACGCGAGCCCCTGGCGCGTCAACTGCTGGCGACCCTGGCGGCCTCCCTCGAGCAGACCCGCCAGGAAATTCAGGCGGCACTGGAGGACGAGAACGAGGAAGCCCTGCTCGACGCCATCCATGCGCTGAACGGTGCCTGCCGATACTGCGGCGTACCGCGCATGGCGTTGCTGGTCGAGACCCTCGAAACGCGCCTGCGCTCCCGCGGTATCGACGACGTCCGCCCCCTGCTACCCAGCCTGCAACACGCCATGGAACAGGTCGAACGCTGGCAGGCATCCTCCGGCGAAGTGCCCCTGGAAGCCCCAAGGGACCGCGAGTCACACCGCTAGTCTGGCCGCCTGGAGAGATCGCCGCCCTCGATCACGACGAAGGCGACCACCACATCGCTTTCATCGCTCAAGGACAGATGGCAGCGCGACATGCCGGCTTCCCCCGCAAGGCGCAGGGCTTCTCCCGACAGCGCAATATGGGGGCGCCCAAGAGCATCGTTGACGACCTCGATCTCGGTCCAGCGCATGCCCTGGCGCAGGCCCGTGCCCAGCGCCTTGACCCATGCCTCCTTGGCCGCAAAACGCTTGGCCAGGAAGGCGCTGGGGCGCGGGGCATGGGGGTAGCGCAACAATTCCTTGGGCCCCAGGATACGCTGGGCAAAGCGCGGCCCATGGCGGACCACGGCGGCCTCGAAGCGCTCAATCCGCGCGATGTCGGTACCGATTCCGAGAATCATCAGCCGCGCCCCCCTGACACGCTGACATCAATGGGCATGATCGTGGTCGTGGTCGTGGTCGTGGTCGTGGTCAAACTCCTCGATGGCCGCCACCAGGCCGGCCTCGTAGCCCGACAGCATCAACCGCTTCATCTCTGCCACGGCCTCCTTGAGCCCCACAAACAGCGCGCGCGCGATGATGGCGTGACCGATGTTAAGTTCGTGCAGCCCGGGAATGGCCGCCACCGCTTCCACATTGTGATAATGCAGACCATGTCCCGCATTGACGATCAGCCCTAGCTCCACGGCCATCTCGGCGCCAGCCACGATACGCTGATACTCGCGGCGTGACTCCAGGTCCGATGTCGCTTCGGCGTAGGCCCCGGTGTGCAGCTCGATCACAGGCGCCCCGGCACGCCGGGCAGCGACAATCTGGTCGGGATCGGCATCGATGAACAGGGACACTTCGCAGCCCACCGCTGCCAGACGCTCGCAGGCGGCCTTGACCGCGTCAAACTGACCGACCACATCCAAGCCACCTTCGGTGGTCAGTTCTTCGCGCTTCTCGGGCACCAGGCAGACGTGTGCCGGACGGACCTCCTCGGCCAGGGCCAGCATCTCCTCGGTCACCGCCATCTCGAGGTTCATGCGCGTGTTCAGCACTTCAGCCAACACACGTACGTCACGCTCCTGAATATGGCGACGGTCCTCACGTAGATGCACGGTAATCCCGTCGGCACCCGCTTCTTCTGCCAACAAGGCAGCCTGGACCGGATCAGGGTAGCGAGTTCCTCGGGCCTGACGCAGAGTGGCAATGTGATCGATGTTGACGCCCAGCAGCAGTCTTGGGGGGTGCATCAGAGTTCTCCGTCTAGAGGGTGATGAGCGGCGCGCCATCACCGGTACCGGCAAGCCGAACGCGCTGCTCTAGCGCGCATGGTATCACCCCCATGCATCGATCGCTTGCGAGGTTCGGGGCGAGCATCAGTACCGCTCAGGGCTGTTTCTCTCAACGCTCAGGGCTGTATCCCACAACGCTCAAGGCTGTTTCTCACAACGCTCAAGGCTGTATCCCACAACGCTCAAGGCCGTATCCCACAACGCTCAGGGCTCGCTATATCCCGTATCGCTCAAGGCTGTTGCCCAACGCGCTCAAGGCTGTTGCCGGCGGCGTTGCGCCATGGACACCATCAACCCGCGCGAGCGCAGCGGTCGGTCCCCCAGCAAAGGGGCCAGGGCTGCCCTGCTGAGAACCTTGGCGGGACCGGCAAGGCCAGGCTCGCCCCAGTCGGCAGACGACAGCAGCTTCAGGGTGCGACCATCAAGCCCGCCGTCCGCGGCCACAAAGGTTCGGCTCGCTGGATCAAATCGATAGCGGGCCTGAGGATCCAGACTGGCACCGCTCGCCACGCTAAAGCGCGGTAAAGCGTCCAGCGCATCAAGCAGGGCGTACTCCAGGCGGCGCAGAGCTGACGCGCGGCTGGCGGGCACGGCCAGTGCGTCGACGGCCGAGGCATAGAACGCAAAGACCTGGGCCACGGGCAACTCCACCGGCAGCAGGCGCGTCAGCAGCTCGTTGGCATACAACCCGCACAGCAGCCCCTCACCCACCAGCATTGCCGCTGGGCCGCGAGACTCCATCAGTCTCAGGCGCTTCAGCTCACGCTCCCCCTGCCAGGTCAGGTGCAATGGGGCGAACGGCTGCAGCTGACCGCGTGCTCGGCTCTTGGGACGCTGCACGCCCTGAGCCACGGCGCGCACGCGGCCGTGGTCCAGGGTCAGCAATTCGACCAGGGCACTGGTCTCGCGATAGGGTCGCTTGTGTAAGAGAAAGGCGGGTTGCGGCTGCATGTCGCGTCGCGTCCGAAAAGAGGCAGCGAAGGGGCCGCCGGCCTGGCCGGCGGCGGAGGGCTTCAGTCGAGGTCGTAGCCGAGGCTCTTCAGCGCTCGCTCGTCATCGGACCAGCCACGCTTCACCTTGACCCACAGGTTGAGCATGACCTTCTTGTCGAGCGCCCGTTCCATGTCCAGGCGGGCTTCGCGGCCAATCTTCTTGATCCGATCGCCGCTCTCGCCAATCAGGATCTTCTTCTGCCCCTGGCGTTCCACCAGGATCAGCGCGCTGATGTGCACCACCCGGGCCTCGTCGCGAAACTCCTCGATCTCCACCGTCATCTGGTAGGGCAGCTCATCACCCAACTGACGCATGACCTTCTCGCGCACCATCTCGGCGGCCAGGAAGCGCATGCTCTTGTCGGTAACCTGGTCTTCCGGGAAGTAGTGAATGCCTTCAGGCAGGTGCTTGTCGATCTCGGCCTCAAGCTCGGGCACGTTGGTGCCGTGCTGGGCAGCAATCGGCACAACGGCGGCAAACTCACGCTTGTTGCCAAGCTCCGCGAGCCAAGGCAGCAATGACGCCTTGTCCTGCAGACGATCCACCTTGTTGACCGCCAGGATAACCGGTGCCTTCACGTTGGCCAGACGGTCCAGCACGATCTGGTCTTCTTCCGTCCAGCGCGTACGATCGACCAGGAACACCACGCAGTTCACATCACGCAGGGCCTGCACCGCCGCCTGGTTCATGAAGCGGTTGATGGCCTTGTTGCGATCCTTGCCGAGAATATGGATACCGGGCGTGTCCACGAAGATCGTCTGGGCTTCGCCTTCGGTCTTGATCCCGAGCACCTGATGGCGCGTCGTCTGCGGGCGACGTGACGTGATCGATATCTTCTGGCCAAGAATGCGATTCATCAGTGTCGACTTGCCGACGTTGGGTCGACCGACAATGGCCACAAATCCACAGGTCTGGCTCATGCGCTGGCTCCCTTCGGATCAAGACGCTTCAAGGCGCTTTCTGCCGCCATTTGTTCGGCGTGGCGACGGCTGGCTCCGGTGCCGGTCGTGTGTTCGTCGAGCATCTCGACGTGGCATTCGACGGTAAAGGTCTGGGCATGCGCCTCACCCTCCACCGAGGTCACCTCGTAACGCGGCAGCGGCGCCTGACGGGACTGCAGAAATTCCTGCAGGCGGGTCTTGGGGTCCTTCTGGGACTCCTTGAGGTCAATACGCCCCAGACGTTCCTCGAACCAGGCCAGCACACGGCTTCTGACCGTGTCCATACCCGCATCCAGATAGATCGCGCCGATCACCGCTTCGACGGCGTCGGCCAGAATCGACTCGCGGCGATGGCCGCCGCTCTTCATCTCGCCGGAGCCCAGGCGCAGACACTCCCCGAAGCGCATCTCCCGGGCCAGTTCCGCCAGCGTCTGTCCCTTCACCAGGCGGGCCCGCAGACGCGACAACTGCCCTTCCCGAGCTTCAGGGAAACGGGCAAACAAGGCCTCGGCAATGACAAAGTTGACGATCGAGTCACCGAGGAACTCGAGGCGCTCGTTATTTCGACCACCGTAACTGCGGTGGGTCATGGCCAATTCCAGAAGATCGGGGTTCTGGAAATCATGGCCAATTCGGCGACTGAAGGGAATCAGGGGATTGCTCACGACGCTCCTGTTAATTCTGTAATCTGACGATGGGGACACCTGGCCGCCAGGATGCGTTCAAGGAATCGACCGCACGCTGGCGAAACTCGGCAATCCACCGTCCCAATGCATCCACACTGCGAAGGCCTTGCCGACGATGTTTTCTTCGGGGATGAAGCCCCAATAGCGGCTGTCATTGGAATGGTCCCGGTTGTCACCCATGGCAAAGTACATGCCTTCAGGCACGACCACATCATGGACCAACGGGCTAGTAGCACGAGGATTATTGTAGATCTGATGCTGATGCTCGCCCAGCTGTTCGGAGAACAGCAGCTCGCCTGGAGCACTGTCGGGAGCATCGTCGAGCAACGTCTTGGGCACGGCCTCGCCATTGACGTAAAGCTGCCTGTCAACGTAGCGCAGGGTATCTCCCGGCACCGCCACGACCCGCTTGATGAAATTCACCGAGGGATCCTGGGGAAAGCGGAACACCATCACGTCTCCCCGCTCCGGCTCGTTGACGTCCAGCACCTTGGTATTGCTCACCGGCAGCCGAAGGCCGTAGGTAAACTTGTTGACCAGAATGAAGTCGCCGATCTCGAGGGTCGGACGCATCGAGCCCGAGGGAATCTGAAACGGTTCCACCACAAAGCTTCTGAGCACCAGCACCACCAGCAGCACTGGAAAGAAGGACCTGGCATAGTCCACCGGCCAGGGTTCCTTGCTGGCAAGGGTCCGCGCTGTGGTGCCTACCCCTTCGGTGGTGCCGGCTTCGGCCATCTCGGTGTGGGCTCGACGGCGAGGACGCCACCAGACCAGGTCGAGCAGCCAGATCAGGCCAGTGACGGCAACCGCGATCACCAGCAACAGGGAGAAGTCCATATCAGTCATTCCAGGTGGCTTGATAGACAATAGGGATCGGGCGGATGGCCCCGGCAACTACGCCGGGGCGTGCACCACGCCCGAGGGGAACGCTAGTCGTTCACCTTGAGTACGGCGAGGAAGGCGTCCTGAGGAATTTCCACGCGACCGACCTGCTTCATGCGCTTCTTGCCGGCCTTCTGCTTCTCGAGCAGCTTCTTCTTACGCGTCATGTCACCGCCGTAACACTTGGCGGTGACGTTCTTGCGCAGTGCCTTGACGGTCGAGCGCGCCACCACCTGACCACCGATGGCAGCCTGAATCGCCACGTCAAACATCTGACGGGGAATCAGCTCCTTCATCTTTTCCACCAGGATCCGGCCGCGGCTGTGGGCGTGATCACGATGGATGATGACCGCCAGCGCATCGACCCGATCACCGTTGATCAGGACGTCAAGACGCACCAGCTTGGCCGCTTCAAAGCGCTCGAAATTGTACTCGAGTGAGGCATAGCCCTTGGAGATCGACTTGAGTCGATCGAAGAAGTCCATGACCACTTCGCTCATCGGCAGTTCGTAGGTCAGCTGGATCTGGCTGCCCAGGAACAGCATGTCCTTCTGGGTACCGCGGCGCAGTTCGCACTCGCTGATCACGTTGCCGACAAACTCCTGGGGCACCAGGATGCTGGCCCGAACGATCGGCTCACGCATCTCTTCGACGTCCGCCATGTCAGGCAGCTTCGACGGGTTGGAAACGTAGCGAACCTCGCCGTTCTTCATTCCCAGTTCATAGACCACCGTGGGAGCGGTGGTCAGCAGGTCCAGGTCGTATTCGCGCTCCAGGCGCTCCTGAACGATTTCCATGTGCAGCGTGCCGAGGAAGCCGACGCGGAAACCAAAGCCAAGGGCATCCGAGTTTTCCGGCTCATAGTCCAGCGAAGCATCGTTCAGTGCCAGCTTTTCCAGGGCGTCACGGAAGTCCTCGTAGTCATCTGCGCTGACCGGGAACATGCCTGCGTACACCTGAGGCTTGACCTTCTGGAACCCGGGCAGACGCTTGACGTCAGGAGTCTTGGCGTGGGAAATCGTATCCCCCACCGGCGCCCCGTGGATGTCCTTGATACCGGCTACCACAAAGCCCACCTCGCCGGCGCGCAGGATATCGGTTTCCTTGCGCAGCGGCGTGAAGATCCCCACCTCGTTGGCCTGCCAGTCACGCCCGGTCGACAGAATGCGAATCTTCTCGCCCTTCTTCAATACGCCATCGAAGATACGGACCAGGGATACCACGCCAAGGTAGTTATCGAACCAGGAATCGATGATCAGCGCCTGCAGCGGCTTCTCGGGATCCCCCTTGGGCGGCGGGATGTCGCGCACCAGGCGCTCCAGCAAGGCGTCAATGCCCATGCCGCTCTTGGCGGAAACCTGGCAGGCATCGGTCGCGTCGAGGCCGATGATTTCCTCTACCTCGTGAGCCACCTTGTCCGGATCCGCCTGGGGCAGGTCCATCTTGTTAAGCACCGGCAACACCTCGAGGCCTTGCTCGATGGCGGTATAGCAGTTGGCGACGGACTGAGCTTCCACCCCTTGAGCGGCATCGACCACCAGCAACGCGCCCTCACAGGCGTACAGCGAACGCGACACCTCATAGGAAAAGTCGACGTGCCCTGGCGTATCGATGAAGTTGAGCTGGTAGGTCTGGCCATCATTGGCATGATAATCCAGCGTCACCGACTGGGCCTTGATGGTAATACCGCGCTCACGCTCCAGATCCATCGAATCCAGCACCTGATCCTTGAGCTCACGCTCGGTCAGGCCTCCGCAGTTCTGGATCAGGCGATCGGCCAGGGTAGACTTGCCATGGTCAATATGCGCGATGATCGAGAAGTTGCGTATATTATTGATTACCTTGCGGTTATCAGGTTCTGACATGCTGGATGATTCCATCTTGAGAACGCGCCGAAGGGCAACGAGAACAACCTTGCCTGGGTGACGCCGAGAAAAAGTTGGCGCCATTGTACCGGCATCCCCTGCCCCGCGCATCCCAAGCCGCATCGGCGGGCTGTTGTCGCGTGGCAGAAGACGACAACGCCCGGGGGTGAACCCGGGCGTTCGTCACCAGCAAAAAATGCCTGTTGGCGCTCAGTCGTCGGCCAGGCGCAGCGCCACGAACAGCGAGCGCCCATCGCGATACAGGCGCACCGGCACCGCACGATCAGCGGGCAATTCACGCACCAGCTGGCTCAACTGGCGGCCGCTTTCCACCGGCGTCTGATCCACACTGACGATGATGTCACCAGGGCGAATACCGGAAGCCGCCGCCACGCCACGGGGGTCCACATCGCTGACCCGCACACCAGCGTCGATGCCGTACTTGCCGAGCTCCGCCTCTGTCAGCGCCTGCACCGCAATCCCCAGACGGGCCGGCGAGGCGCTGCTGGAGGACTCACCACTGCCCCCAGCCAACGCTTCAGGCCAGTCGCCCACGGTGACCGTCAGGGTTTGCCGATCTCCTCCACGCAGCACGCTCAGCTCAACCTCACTGTCCGGGGCCACGCGACCAATCAAGCGCGGCAGGCTGCTGGAACGCTCGACGGCTTCGCCGTCCACTTCCAGCACGATATCCCCCGCTTCCAGACCGTCCCGGGCGGCAGGACCATCCGGGTCGACATCGGCGATCAAGGCGCCTTCTGGCCGCTCCATGCCAAAGGACTCTGCCAGATCCTTGGAGACCGGCTGAATCATCACGCCCAGCCAACCACGGGTGACATGGCCTTCGCTACGCAATTGATCGGCAATGTCCATGGCCACGTTGATCGGAATCGCGAACGACAGGCCCATGAAGCCGCCGCTACGGGTGAAGATCTGCGAGTTGATACCGATCACCTCGCCGTCCAGGTTAAACAGCGGACCGCCGGAATTCCCGGGGTTGATCGCCACGTCCGTCTGGATAAAGGGCACATAGGCATCCCGCGGCAAGGTGCGGTTGATGGCAGAGATGATGCCCGCCGTCACCGAATGATCAAAGCCGAAGGGCGAGCCGATGGCCGCTACCCACTCGCCAACCTTGAGGTCATCGGAGTCCCCCAGGGACAGCGTCGGCAGGTCACTGGCGTCGACCTTGAGCACCGCCACGTCGGTCTTCTCATCAGCACCGACCAGTTCGGCCTTGAGATCCCGACGATCATTGAGGCGAACCATGATCTCGTCGGCACCCTCCACCACATGGGCATTGGTCATGATGTAGCCATCGGCATCGATCACGAAACCAGAACCGAGCGACTGGCGCTCTTCGGTGTGGCCACCACCGCCACCGCCCGGGGGTACCGGAAAGCGATCCCCAAAGAAGTGACGGAAGATATCGGGAATCTCCTGACCGCCAAAGTTGCCAAAGGGCGTTGAATACCCCTCTGTCACGCGGGTCGTGGAAATATTGACGACGCCTGGGGCGGCCTCTTCGACCAACTCGGTGAAGTCGGGAAGATCCCTGGCCAGACTGGATTGGGCTACGACCATGCCCACCATCAGCGCCATCCACGTGGACAGGGTGCGAGTCATCGGCTTCATGCAAGGCTCCTGCTAGGACTCTGATTGCGAGAGAAGCGACCTGAGAGAGGCACGGAATACACCGCTCTGTGCGTCATCTATTCGATGCGTCCCTGGGGTCGCTACATGTTTTACCGTCGCCAGCGCAAAAGGTTCAATCGTTAGCGAGCAAGCCACCCTTAACGAGACCGCACCTCGGCCGCCTCGTCCGACACATCGACAGGCGCGCCCACCAACTGAGGGCGAAACTGTGCTCCCTGCCGCTGCAGATGACGACGCAGCAACGCCGCGCCGACCACCAGCCCAGCAACAAAGGCGAGAGGAGATGACCAGTGCTCCGGCCAGGCCAGCTCCACCAGCAGGGTCAGGCCCAACGCCACCCATAGCGGCAGCCCGTACATCAACACGCTGGCTCGCACCAGCGTCGCCGAGGCCAGCCTGATCGTCACAGGCTTGCCAATGGGAGGCCGGGATGTGCTCGCCACCTCAAGCTCACGGCGCTCAGGCGTGTCCTGGGACAGCCAACGGGCGCCGCAACCGCCCCGCGCAGCACACTGCCCGCAGCCAGGCTGAGGCTTCACCGCCACCCGAATACCGTCGCGGGTCCAGCCGATCACGGTCGCCTCTGCGGTGGCGCAGGACCCACTCATGATGACGCGCTCTGGCCGTCAGTCGTCAACGAGGGAGCCGATGACGCCTCTCCCATCTCCAGGGTCTCGACCACTCGGATCAATACGCTGGGGGGCAACTCACCGACGGCCACCACCTGGAGCAACTGTCCCTGCTGCTGAATCCGACGTACCGCGGCGTGACTGGCGCCCAGTCGGTGCACCCCAGGACGCAGCGCCCGCGCCCCGGCAACCGGCTCGACAAACAGGCTGATGGTCGACAGGCCATCACTGTAAAGCTTGTGACGACGGGGCTCATCGGTATCATCCGCCATCGCCATCAGGGGCTGGGCAACGAACCCACCCGGCAGCCAGCCGGCGCGCCAGGCGAGGGTCGCAGAGGACGCGGGGCGCTTCAGTTCGACCCTGCCCTGATAGCGCTGCGGCGGTGTCATCGCGACGACCTGGAAGGTATCCAGCACGCGCCCGTTGTCATCGATCAGCGCACGCTTTAGAGGAATCGCCGTTTCCCGGTCCAGCCACATGCGATAGCCGTAGCGCATGTCATCCAGGGGCAGCAGCTCGAGCCGCACCGAGGCCCGGTTGGCAATGCGCTCTTCACCGTCGAGTCGCAGGCGATAGAAATGGCTCAGATGCTTGACCAGGGCCTCGGGGGAAGCCGGTGCAGCACCCTCCGGGGAAGGCAGTTCGAAGCGAAAGGCACCGCCCTCTCGCAGCAGCGAACGATTAGGTCCATCAAGAAAGTGCAGGCGATCTCGCTCCACCCCCTGACGGATGTCTCGCGCTACCGACAGGGTAACCACCTCGTCATCGACAATCCGCACCGCGCGGGCCTGATACTGGTAGCAATGGGATGCCCACACACTGCGCTCGAACCATTCTCCCGGTTCAGAGGGAGGCGCCAGTGCAGGTAGCGCGGCACAGTCATAGACGCTCTGAACGTCAGCCGCCTCAGACGGCGCCCCGGCAAGCGCAGGGCTGGAGGAGACGGGCGCGCTCTGCGCCAGCGTCAGCGGAGAAAGGCACAGGCAGGCGAGAAGGAGCGTCAGCCGACCCGTCACGGAAGCATGCGGCCCTGCATATGGCATAGGAGGTGTGTCCCGACAGGCTTGTCATTAACGACGCCCGGCCCCATCAGGGGCCGGACAAATCCATCATGTGCGCAAGCGACAGTCATCGCTGCGGCAATCCGCGTCTGTTCAGCGCGCCTCGACGGGCGTACTGCGCAGCATCGGCATCCAGTTGTCGGCGCTGCTGAAGGCGGCGCCCTGGGCATGCCGATCAAGGTAGGACTGCAACAGCTGTGCCTGGGCCTGATCACTGACCCGGGACTGCTGGGCCGAAGGTGACAGCATCATCGGCGACGCCACCTGCGCACCGACCGTCATCAACCCGCTATTCGTTGCACCATTGCCGGCCCCGGACTGGAACATCGGCAAATCCATCAGCGAGGGACGCGAGGCCGCCACGCTGGCCAGCTCCGCGCCGGCATTGGCATTGGACACGCTGGCCGGCTGGGCGGCACCGTTTCCGGCGGCCAAGCCTGCAGTGCCAGCGGCAGGCGCGGCATCAAAGGACGAGTTGTAGAACTGCACGCCGCTGATCACCATCAACGACACCGCCGCCGCAATGCCAGCTCCGCGCGCCAGGCCAATGCCTCCACGCTGCGCTGTGCCTTGTGGGGACGACTCCACCAGCGGAGCAGGCTCATCCTCCAGTCGGGCCATGATGCCGGCCGACAGATCCACGGAGGGATCGGTATCTGTCTCGCGGCGCAGAGCAGACCGCATCAGATGGTAACGGCGCCAGCTTTCTGCGCTGTCCTGGTCGCCATCCAGTGCCTTCAGCACCCGACGCAGCTCCAGCTCGTCACCTTCATTGTCCATCAGGGCTGAAAGCGATTCCCGTGCGTTCAGACTCATTCTCCACACCTCATTTCGACGAAGCGTCACGCCTACAGGTCCAAGACCCTAGAATCGGCGTCAGGTTCCACTACCGAACTGCCTTAGTTCTGCCGCCTTGAAGCCAGCTACAGCGTGCGGCGTGAGGCAATGGAAGCCCAATGCATGTATCGGTCAGTCACTGGGTAAGACGCCCATTCTCGCCAACAGTTCATCTCAATTTGAAAAAAATGGGGAAGTCGCATGATTTGCCCTTTTCCCCAGGCCACTAAAGCCGCTCCTGCCACCTATTCAGACAGGGATTCCGCATTGCGCGACGTGGTCATCAGCGGCTGAATATGCTGATCCACTGCTTCCCGCGCGCGGAAGATGCGCGATCGCACGGTACCGACCGGACATTGCATGATCTGGGCAATATCTTCATAGGACAGACCGTCGAGCTCACGCAGGGTGATCGCGGTACGCAGGTCATCGGGCAGATTTTCGATGGCCTCGAACACGGCTGACTCTAGCTGATCCCGAGCAATCGAGGCCTCGGGCGTCTCGATGTCAGCAAGCCGACCGCTCATGTCCAGAATCTCGGCATCGTTGATGTCCAGATCACTGCCCGGCGGACGCCGACCACGTGATACCAGGTGGTTCTTGGCGGTGTTGATGGCAATACGGTACATCCAGGTATAGAAAGCACTCTCGGCCCGAAACTTGCCAAGTGCGCGATAGGCCTTGATAAAGGCCTCCTGAGCAACGTCCTGCACCTCGGCATGATCATTGATGTAGCGCCCGATCAGTCCGAGAATCTTGTGCTGATACTTCTTGACCAGAAGATCAAAGGCGCGGGTATCGCCCTTCTGGGCTCGCGCTACCAGTTGCTGGTCCGTTTCCTTGGCCGTCATCTCTCTCCTCCCCGACGGTGTCGGGCTGACGGCGCCGGACCCTCGGACTGGCCCGTGGCAACAGGGAAGCCCCTTTCACCCGTCGGCGACGTATAGGTCATAAGACTCGTCATGATAAAAGGCACAAGTGTTCCTGTTTCCGTGTCTCGCATCAAGCGTTCTCTGGCTCTATTTGTTGAAGCCGGTCGGACAGCGGATGCGCGACAAGGTTCCGTTGAACGATTGAAGTTTCCCTTGCCTCAAGGGATAGTAGGACCACGCAAAAACGTCAGCGCTGACACGATACACACAGGTAGACCTCATGTCCGACAAGCAGGTGAACAACCTCAACGTCCTGGCCCAGGATGTTCTCGTCACCCCAGAGCAATTGAAGCAGGAAATTCCACTGTCCGCCGAGGCAGAGGCCACGGTGATCGAAGGCCGCAAGACCGTCCAGAATATTCTCGACGGCAGCGACCCGCGCCTGCTGATGGTCGTCGGCCCCTGCTCCATCCACGACGTCGACGCAGCGCTGGATTACGCGCGCCGTCTGCGCCGCCTCGCCGATGAGGTAAAGGACAGCCTGTTCATCGTCATGCGCGTGTATTTCGAGAAGCCGCGCACCACCGTTGGCTGGAAGGGACTGATCAACGACCCTCACCTCAACGACTCCTTCGAGATCGAGGAAGGACTGCACATCGCTCGGCGCCTGCTGGTGGAACTGTCGGAGCTTGGCCTGCCACTGGCCACCGAAGCGCTTGACCCGATCTCCCCTCAGTACCTGCAGGACTGCATCAGCTGGTCGGCGATTGGTGCTCGCACCACCGAGTCTCAGACCCACCGCGAAATGTCGTCTGGCCTGTCCTGTCCGGTGGGCTTCAAGAACGGCACTGACGGCAGCCTGGACGTGGCGGTCAATGCGCTGCAGTCGGTGGCTCACCCCCATAACTTCCTCGGCATCGACCAGCAGGGCAAGGTCGCCATCATCCGCACCCGTGGCAATGCCTATGCCCACGTGGTTCTGCGCGGAGGCAACGGCAAGCCTAACTATGACAGCGTCAGCGTGGCGCTGGCGGAGCAAGAGCTGAAGAAGGCTGGGGTGAAGCCGAACATCATGATCGACTGCTCCCACGCCAACTCCAACAAGGACGCTGCCCTGCAGCCACTGGTGCTCGACAACGTCACCCACCAGATTCTGGACGGCAATCGCTCGATCATCGGGCTGATGGTCGAGTCCAACATCGGCTGGGGCAACCAGAAGATCAAGCAGGATCGCAGCGAAATGGCCTACGGCGTTTCGGTCACCGATGCCTGTATCGACTGGGACACTACCGTGGAAGCGCTGCGCGGCATGAACGAGCGCCTGGCCCCGGTACTGACCAAGCGCCTCGGCTAGCCCCACCAAGCCAGAGAGCTGGCTGCACCAGCGTCTTCACGCAACGAGCCCGCCAATGGCGGGCTCGTTGCGTTGTGCTGACACACCCCATCATTGCCGCCTGAGCCAGCTCAACCTGACTGGCGCACTCCGTCCACCTCGCGCACGAAGGGCGGCAGTGAATCAAGCAGTGCCCGACCATAACGACGGGTCAGCACACGGCGGTCGAGCAGCGTAATCCGGCCACGATCGGCTTCCTTGCGGATCAACCGGCCGCAGGCCTGCACCAGCTTGATCGACGCATCGGGTACGCTGATGCGCATGAACGAATTGCCGCCTTGGCTCTCGATCCACTCGGCCAGGGTCGCGCCTACCGGATCATCAGGCACCGCGAAGGGCAAGCGGGTAATAACCACATGCGTCAGGTAATCCCCGGGCAGATCGATGCCTTCGGCAAAACTTGCCAGACCAAACAGGATGCTGCCTTCGCCGTCGTCGACCCGCTGTCGATGACGGGTGACCAGCTCGCGCTTGGGCAACCGGTCCTGCGCCAGCACCCGCTCGCGACGCTCCCGTGACAGCGCCTTCTCTACCCCGCGCAGCTGTGCACGAGAAGAAAACAGCACCAGCACCGCCTCGCTGGCATCGAGAGCCTCGACGAAGTCAACGATGGCCCGCTCATGCCCTTCACGGTCAGACGGATCCACCGCTTCCTTAGGCACACTCAAGACGGCCCGCGAATAGTCGAACGGACTCGGCAGTCGCTGGTAACGATAACGATTGGCCAGACCGGCACGCTCCTGCAGGCGCTCGAAGCGACCCAGCGCCGTCAATGTCGCCGAGGTCACCACGGCACCGTGGCAGCGCCCCCACAGCGAGCGCGCCAAGGTATGCGCCGCCGACACCGGGCTAGCCGAAAAGATCAGCTCGGGCTCCCCCTGGAAGCGCTCGAGCGTCAGCCAGCGGGCCCTGGGCGGCGCGTCCGCGGGATCCATCTCGGCAAAGGCCTGCCACAGCGCATGGGCTTCCAGCGCCCTGCCGTGCAACAGTGCCAACAGGGGCAGCCAGGCCTCTGCCTGCTCACGCGCCAGCCCCGTGGACTTCTCGGGATCCAGGCTTTCACGCAGGATATCGGTCATCGACTCCAGGTGACGGCAGAGCTCAGCGAAGGGCACGACCAACCCTTCAGCCTGGGCGCGCAAGGCCTCTGGCACGCGCCCCATCTCGAAGCGGTGCTGGGCACCATCCTCTTCGTCGGCCAGGCCGTGAGGACGTTCGGCGAGCTGGTGCCCCAGCGCAAAAACCTCACCCAGTCTTGGCTCAAGGGCATCCATGGCCACCGGCAGCGCCGCCAGCAGCCGCGCCAAGGTGGGCTGCACGCCCAACGCTGTATTGAGCTCTGTCAGCGAACCCTTGAGATTGCGCAGCCAGCGCAAGCCTCCACCCACGCTGAAGCGATGGGTAAAGTGCGAGATGGCCTTGTCCGGCAGATGGTGCCCTTCGTCAAAGACGTAGATGCAGTCCGCTGGATCAGGCAGCACCATGCCGCCCCCGAGCGCCAGGTCCGCCAGCACCAGATCGTGATTGGCGACGATGACATCGGCCTGATCAAGATCGCGCCTAGCGCGAAAGAACGCACAGGCGCCAAAGTGGCCACAACGACGATTGGTGCACTGGCGATGATCTACCGTCAGGCGCCGCCAGTGCGCATCGTCGATGGCTTCACCCCAGCTGTCGCGATCCCCTTCCCAGCGACCGTTGCCGTAGGCGTCGCCCATGGCGGCGACCAGATCCTTGAAGTCGTCGCCACTGGCGCTGTCCAGGCTTTGCTCGAACAGCGACAGCGTGGGGTTGTCCTCTACCCCGTCCATGGCGGCATCAAGCTTGGCCACACAGACATAGCGCCCCCGCCCCTTGGCCAGGGCAAAGTCAAAGGACAGTCCGCTATGGGCCTTCAGCGAAGGAAGATCCTGATGCAGCACTTGCTCCTGCAGCGCCACCGTCGCGGTCGCCAGCACCAGCCGCTTGCCCCGCGCCTTGGCCACCGGCAATGCCGCCAGCAGGTAGGCCAGGGTCTTGCCGGTACCGGTGCCCGCCTCCAGCACGCAGACATGCTCGTCGCTCGTGCGCTTGCCGTCCTCATCCGTTTCGATGGAGGCCAGGGTGCGCGAAATTTCAGCGATCATCAGGCGCTGACCGTAGCGAGGCGTTAGCTCCAACGCCTCCAGCACACGGCGATAAGCGGTCTGAATCTCGCGTTTTAGGGCATCATCCAGCATGGCGGGTCCCGCTATGTTCGGCGATCACGGAGGTCGGGCAGGCATTGCCCACAGACAAGCAGGGCCGGCACTGAGCCGGCCCTGTCACACAGGCAACCCGTTCACCCAGTTGAGCTTAAAGCAGCCCTTCCGGTGGGTGTTCACAAGGCAGCTTGTCACCGATGAAGCGTTCGATCTCGGGCAGCGAGAAGGCATCTTCCTCACCAACAAAACTGATCGAGACGCCCTTGGCTCCCGCACGGCCGGTCCGGCCGATCCGGTGAACGTAGTCCTCGGGATCTTCCGGCAGGGTGTAGTTGATGACGTGGCTGACGTCTTCGATGTGTATCCCTCGCCCGGCGACGTCCGTTGCTACCAGCACCTGGATTTCGCCCTCGCGGAACTGCTCCAGGGTGCGGATGCGCTGGTTCTGGGGCACATCACCAGAGAGCATCGCCACGTTGATATCGGCCTTCTTGAGCAGGTCCTGAAGCTTGCGCACCAGGTCGCGACGATTGCCGAACACCATGACGCGATCAAACGACTCCTGCTGCAACAACTGCACCAGCAGCCGCTGCTTGTCGTCATCGCTGACCATGTAGACGCGTTGATCAATGTTCGCGGCGTTGTCCACGGTCACCGCGATTTCCACGTGGGAAGGCTGATGCGTCCACTGGCTTGCCAGATTGAGGATGTCCTCGGTGAAGGTCGCCGAGAACAGGAACGTCTGGCGCTCTTCGGGCTTGGGGGTGTAGCGAATGATACGCTTCACGTCCGGAATGAAGCCCATCGACAGCATGCGGTCGGCCTCGTCCAGCACCAGCACCTCGACCTGACTCAGATCGATGTCCCGCTTTTGCTGGAAGTCCAGGAGGCGACCAGGCGTCGCGACCAGGATGTCCACGTTGCCTGCCAGACCATCGCGCTGCTTTTGATAATCCATGCCACCAACAACGCTGGTCACCTTGAGTGAGGTGAACCGTGCCAGGGCCTTGGCATCCTTCTCGATCTGCAGCGCCAGCTCACGGGTTGGCGCCACAATCAGCGCGCGCGGGGCGCCAGCCTTCTGACCGTCCGGCGCCTCTTCTTCCAGAAAGTAGGCCAGCATGGAAATCAGGAAGGCGGCCGTCTTGCCGGTCCCGGTCTGCGCCTTGCCGACCACATCCCCACCCAGCAGCGTGTGGGTCAGCGCCTCGGCCTGAATCGGCGTGCAATATTCAAAGCCCAGGGCATGAATGGCACGCATCAGCGGCAGCGGCAGATCGAAGTCATGGAACCGCCACTTGCCCGCCACGGCGGGCACCTGGAACTGGCGCAGGTCCCAGTTGGACTGACGGCGCCGCGGCTTGCGACGGCGACGCTTGGGCTTGCGGCTCTCGGCCGGTGCGGTGGTCTGTTCCGACTCGCTCATAGGCTGTGCTGTGTGTCCGTCTCGGGAGGTGAATGCAAACGGGACACGCAGAGCGGCTGCTCTCATGTCCTGACTCAAGCCGGCCATTGTAACAGCCTCTGGCGGTTTGGGCTTGCCTGATGCGTATTCGTTGCACGACGACGGCTGCCCCGTCAGCCCTCGCCCTGTTAGAATGCGCACATTATAGAGAGGAGCCCCGCGTCATGACACGCCGCAAGAAGACCCGCTCGCTGGCCGACAAGGTGACCATTCGCACCGGTCGGCGCAAGGACTACAAGCAATGGCGCCACGAAAACCCCGACGAAGTGACCTCGTCCCGGCGCTTTTCAGCCAAGAAAAAGCAGCAGCGCAAGAACCAGGCGGCCAAGCGCCTGGAACGTATGCGCGCTGCCCCCAACATCGAGATCCACCCCTCTCGTCCGGACACACCTGACAACGATGCTGGCAAGGGAGATTCCTGATGCGGCTGGTGTCCTTCAACATCAACGGTATTCGCGCCCGCCTGCATCAATTGGAAGCCCTGATTGCGGCCCACCAGCCCGACGTGATTGGGCTGCAGGAGACCAAGGTTCAGGACAGCGAGTTTCCCCGCGAGGCGGTGGAGGCCATGGGCTACCAGGTCTATTTCTTCGGTCAGAAAGGCCACTACGGTGTCGCTCTGCTGACGCGTCAGACGCCAGAGGAAATCCGCTACGGCTTTCCCGATGACAATGAGGACGCTCAGCGGCGCATGATTGGCGCACGCCTGCCATGCGCCGACGGCGAGTCCGTCTGGGTCTACAACGGCTACTTTCCCCAGGGCGAGAGCGTCGACCATCCGACCAAGTTTCCCCACAAGCGCGCGTTCTACGCTCAGCTGCAACAGCTGCTCGACCAGCAGCATTCGCCCGAGCAGCGCCTCGCGGTGATGGGAGATTTCAATATCTCACCCGAAGACATCGATATCGGCATCGGTGAATCCAACCGCAAGCGCTGGCTGCGCGAGGGCAAGACCAGCTTCCAGCCGGTGGAGCGCGAGTGGCTGAGCGGTATCAAGGGATGGGGACTCGTCGACAGCTATCGTCACCTGTACCCCACCGTGGACGATCGCTTCAGCTGGTTCGACTATCGCTCCAAGGGCTTTGATCGTGAGCCCAAGCGCGGCCTGCGAATCGACTATATCCTGACCACCTCAAGCCTCACCGAACGCGCCACCCAGGCCGGCATCGACTATGACCTGCGCGGCATGGAAAAGCCGTCCGATCATGCGCCAGTGTGGACCGAGTTTGACCTGTAGGCAGTACCTGGCGCCGCTGGCGATATCTGTTGCATGACAGAAAAGGGCCGCCCATCGGGCGGCCCTTTTCATGTAGCGGCGTGTATGTAGCGGCTTGCTAGCGCGGGCTAGCCCTGCTGCGCCAGGCGACGAATATCCGCCGCGATGGCCTCTACCGAGTCGCTGTCGCGCATCAACAGCCGAGCATCACCACCGGCATCGAAGGCAAAGATGGCGCTGGAATGATCAACGTCGTAGCTGCCATCCGCCTCTGGCTCCCCCAGTCGATAGCTGACACGATAACGATTGGTGACCTCATCCAAGGCTGCCTTGTCCCCGGTGACGCCGACAAAGCGGGGGCCAAAGGCCTCGGTGTAGGCCTTTAGCACCTCAGGAGTATCGCGCTCGGGATCCACCGAGACGAACAGCACCGTGACATCCTCGCGAACCGTTTCGTCCAGTTCCCGCAGTGCGGCGGACAGGCGCGCCAAGGCGGTCGGGCAGACATCGGGACAATGGGTGAAGCCGAAATAGACGAGCACCGTGTCGCCGGCGACATCCCCTTCATTGATCCCGGCACCACTTTCGCTGACCAGCTCGAAGTCCAACGGCGGCATGGTCTCCGAAATGTCCGTGCCACGCCAATTGGCATCCTCGCAGCCCGCGAGCGCAAGCCACCCTAGCCCAAGACACACCCCCAAGGCGCGCTTCCCAAACGACGTCATCCTACCCCCATGCCTAGCATCATTACGTCATCACCACGTCATAACTACATCATAACTACGTCATAACCCAGGCGACGGCGGGCCACCACCGCTGGAACTTGCTTGCGTGGCAACCCAGAGCCCGTGCGATGACCCGAGGTGTCAGAGCGCTGCCGGAGACACCACTTCGAAGGTGGCCGCGACGTCTCCCCCACCTTCCAGCAACAGCGTCACGTCGACATCGTCTCCGACGTTGAGGGTCGCCTGGGGCTGCATAAACATCAGATGGTAGCCTTGCGGCGCAAACTCTCGCGTCTCGCCCGGCCCCACCTCGAAGCGCTCGACACCGTGCATCATGGCCATGCCGTCCTGTTCCATGCTCATGTGCAGTTCCACCGATTTGTAGGCATCGGTCTCGGCGCCTACCACGGCGACAGCCGCTTCGCCCGGATTGTGCAGCTGGAAGTAGCCGGCGCCAGGCCTGTCTCCAGGCAGCACGCGAAGACGCGCGTCACTGATCTCCAGCTCAGCGGCGACGACAGGGGTAGCCAGCAACAGGCCAGCCAGACCAAGAAACACAGCAGCAGACATGAAACGCATAGGAGAACTCCAGACGATGGGCAGAGACAGCATCAGGGCTGACACCTGGGAAGCACTGCATCGCCTGTCAGCAGAGCGCTGACAGACCACAATGCGTGTTGAAACGACGAGAATTGACGTCTAGCTCAACGTCCCCTGTCGTGGTGTCCATGTAGAAGGACGCAAACCCTTGCTCGGGTGACAGGCGATAGGAGCCGCATAGACCGTAGCCATAGCGTACTTCCTGCAACTGAGCCAGCTCGATGGAAGAGGAAGTGCCCAGCGCCGAGGCCAAGGCACGCCGAGCGTCGTCATCGAGGCGACTGTCCGACAGCGCCTGGGAGCCAAAGATCGCCGCCGCCAGCACGATAATCGCAGCCATTGGAACAACGACCAGTAATAAAGGGCTTCGAAGTGTTTTCATGCGCAAAGTCTACGGTTGAACGCTGATCGTCGACAACCCAATCGCGCTGCGGGCGGCGATCGCTCAGCTGTCTGTGCCGCCCATGTCAGAGCCTTCGTCCGCTGGTGGAGTCTCCTCGGAAAGTGCCGCCAACCAAGACGTTGCGTCGGTTTCTCCCTTTTCGAGCGCTCGCTTCAGCGCCCCTACCGCGACGGACTCCTGCCCCCAGGCTGCGGCAATCTGTCCCAAGCGCAGCCAGTCGCTACCCCGGTCATGGTCGCTGGCCAATGCCTGCCAGGCGGCCAGGGCACGCTGGCGATCGCGGGCACGAAACCAGGCTTCGGCCAGTTGGCGCTGACGGCTCTCGGTGGCCTCGAGCACACCTTGCTCAATGGCGATGGCCAGCAGCTCAGCCGCGCGGGCGGGCGTACCTGCCGCCAGGTGCAATTGGATGCGCTGCTCCAGGTCATCACTTCCGGATAGCGCACCATGGCGCCAGCCAGACTCCCACAATGCAGCAGCCCGCTGCGGCTGTCCCAGACGCTGAGCCATGGCCGCCGCGCGCCGCCAGCCTTCGCTATTGGCGGGGTGATCAGCCAAGGCAGCCTCCAGGTCCGCCAATGCCTGATCCAGCCGGCCGCTGCGCTGCATGACGGCGCCGGCGAACTGCCGGCGTTCAGCCGTCGGGTCGGCATCCTGCTGCCTGGCCCGCTCGACCCAGTCTGCGGCCTCGTCCCACGCTTCCTGCTCGGCGGCCAGTTCGGCCATCAGCCACAGTGCATCGCTGTCCTGATGGCGTTGGAGCCAGTCCTCGAGCAGCACCGCCGCGCGAGACGACTGGCCTGCCTGGATGCGCAGTTCGGCTTCCTGGCGCTGCCAGCGGTCACGCTGCTGCGCCTCTATTCCGTCGAGTTCCCGTGCTGCGGCAAGATGTTCTGCGGCCTGCTGATGCCGCCCCTGGGCGGACTCGGCACCTGCCGCAAGCTGCAGGTACAAGGCAGCCGCCCAGCGATCCGCCGCATTGCCGGCACTGAGCCGCTGAGCCTGGCTTTCGGCCTTGTCCTCAACCGCAGATGGATCATCTGCAAGTTGCTGCTCGAGCCCCTTGAGATCGGCAATGATGCCCCCTGACAGGGTCGGTGCGGCTAGCGCGGTCGACGCTGCAACAGGCAGCGCTGCCCCCACTGCAATGGACAGCAACCTGCGCAGGGCTCGTCCCGCCAGCGGTGTTGTCGACATGGCTACCTCGCTTGCTGGTTTCATCACCGGCGTTACCTCAACTGGAACTCGAGACGCTGGCGCGCCCGGCGCAGGCCGGAGGCTGTCTCGAACTGCCAGCCTGCAATGGCTTGCCGTGCGGCGTCCTCAAACACTCTTCGTGGACTGGCATCGACCACCTGAATGCTGCCGCGATCGACGCTGCCGTCGGAACGAATAATGAACTGCATGACCACGTAACCTTCGAGTCCCCGACGCTGCGCCCGACGCGGATACTCCGGCGGCACCTTGCGCGTGGCACGGGCTGACGTCCCCACATCGACCGGCTCATTGGACGCGGGCGCTGCTGCCCCGGCCCCCGCGCTGGCGGCACTGCCGCTGCCGCTGGACGCCTGGGTGGGCGCAGGCGAAGGCGAAGGTGCCGGGGTCGCCACCGGCTGCGGTGTCGGCTCGGGGCGAGGTTGGGGCTCAGGCTGAGGCTCTGGTCGCGGCTCTGGTCGCGGCTGCGGCTTGGGCTCCGGCGGCGTTTCTGTCAGCTCCGGCAAGCGACTGTCCAGGGTCTGGACCTCCCGCTTGGGCGGCACCACTTCCGGGTCCGGCAAGCGTATTTCGCTGACTGCCGATTGCGCCGGTGCAGGTGGCGCTGGTGCGGCCTGCACCGGGGGCGGCGGCGGTGGCGCTGCCGACGATGCCGCTGATGACTCCGCCGGCGCCTCTGCCTGGGGTGCCACCGGCTCGGCCAGCGACAGCGTGATCTCTTCTCTCAGCTCAGGCTCCGACTCCGGCGGCAACACCAGGAGTGCCAGCAGCGCAAACAGTGCCAGCGTCAACAGGCCTCCCGCGATCAGGGCTCCCACTCGCCTCATGCGTCGGAGCTCCTCTCCGCCGCTACCGCGACCTTGTCCACGCCAGCATCACGCAAACGGTCCATGGTCTCGATCAGCACACCGGTCGCCGCGTTACGATCCGCCTGTATCACCACGGAACCGTCATCAGACAGCATGCCGGCCACTGTCGTGCCTACACGGTGAATATCCACGGGCTGCCCATCGACCCAGAGGGCTCCCTCCGGAGTAATGGCCACCAGCACCTGCACGTCAGGCCTTGCCGACGCGGCCGATGACTCTGGCCTTTCGATCTCGACACCACTCTCCTTGATGAAGCTGGTGGTGACGATGAAGAAGATCAGCATGATGAAGACCACATCCAGCATGGGGGTCAGATTGACCTCGCTGGATTCTTCGGCGCCGGCGGACAGTCGACGTCTACGCATGTGCGTCCTCCGCGGCACGGGCCAGGCGATCATGCAACCGCTGATCCTCGCGCCGGATGATATGTTCGAGTCGTGTGATAAACAGCAGGCCAACCACGGACACCGCCATGCCGGTCAACGTCGGGAGCGTCGCTCTCGCCACCCCATCCGCCATGGCTCGGGCCTGATTGCTGTCCGCCAGGGACAGGCTGTCGAACACCGTGATCATGCCGGTCACCGTGCCAAGAAGGCCCAGCAACGGGCAGATCACCACCAGCAGCTTGAGCCAGGGAAGCGGTCCACGCAGACGCCGAATCAACTCCGTCACCCAGGTCTCACGCAGGGTGCGAGCGCTCCAGCTGACATGATCATGACGTTCTACCCAGCGCCGCATCAGTGCGGCCCGCGCGGGGCGATAGTGAAAGCGGAAAAACCACCAGCGCTCGAGCCCGACCGAAAACAGCAGCATGGCGACCACGGCGATACCCACCAGCACTGGCCCACCGGCGTCGACTAGCCAATAAAGGGGCTCAAGCCAGGGGTGAGTCGGCATGCTGCCTGCTTCCTTGCTGCTGTGTGGAGGTCCCACTCACCGGCGCCGCGCGAGTTTCCAGACGGTCAGCCAACACGGCACTGGCCTTTCCTTCCATCGTGCCGATCAGCGAGCGTGAACGTGACGACAGCGCAGTGTGGGCAAACAGCAGAGGCACCGCAGTGATCAAGCCCAGCACGGTGGTCACCAGCGCCTGGCTGATCCCCCCCGCCATCAGCTGAGGATCTCCAGTACCAAACACCGTGATTGACTGGAACGTCACGATCATGCCCGTCACCGTACCCAGCAGGCCGAGCAACGGGGCCACCGCCGCCAGCATCTTGACCAGCGCTTGGCCGCGCTCCAGGCGAGGTTGTTCCGCCAGCAGACACTCGTCCAGGCGCGCCTCCAGCGCCTCCGGCGCATGATCTGCACCAAAGGCGTGGAAACGGGACAGCACGCGCCCGAGCGGGTTGTCGGAGCGCAGGCTTTCCATGCTGGAGAGCTGACGTCGAGTCGTCACGCTGACCCTCAGCAGATAGAGGTACTGGCCAACCGCTACCAGCAGCCCCAGCACACCAAGCGCCACGACCACATAGCCGACCGCTCCGCCCTGGTGGAAGCGCTCAACCAGGCTGGGCTGACGCGACAGTGCCTCGACAACGCGACCGTCAGCAGGGTCGACGGGCAGGTTGGCGGACTCCCCGGCCTGGTAGGCGGTCAGTGCTTTACGCACCGCCGTCGGCGTGTGCTCCACCGCCGCCAGGCGACCCTCTTCGCCAACCCGTTCCAGCAGCTCGCCCTGAGAAAATGCCATCAGATCACCCACCCGGGTCACCGGACGACTGGCGACCTCGCCATTGGATGCCGCCACCGGCGCTTCTATCTGACGCACCTTGGCAGTCTCTGCGGTCATGCCCATCAGGCTATCGGCAAGCGCCTCGATATGCTGGACGGTGAGAATCGCCTCATCGTCGAGACGCGGCGGCAACGCTGTCTCGGCACCTAACGTCAGCCAGCTCTGGCCCAGCTCATCTCGTAGCTCGCCAGTGGCACCTGCCACTGCGGAAAATACCGCGGTCAAGTCTCCTCCCTCGGCGTCTCGCGCGGCGGAGATCTCGTCCAACGCAGCGCGAGTCTCGGCCATGTCGGACTCCAGCCGCTCACGTTCGGCGCGGGCGGCGTCGCGGCGCTGCTGCGCGTCCGCAAGAGCGGCGGCAAGCGCCTCGCTGTCATCTACGAGCCCAGCCAGGCGCTCTCGATCACGTGCCTCTGCGGCCTCACGCTCTAGCTTGAACGTGGCGAGCGGCAGCTCGCCGACTTGCGTCTGTTCACTATTCTGCTGCGCCTGGCCATTATCCTGCTGTGCTTGCTCATTATTCTGCTGCGCAGTCGCCGCCAGCGAGACGGTCGACAACAGCGCCGCCACCAACGCTGTGCGGCACCATGCCATGGACGGGCGGGACACGACTCCCCCCGCATTGCGGGTGTGGGCGTCGCCATGACGAGAGCCATTCATCGGAGAGAACATCAGTTGGCCTCCTCGCCTAATTGTGACAGGGGAAGTTCGAGCAAGTCCGGGGCACGCTGATCACGAACAATCTGCATGCCCTTCTCGACCTGATCGCGCTGCGCGGCGCTCAAAGGCTGCCACTCGCCCTGCTGCCACACGCCGCCCTCATGGCCGTCAGGCGTCAGGTAGTACCAGCCGACCCGCCCCAGGCGCAGATAGTCCACCTCGCGACGACTATCCGCCTGCTCAAGGGTGCCGCGCCATGCATCCAGCTCGCGCCCATAGGCCAATTCGGCCTGCCAGGCCGCGACCACCCGCTCCAGCTTTTCAGCGCTAGACAGCTGTGGACTCGACAGACTGTTCTCGAGTGATGTCACCCGGGCGCTACGCTCGCTGTGCAGAAAGGGAATGTCTTGCTCTACCCATCGGTCCAGACGCTCGGTCATCTCGCTGAGCACACCCGGCAAGGCTTCTCTGGTCGCCGACATGGTGGCCATGCCCGCCCGGCGCTCGTCCAGGGTAGTGGCCAACCGCTCGAGCTGGGGCGCCAGCGAATCGTTGTAAGCCGCCAGACGCTCCGCTTCCTGTTCGGCCTGACGCAGCTCGGCGATGCGTTCGCGAACCGTTTCGTCGGCAGCGTCGATACGTTGCTGCAGTTCGGCCTGAGTGCGCTGCGCCTCCAAGGCCTCACCATCGCCACTGGCCTGCTCTGACTGCGCCCATGCTGCCCCACTCACGCCGAGCCCCACCATCAACGCCACTGCGCTGACCGCCGCTCGCCCTGAGCTTGCCGTGCCGACATTGAGCCATGCCCGCAGATCTGTCTTCGCCATTCCTCGGCCTCCGCCATACCGTCTCGCCCGCCGCATCCCGGTCGGATCGACGTGCCGCGTCAAATGCAGAGACAGTACCCGAAACACGAATAGTTATCAATGCGAGACAAGGACATACCCCGCTTCCCCCTGTCCAGATGCCTCTCCCACCCAGGGCCGTCGGCGCATCAATCGCCGAACGCCATCCCCTGGAGTTGCGGTGCTGCACAGCCTAGGCCGAGCCTGCAGACATCCGGCACGCCTCCAGGAGCGCTGCCGGCTGTCCTGTCGTCCCCGCAGGAGCCTCGGGTATAGCAGGCCACGCGATCTGCCCCCCTGCTGAGCCCGTCCCCTGCTGCGGCGCCAGCGCCAAAAAAAACGCCGCGGCCCAATGGCCGCGGCGTCTTACCAGGCGCATAGAAAGTGCGCTTACAGCTTGCTGTCGAGCTCCGGAATCGCTTCGAACAGATCCGCCACCAAACCGTAGTCAGCGACCTGGAAGATGGGGGCTTCCTCATCCTTGTTGATCGCCACAATGACCTTGGAATCCTTCATCCCCGCCAGGTGCTGAATGGCGCCACTGATGCCTACGGCAATGTACAGATCCGGTGCGACAATCTTGCCGGTCTGGCCGACCTGCATGTCGTTGGGGACAAAGCCCGCATCCACGGCCGCACGCGAGGCACCGATGGCAGCACCCAGCTTGTCGGCAACGCTATCGAGAATCTTGAAGTTCTCGCCGCTTCCCATACCGCGGCCGCCGGAGACGACCACTCGTGCGGCACCCAGCTCGGGACGGTCGCTCTTGGCCAGCTCCTCGCCGACAAAGCTTGAAAGTGCGTTATCGACAGCGGCGTCGACTGCTTCCACGCTGGCACTGCCTTCCTGCGCCACGGCGTCGAAGGCGGTGGAACGAACGGTAATCACCTTCAGCGCGTCGCCGCTCTGGACGGTCGCGATCGCGTTGCCTGCGTAGATCGGGCGCTTGAAGGTATCGGCGCTTTCCACCGCGATAATCTCGGAGATCTGCGCAACGTCCTTCAATGCCGCCAAGCGTGGCAGCACGTTCTTGCCGGTGGTGGAGGCCGCCGCCAGAACGTGACTGTAATCATCCGCCAGGGAGACCAACAGGTCCGCCAGAGGCTCGGCCAGCTGATGGGCAAAGACCTCGCTGTCGGCTACCCGCACCCGCGCCACGCCGTCCAGCTTGGCCGCTGCCTCGGCAATACTGCCCAGATCCTGACCCGCCACCAGCACGTCGATGTCGCCACCGATGGCCTGAGCAGCAGCAACCACGTGGGCGGTGGCGTCAGCCAGCTGACCGTCATGATGTTCTGCGAGAACCAGGATGCTCATGCAATCACCTTCGCTTCGTTCTTCAGTTTGTCGACCAGCTCATCCACGGAGCCTACCTTGACACCGCCCTGGCGCTCGGCCGGCGGCTCGACCTTGACCAGGGTAAGCCCGCTGGCCACCTCGACTCCGAGCTCTGCCGGGGTCAGCACGTCCAGGGGCTTCTTCTTCGCCTTCATGATGTCAGGCAACTTGGCGTAGCGCGGCTCGTTCAGGCGCAGGTCGGTCGTCACGACGGCCGGCAGCTTGAGCGCCACGGTCTGCAGTCCGCCGTCAATCTCGCGCACCACCTTCAGTGTCTCGCCGTCCACTTCCACCGCGGACGCGAAGGTACCCTGAGGCATGCCCGTCAGGGCCGCCAGCATCTGGCCGGTCTGGTTGTTGTCGGAATCGATGGCCTGCTTGCCGAGAATCACCAGCTGCGGCGCCTCCTTCTCGACCACCTTGGCCAGCGCCTTGGCGGCGCCCAGGGATTCCACTCGCTCGTCGCTCTCGACGTGAATGGCACGGTCAGCTCCTAACGCCAAGGCGGTGCGAAGCTGCTCCTGGGCCGCCTTGGGACCAACGGTCACCGCCACGACTTCGGTCGCTACGCCCTGCTCCTTGAGTCGGACGGCCTCTTCCACGGCGATTTCGCAGAAAGGATTCATGGCCATCTTGACGTTGGTCAGGTCCACATCACTGCCGTCCGGCTTGACGCGAATCTTGACGTTGTAATCAATGACGCGTTTGACCGCGACGAGTACTTTCATGTCGTCCTCACTTGGTTCACTGGGGAACCCTGAATAAAAGGAAGGAATCCTCAAGAAAACGCTGGCACGGTGTGTCGCCCCCGACGGAGCCGCCACGCTCGCCGACATACAGCACGGCCGAGCACCGGGCGCTGCCCTGACCCCGACGCCGCTGGGGCACTCCCCGCTACCGACGCTTCCTCTGCACACTTGAGCGCTACACCGGCAAGCCGACTATCTATCGACTCACCCTTCGACGTCTTGCATCAAGCCGCCGATTCAAGAACATTTCGCTATGCACTCATGGAGTTAGCGCATAACGCAACACCCTGGGCAGCATCCGCTACCTGCCTGACACAGCGCTGCCAGGTCCTCTCCCACCGTCGTCGTGGCCCACCAACAACCTCGCTCCAACGCGCCAACGCCTTTCATTCCGGCGTCTGCGTGGACTCGGCCCCGAGGTCGCGGCGCTTCACGCAAGCGTTTGATAGGGCCTGCAGCGGCTCCTTCAATGTGCCACAGCCCGGCCGTGCGCAACAATCCCCAGCAAGGCGCCCTGCGCTGTGCCAACAGTCGACCATCGTAAGGATGACCTGACGACGCTATTATGCCTATCATGAGTTATACCGTGAAGCAAACGACCGTTTAAAATCTGTAAGACGTTGGTGGCAGCCGGCGTCTTCCTGAGGAGGAAAGCACCAGATGTCAGAACAAGTAGAACGCGACACCATGGAGTTTGATGTGGTCATCGTTGGCGCCGGCCCCTCTGGCCTCGCCGCCGCATGCCGCTTGATGCAGCAAGCCAATGAGGCAGAGCAGGAACTTACGGTGTGCGTTGTCGAGAAAGGCTCAGAGGTCGGCGCTCATATTCTTTCCGGTGCAGTGCTCGAGCCCCGCGCCCTGTTTGAACTGTTCCCCGACTGGGAGGAGCGCGGCGCTCCGCTGTCCACTCCAGCCACCCGCGATGAAGTCTACTTGCTCAAGGACGCCGAGAAGGCCCAGAAACTGCCCAACGCGCTGGTGCCGAAGTCCATGCACAACACCGGTGGCGACCTGACCCGCTATGTCATCAGCGCCGGCAATCTTTGCCGCTGGCTGGCGGAGCAAGCCGAATCACTGGGCGTGGAAATTTTCCCCGGCTTCGCCGCACAGGACGCCATCGTCGAGGATGGTGTGGTCCGCGGCATTCTTATTGGCGATATGGGGGTCGCCGCAGACGGCAGCGAAAAAGGCGGCTACATGCCCGGCATGGAACTGCGGGCCAAGTACACGCTGTTTGCAGAGGGCGCACGGGGCCACATTGGTAAACGCCTGATTCGCGAGTTCCAGCTTGATGCCGGCAAGGACCCCCAGCACTACGGCATTGGCCTGAAGGAGCTGTGGGATGTGCCCGCCGAGCAGCACCAACCCGGCCTCGTCCTGCATGGCTCTGGCTGGCCTCTCGACAAGGACAGTCATGGCGGCTGGTTCCTCTACCACGCCGAGAACCAGCAGGTCGTCGTCGGCCTGATCATGGACCTGGGATACCAGAACCCGTACCTCTCGCCCTTCGACGAATTCCAGCGCATGAAGCACCATCCCGTGCTGAGCCAGCATCTGCAGGGGGGCAAGCGAGTGGCCTACGGCGCCCGCGCGATTGCCAAGGGCGGGCTCAACTGCCTGCCCAAGATGACCTTCCCGGGTGGTCTGTTGATCGGTTGCGACGCCGGCACCCTGAACTTCGCCAAGATCAAGGGCATCCATACCGCCATGAAGTCCGGCCTGGTGGCGGCCGAAAGCGTCTTTGACGCCCTGGCACAGGCCTCTGAAGGTGGCGACGAGCTGAGCACTTTCGAGCACCGCTGGCAGGACAGCTGGGCCTACAAGGAGCTCGAGCAAAGCGCCAGCTTTGGCCCCGCCATTCACAAGTATGGCACCGTCGGCGGCGGCGCCTACAACTTCGTTGATCAGCTTCTTGGCGGCAAGCTTCCACGCGTGCATGACACCACGCCGGATCACGCTGCACTCAAGCCGGCGAGTCAGTTCGAGAAGATCGACTACCCCAAGCCGGATGGCAAGCTGTCCTTCGACAAATCGTCCTCGGTGTTCCTCTCCAACACCAATCACGAGGAAGACCAGCCCTGCCACCTGCGCCTGACCGACCCGGCCATTCCGATTCACAAGAATCTCCCCGAGTACGCCGAGCCCGCACAGCGCTACTGCCCGGCTGGTGTCTACGAAGTGGTCGAAGGTGAAGACGGCAGCCCACGCTTCCAGATCAACTTCCAGAACTGCGTGCACTGCAAGACCTGTGACATCAAGGATCCTGCCCAGAACATTACCTGGGTCGCCCCAGAGGGCGGCGGTGGGCCCAACTACCCCAATATGTGACGCTCGCCTTAGGCGGCACTGCAAGACATCAGCGGACGGGCAAACCCCGTCCGCTTTTTTGTTTCGTGACAAGACATTAACGTCATAACAAATCGGTCTATTGGAACGCTTGCCAAGCGCTTGGCGGCACTCAATAGTGTGCCCCCGCTCATCTGGGCCAGACGCCCTCAACGCTGAGCCAGAGCCACCTCTGTAGACGACTGGCTTGCTCGCCACTCGGGGGGTGAGCCCCAACTCGAACCTCTTCACCGGGAGATAGCATGGCCCATACCCGTCAAATACTGCTGGCCCTGATCCTCGGGATCGTGGCCGGCGGTGGTATCAATCTGTTCATTCCTGAGCTCGCGGCGGCGCTGGATACCCAGCTGCTGACCCCCTTGGGCCAGATCTTCCTGCGCCTGCTGCAGTTCATCGTGGTGCCTCTGGTCTTCTGCGCTCTGGTACTGAGCTTTACCCAGGTGGATCGCAGCGAGAACGTTGGCCGCTACGCCGGCAAACTGCTGCTGCTTTACGTTGTCACCAGCGCCGTCGCTCTGGCCATCGGCATGGGGGTCGCCGCCTGGCTGACACCTGGCCTCGGCGTCGACGGCGCCGGCTCTGCCAGCATCGAGGCAAGGGACCCAACGCCCCTCGCCCAATGGCTTGTGGGCCTGGTACCGAAAAATCCCTTTGAAGCTCTGGCCCAGGCCAACCTGCTGCAGATCATCCTGGCAGCGGCCATGGTTGGCATTGCTGCACGCCAGCTACCGGAGCAGAGCCGCCCCTTGATCGACGTGCTGCAGAGCGGCTACGACATCACCCTGAAGATCCTGTCGATGGTGCTGCGCCTGGCCCCGATCGGGGTGTTTGCCTTGATCGCCTCGGTGGTGGCGACCCAAGGCTTCGACCTGCTACTGAAGCTGGGGCTTTACGTCATCGGTCTGCTTGCGGCCATTGCGGCCATGGCGGTCTTCTACCTGGCGCTGCTGGCCGTTGCCGGTGCGCGCCCCTTGGCCTACCTGCGCCACTTCGGCGAGGCGCTGAGCTTCGCCCTGGGTACGGCAAGTTCCAATGCCACCCTACCCATCGCGCTCAACAACGCCAGAGATTACGGCGCACCCAGTCAGCTGAGCGCCTTTGCCCTACCCTTCGGCACGGCGCTCAAGCGTGATGGTGCCGCGGTGCTGCAAGGCTTCAACGCGCTGTTCGTTGCCCAGCTGTTCGGAGTCGACATCACGCTTACGCTGGCGGCCACCATCTTTGCGACCGGCCTGCTGGTGTCATTCTCCACCGCCGGAGTGCCCGGTGCCGGCCTGGTCGCCATGAGCACCGTGCTGTCTGCCGCAGGCTTGCCGCTGGAAGGCGTTGCGGTCGTGGCCGGCGTGGACCGCTTTACCGATGGCTTCCGCACCGCCTTGAACGTGATGGGGAACACCGCCAACGCCATGCTGCTGGCGCGACTAGAACGGCGCCCTGGCGACGAGGTACCGGCCAGTTCAGCCCCCCGGTCGCCCTCCTCCTGACACCCTCCTACTGACGCCCTCGCCTGCCCCGTCAGCGCTCACCATCCCACGTCAGTCCGGCGATGGTGATGCTGACGGGCCTACCTCGGCGGGCAGCGCCGGATCGCTGCTCCACTCGCTCCAGGAACCGACATAGAGCCGGGGCAGCGGACGTCCGGCAAGCCGATAGGCCAGCAGGTTATGACAGGCGGTCACCCCAGAACCGCAATAGGCGACGATGCTATCGGCCTGGGGCAATTCGCGGTCGAGCGCCTCGGCCGGCTTGAAGCGTCCATGTTCGTCCAGATTCAGGCTGCAGGGCCGGCTGACGGCGCCGGGTATGTGGCCCGCGCGGGGGTCCAGCGGCTCCACTTCACCGCGAAACCGCTCTCCTGCCCTGGCATCCACCTTCAGCACCTCGCTTGCCACCAGCTCATTCAGGGAGACGATGCCGCTGGTGTCGAACTCAGGCTGCCAGCTCGACGGCTCCCGCGGAGCAGCCTCGCCAACCTCCCAGTCCCCGGCAATCTCTTCCCAGGCGCCCAGGCCGCCATCCAGCAGCCTGACATGGGGGTGACCCGCCCATATCGACAGCATCCACCAGGCCCGTGCAGCGGCCAGCTGACCGGAGGTGTCATCCACCACTACCAGCGGCTGCTGTGGCGATACCCCGAGCCGCTGCAGGGAGGCGGCAAAATCGCTTTGGGTGGGCAGCGGGTGCCGCCCGCCAGGACCGTCGCTCGGACCGGATAGATCACGGTCCAGGTCGAGATGCAGGCTACCCGGCACGTGGGCCTGTCGCCACAACGCCGCGCCAGCCTGGGGATCTCCAAGCCGAACCCGACAGTCCAGCACGAGCGGCGGTGTCTCGCTTTCCAGCGCCTGGCGCAGGGTCTCGGCATCGATCAATGGATGCACCATGGCGAACTCCGTTTCGACAAAGGAACCGACAGCATAGGCGTTGCCGTCCACAACGCCAACGTCACAGGCTAGCGTCACCCTTGGAAGACGGACGCTCAGGCGGGATGGCCCAGCCGCTCGATGGGGGCACGGCGAGCGATCAGTCGGCGCTTGCCGGCGTGGTCAAAACGCACTTCGATGACCGGATTGGCAGGATCTCCTTCGACGACGGCGACCTCGCCGTCACCAAAGACCCCATGGCGAACACGCTCACCGACACGATACTCGCCGTCAGCGCGGGCCCGCTCCGCCGCGGAGAGCGTCAGGCTCTGACCGATCGCCGCCAGGTAGCGCTGGATCAGAGCCGGCGCCGCCACCTTGAGAGGCTCCGACGCTGCCGGCGGCGCTTCACTGGTGCCAGCATACAGAGCCTCGGCCACCGCGCTGGCGTCCTGGCAGGCGCTTTCCTGAATGAAACGACTCGGCCGGTGGTCGCCACCGTCATGCAACACGACCAGCCGCTCGATGGCGCGGGTAATGGCGACGTAGTACAGGCGACGCTCTTCCTCGAGCCGTTGAGGCGATAGCGGGTTGTCGCGACTGTAGTGCGGGAAGTCTTCTTCATTGACGGAGCCGACGATCACCAACGGCCATTCCAGTCCCTTGGCGCCATGCACGGTATTGATCAGCACGCCCTGTTCCTGGTTTTCCACCGGCCGTCGCAACAGCTCGATGAAGGTGGCGACGTCCTTGACCTCGCGCGCCTGCTCGATCAGCACGTCGAGCAGGCGCACATCCTCTTCGCCCTTGTCACGTCGCGATGCGGCTCGCTTGAGCACCTTTTCGGCCTCGACTTCGGCAACAACGTGCTCCAGCAGCGCATCCGCACTCAGGCGCGACAGTCGAGGCAGCTCGCACAGCAGCGCCCAGCGACGCTTCAGCGTGCGCTTCTGATGAGGCTTGAGTCGCTCAAGCAGGGCGTCACCCGGCCCCGGCCAAGCCTGGGTCTCGGCCAGGCGCTGTACCAGCGAGGACAGCACCTCCCGGGGCACAAAGCAGGTCGGCTGGGCGAACATCGGCATCAACGCGGCAGGATCGCGCAGCTGCTCCGGCCACAGGGCAAGGGATAGATAACCGGCCAGGGCCTCGACCAACGGAAGCCGAAAGACGAACCGGTCCTCGCGGGCCAGGCGAAAGGGAATGCCTTCTCGCAACAGCGCCAGCTGCAGCGGCACCGACAGGGTCCAGCTGCGCACCAGCAGGCAGGCGTCGCTGAGACAGCGGCCCTGCTGCTGCCACGCCGCCAGTGTCTCCAGAAAGGCACTCGCGCCTCGGGCCACCGACAGGCTGGTCTGCGGCGTGCTGGGCCCGGCGATACACAGCTGGTCCGCCCCCCGGCCATTGCCGGCAATGGCGTGATTGGCGGCCAGGGCCAGGGCATGACCATGACGAAAGGTGGTGGACAGCGGGTAGTCGGTCGCCGCGCCAAATACCTGGGTAAAGTTATCGAGCATGGCGTCGGGATGCGCCCCTCGCCACTCATAGATGCACTGGTTGGCATCTCCCACGGCCATGACATCTGCCCGGGCACCGGCAAGCACTGCCAGCAACCGCTGCTGGGCAGCATTGATGTCCTGGTATTCATCGATAATGACGTGGTCGAGAAACCCCTGCACGCGACGCCGCAACCCCTCGTCTCCTTCCAGTGCCAGCAAGGGACGGAACAGCAGATCCGAGTAGGTCATGACGCCATTGTCGGCCATCAGGGTTTCGAGACAGTGAAAGGCACTGACAAAATGGCGGGTTCCATCGCCAAGCTCGAGTCGCTCATACAGTATCTGGGGCTCGATGACCTCGGCCTTGGCCAGCGCGCAGAAATGCGCCAGCTCCTCGATGCGATCTGGCTCCAGCGCCGCGTCGCGGTCTTCGTCGACGTCTTCCAGGGCCTGAAGGGTCGCTTGACGTAACAGCCGCTCCTGCTGCCAGTCGGCGGTCAGCAGTTCCCGTCGAGGCAAGGCGCCCCAGCGCACCAGACTGGACGTCAGTCGATGGCCGAGGGAATGGAAGGTGCGCACCTCGGGCAACTCGATACCCGCCGGCGCCATCGCGGCCAAGCGCTGCTGGAAGTCTTCCCGCGCGGCTCGGTTGAACATCAGCACCATCATGCGCCGAGCCTGGGCGCCACCGGCCAGCAGGTGCAACACCCTGGCGACCAGCGTGGTGGTCTTGCCGGCACCGGCGACCGCCGCCACCCTGGCATGACCGCGCTGATGTGACACCACGGCCTGCTGCTCCGGGGTTAGCGTCGACCACAGCGTGCCCGCTTGAGCGTCCGCGGAAGAAGAGGGAAACCTATCACCAACAGCAGACATCAGCGCGACTCGCCCTCCAGCCGCCCCAACGGCTGCCAGACACCCTCACTATGGATGCCCAGATCCGCCTCCTTCACCTCAGCAAGCTCCACCAGCCGATAGAACACGTTGCGTCCGAGACGCGCACTCAGTCCGAACGGCAGTCCCACCTCTGGCACCCACTCCCCCATGGGCGTGGTGGTCAGGGTCAGCCGCGCCGCTTTCCCCAGACTCACACGCTCGCCCACATTGGTCGTCAGCCACCAGCATGGGTCGACATAGTCGGCATCCACCACGACGAACGCGGTGTCCTCCACCCGTATTCGCCACTTCTCGACCGGAGTGACCAGATAGTACTGACCGTCTGACTCACGCCGTAGGATGCGTGCAAAGAGCCTGACCAGCTCAGGACGCTCGATATCACGGCCTTCGTGCACCCAACGACCATCACGGGTGATGACCAGATCCATCTCGCCGCTGAGCGCGGGAGCCCACTCGTCCAGGGGCGGACGCTCGCCAAATTCGGCAATGCCTTGGAGGATGTGATCCAGTCGCATGAACGTGTTCTCCCTAACGCCTACTCGATAAAAACAGGCGGCTACTCAATGAAGACAGGCGCCGACTCGATAAACACGGGCGGCTACTCATTGAAGACGGCCAGCTATTCGACGAAGCCAGCATCACGTAAGGCCTGCTTGATTTCCTCCGGCGCCTCGGGGGCTGCCGCAGGAAACAGACGATAGAAGTTGGCGGTGGTCTGCATGGCCACCTCCTCGACACTGATCCCCCGCTCGTCGGCGATACACTGGGCCACTTCGACCACCCAAGCCGGTTCATTAGGCTTGCCGCGGTGTGGCACCGGAGCCAGATAAGGACTGTCGGTCTCGATCAACAGACGATCGAGAGGAACCCGGCGGGCCACCTCTTTCACCTGCTTGGCGTTGCGGAAGGTGACGATCCCTGACAGCGAGATGTAGAACCCTAGCCGCACGGCTTCCCTGGCCATATCCAGGTCTTCAGTGAAGCAGTGCAGCACCCCACCTACCGAGGGGTCGCTATGCTCGCGCATCAGGGCCAGCGTTTCCTCCCGCGCCTCACGCGTATGAATCACGATCGGCAGAGATAGCTCGGTCGCCGCCTTGAGATGACGAATAAAGCGCTCTCGCTGCACATCGACCGGTACGCTGTCGTAATGATAGTCGAGGCCGGACTCGCCAATCGCGACCGCTTGATGCGCCTTGGCGCAGGCAACGATATCGGCAACCGTGGGCTCGTGCTCGACCGAATGCAGCGGATGCACGCCTACCGACATGACGACGTCAGCATGCCGGGCCCGAATGGCGGCAAGATTCTGCGCTCCCTCAAGGGTCACACTGATCGCCAGGAACTGCTGCACACCACGCTGACGCGCCGCCTCCAGGGCGGCGTCGAGATCTCCTCCGTGGGTATCCTCGGAAAGGCGATCGAGATGGCAATGGGAATCTATGAACATCGGAATCTCTTGTCGGACACTGACAGCAGGCAGGGATCACCCGACCAGGTGAGCGCCGCCTGCTCGGTAAAGTGATATCAACGCACGTTGACGCCGTTCAGGAGCGCAACAGGGCAGCCCAGCGCACCAGCCAGGCTTCGAGCACCAGTTGGGGATTGGGGTTGCCCCCCTCGGCCAGCAGCCGACGCTGCTCACGGGCGTAATCTAGCAGGCGAAACCAGTCCCGGACCCGGGCATTCTTGACGGCCTGCCGATACAGCGGCGCCAGATCCGGGTTGCGCAGCTCCGAGGCTTCTCCGGAAAGGCCGAGACGAATCAAGTCCTCGAGCCAGGCGATACCGTACCACAGGATGGCATCGATGGCCTGGCGGTCCAGGCGTGCCGCCTCGGCCACCGGCTCGGCGCCTCGCACCAGGGCATCAAAGGTTTCATGCAGCTGCTGGCGCAGGCTGCGTGACCCTGGCTCGGCCAGCTCACGGGCGGCCAGCGGCAAGCCTCCGGCCGCGCGAAACCAGAAACGCGCTTCCTCGTCGGAGCCAAGCTCACGGGACAACCATGGCAGGCATTCCTCCAACGCGGGGGGCTTCAAGCTCCACTGCTGGCAGCGAGAACGAATGGTCGGCAGCAAATGGGACGGCATATCGGACACCAGCACGAACAGGGTATCCTCACCCGGCTCCTCGAGGCTTTTCAGCAATGCGTTCGAGGCGGCCACGTTCATCGCCTCTGCAGGACGAATCTCGATCACCCGACGCCCGCCTTGCTGGGCCGTCTGCGAAACGAAGGCATTGACCTGACGAATCGGGTCGATGCGGATCATTCGCTTGCCCTCGTCAGGCGTCACGCGCAGCAGGTCAGGATGGTAGCCTGCCGCCAGCATATGACAGCCGTGACAGTGGCCGCAGGCCGTCTCGCCAGGTGCAGCACAAAGAGCACGGGCGATAAGCGCTTCTGCCAGGGTCTGCTTGCCAAGCCCACGAGGTCCCGACAGCAGCACCGCGTGGGGCAGCCTTGCGCTGTCCATCAACCTCACCAACTCCTGCCAGCGCGGCATCAGCCACGGCATCGGCTCGGCCATGGCATGCCTTACGTCCATTGCTGCACTCGCTCGTCCAGCACCAGGCGGATACGCTGCTGGACCATGTCCAGACTGCCGTCGGCGTCGATGGTCGCCACCCGCCGTGAATCCTGCTCAGCCCGCGCGAGATAGGCCAGGCGCACCCGCTCAAAAAAGTCGCGCTGCTCCTGTTCAAAACGATCGCGCGAGGTCTTGGTGCGATCCAGCCGCGCCGCAAGGCGCTGCTCGGCGACCTCTAACGGCATATCGAGCAGCAGCGTCAGGTCGGGAGTCAGCTCCGCCTGCACCAGCCGCTCAAGCAGCGCAATACGTTCAAAGGACAGCCCTCGACCTCCACCTTGATAGGCAAAGGTGGCATCGGTAAAGCGATCGCAGACCACCCAGGCACCCCGCGCCAGCGCCGGACGTATCCGCTGAGCGAGATGCTGCGCCCTGGCGGCGAATACCAGCAGCAGCTCGGCATCGCTGTCCAGGGGTTCCTCGGCGGCCGCCAGCAGCAGCTCACGTATGGCTTCGGCCCGCGGCGTGCCGCCGGGCTCTCGGGTCTGCACCACCTCGATACCGCGCGCCTCGAGCTCGGCAACCACGAAGGAGACGTTGGTGGACTTGCCGACCCCCTCTCCTCCTTCCAGGGTGATGAAACGACCGCGCGGCAACCCGGCCTTTTCTTGCTTGTCGTGAGTCATGAAGCACCGTAGTGGAAACAGGGGATCAACCCATGGCGCTATCGTCAGCGGCCACGAATGTAACGGTTGACGGCGTTGTTGTGTTCGCGAAGGGTCCGCGAGAAATGATGCGTGCCATCCCCTTTCGCCACGAAATACAGGGTCTCGCCCTCGGCCGGATGCACCGCTGCCTCAATGGCGGCACGCCCTGGAAGCGCAATGGGCGTCGGCGGCAGGCCATCGATGACATAGGTGTTGTAAGGGGTGGCTTCACGCAGATCGGCACGGGTGATGTTGCCCTCATAGCGCTCTCCCATGCCGTAGATGACCGTGGGGTCCGTCTGCAGCCGCATACCGCGCTCCATCCGTCGCTTGAACACGCCAGCGATCTCGCGACGTTCCTCGGGAGCACCGGTCTCGCGCTCGATCAATGAAGCCATGATCAACGCCTCATACGGCGTCGCCAGCGGCAGGTCGTCGTCGCGCTCGGCCCAGGCGCCGGCTAGCAGGTCATCCATCTGTTTCATGGCCTGACGCAGGATTTCCAGGTCCGACACTCCCTTGTGATAGGTGTAGGTGTCTGGAAAGAAGCGCCCTTCAGGGTGATCACCCTCTCGCCCAAGCTCTGCCATGAGGTCATCGCTGGACATGTCGGTCGTCAGGTGGGCCAGCTTTTCGGCACCGTCGAGAGCGTCGCGCATCTGCTGAAAGGTCCAGCCTTCCGGAATCGTCACGCTATAGGTCACGACATCGGCGCTGGCCAGTTTATCCAGCACCTGCATGCCGCTCATGCCCGGCTCCAGCAGATACTCGCCGACCTTGAGCGACGGCACGCGATCGGGCTCGATCCGAGTCAGCAACTTGAAGGCCCAGGCATCGGCCAGCACGCCCTGCTGTTCAAGCTCACTCACCACGCGGTTGAATCCGTCGCCGGGAGAGACCTCGTACAGCATGGGCTGGTCCAGCGTAATCTCGGCCCCAAGGCGCTGCTGCCAGTACTGATAACCACCAAACATCGCGGCGGCACCCAGCACCACAAGAATCAACAGAGCTTTCAGCGCTGTGCGCATGATCATTCCTTATCAGGTTGCGCCGATTCGACGCAGGTCAACATCCGTTGGCACCGCATGAGGGGGAAGCGGAGGGAAAGCCAGCGGCATCTCAATAACCCAGCAGGGCGTGCGCCTGCTGCTGAAACTGGCAGCTACCGGACGGCGTGACCGTCCAATGCGATAGTTGCCGCCCTTGGCTGTCACTCAGCTGCTTGACCGGCCAGACACCCTGGACGCTGTTGCCCACCCACAGCGACGCTCCCGCCTGTAGTTGATCGACGTCCAGCGGCGCCTCGCTGACCGCTCCGGCCGCGATCAAGGCCTGGCGCAGCGTGCCCGCCACGCCGCAGCGATCGAGTGGCGGCGTCACCACAGGAGCCTCTTCAGACGCTCGCAAGAACACGTTCATGGCGGTCGCTTCCACTACCGCGCCATGCTCATCCAGCATCAGACCCTCGGCGATCTCGGTGTCGTGCCATTCATTGCGTGCCAGGACATTCTCCAGACGCGCCAAGTGCTTGATGCCCGCCAGCGCCGGCTGTGCGGCCAGCCGCAGCCGGCAGAGGCGCACCTGCACGCCCTCGTGCCAACGCCGGGCGTCCGGCGTGAATGAAGACCAGGTCGACACCAGGCGCGGAGTCACCGACGGGGGGGGCGCATAGCCTCGGCCACCGCTACCGCGGGTATACACCAGCTTGAGCACCCCCAACCCCGGGCCGCAACATGCCAGGCTGTCGGTCAGCTCGGCCGACCCCGGAGGCGGCAGACTCAGCGCTCGACACCCTCGCAGCAACCGATCCACGTGCTCGGCCCACAGAAGCGGCCGGCCATCACGCACCAGAATCGTCTCGAACAGGCCGTCACCATAAGCAAGCCCCCGATCGCTCAGGGGCAGCACGGGCTCTTCCATTACACCTTCTTGAACACCAGGGTGCCGTTGGTGCCGCCGAACCCAAAGGAGTTGGACAGCGTGACATCCACCTTGGCATCGCGAGCGGTGTGCGGAACGTAATCCAGCACGCAGCCTTCCTGGGGGTTGTCCAGGTTGATGGTCGGCGGCAGCGCCTGATCACGGATCGCCAGGATGCTGAAGACGGCCTCTACGGCACCGGCGGCCCCCAGCAGATGACCGATCATCGACTTGGTGGAACTGACGGCCACCTGATTGGCCGCCGCACCCATGACCTTCTCGACCGCGCGACTCTCGGCAAGGTCACCGGCAGGCGTCGAGGTACCGTGAGCGTTCACGTAGTTGATCTCGGAGGCATCGATACCGGCATCCTTGATGGCGTTGGCCATGGAGGCCGCCGCACCACGACCATCTTCCGGTGGCAACGTCATATGGTAGGCGTCATCACTCATGCCGAAACCGATCAGCTCCGCGTAGATGGTGGCGCCACGGGCCTTGGCATGCTCGTACTCTTCCAGGACCACCACGCCAGCGCCGTCGGAGAGCACAAAGCCATCGCGATCCTTGTCCCAGGGGCGGCTTGCCGACTGGGGATCGTCGTTGCGCGTCGACAGCGCACGAGCGGCCGAGAAACCACCAAGACCCAGCGGCGTGGTCGCCATCTCGGCGCCACCACAGACCATCACATCGGCATCGCCGTAGGCAATCGTGCGGGCACTGTAGCCGATGTTGTGAGTGCCGGTGGTGCAGGCCGTGGTGATGGCAATATTGGGACCGCGGAAGCCGTGCTGAATCGCCAGGTTGCCGGAGATCATGTTGATGATGGACCCCGGCACGAAGAACGGCGAGATACGCCGGGCGCCACTCTTGTTCAGCGCGTTGTGATTGTGCTCGATCATCGGCAAGCCGCCAATGCCCGAGCCGATGGCTACACCGATGCGGTCGGCATTTTCGTCGGTGCACTCGATGCCCGCATCCTCAATCGCCTGAGCGCCTGCCGCAATCCCGTACTGGATGAACAGGTCCATCTTCCTGGCATCCTTGGGATTGAGATAGGGGCTGATGTCGAAGTTCTTCACCGAGCCGCCAAAGCGGGTATTGAAGCCGCTGACATCGAAGTGCTCGATGGGCGCGATACCGCTCTTGCCGGACAGAATGCTGTCCCAGCTTTCCTTGACGGTGTTGCCCACCGGCGTGACCAGACCAAGGCCGGTCACCACTACCCTTCTGCGAGCCATCAGCTTTCCTCCAGACTTCCTTGAAATTGCGGCCCTGCCCTCAGGGGACCGTCGGTTGCGCGCATTATACCCGAGACAGATGCCACTGTGCTCCCCCCGGCAACCTGGTTCGAGGCTACCTGGCCGACCACGCAAAAGCCGCCCTGGAATAACCAGAGCGGCTCATGGGGGAGTAGACTCCCCGGCCTTTCAGCAAGCGGACATATCCGCCACCGCAAGACCGACTCGACGTATCGAGACGGGCTTACTGGTTGGCGTTGACGTAGTCGATCGCTTCCTGAACGGTGGTAATTTTCTCGGCTTCTTCGTCAGGAATTTCGGTGTCGAATTCCTCTTCCAGCGCCATCACCAGCTCAACGGTGTCCAGGGAATCAGCGCCCAGGTCCTCGGTGAAGGAAGATGAGTTCTGAATATCTTCTTCCTTGACGTTCAGGCGCTCTGCTACAACTTTCTTCACGCGCTCTTCGATGGTGCTCATTTAGACATACTCCAGTCGTTCACGTTAGCCGTTCTGATGACCAGCTGGTTAATTCCGCAACTAAACTGCGGGGTAGTTTATAGACCCCTTGGGGTCGACGCAACACACGCAGAGCGTGCATTTAACGCATGTTCATGCCGCCATTGACGTGCAGGGTTTCACCAGTGATATAGCCTGCGCCCTCACTGGTCAAGAAGCCTACCGCAGCAGCGATCTCTTCGGGTTTGCCCAGACGAGCCAATGGCACCTGCCCCTTGAGCTTGTCCTGCTGCTCGTCAGACAGTGCATCGGTCATGTCAGTGGCAATGAAGCCCGGCGCCACGGCGTTGACCGTGATATCCCGAGATGCCACTTCGCGCGCCAGGGCGCGAGTAAACCCTTCCATGCCAGCCTTCGCGGCAGCATAGTTGCTTTGACCGGCGTTGCCCATGGTGGCCACCACGGAGCTGATCGACACGATACGCCCCCAGCGAGCCTTGCTCATGCCGCGCAGGCAGGCCTTGCTGAGACGATAGACGGACTTCAGGTTGGCATCCAGCACGCCGTCCCACTCATCCTCTTTCATGCGCATCAGCAGGTTGTCACGGGTGATGCCAGCATTGTTGATCAGGATCGTCGGCGCACCGAATTCGTCATTGATGGACTTCATCAGTGCTTCGATGCTGGCCATGTCGGTCACGTCCAGGCGGCGGCCCGCCCCCTGAATGCCCTGCTCCTTGAGGTCCGCGTCGATGCGGTCTGCACCAGCATCAGACGTGGCGGTGCCAATCACAATGCGACCCTGCCGACCCAGCTCGTGGGCAATGGCTCGGCCAATCCCGCGACTGGCTCCGGTGATCAGGGCGACTCTAGGCTCGGTTGTCATGGTCACTTCCATTGCTTGGTCATTGCTGCCCGGCTTCTTGCCGGGCCAAAAGGCGACGCGTCAGGGCGTCAGCCACCGTCAAACCGCGGGCACCTCACGCGCCAGCTCAAGCGCCGCAGCAAGGCTGTCGGGGTCATTCACCGCCAGCCCGCGCGTACCGCGAGAAATGCGCTTGTTCAGCCCTGTCAGCACCTTGCCAGGCCCGCACTCGATAAAGACGTCAGCGCCATCCGCCACCATCTTCTCGACACAGGAGACCCAGCGCACCGGCTGATACAGCTGCTCGACCAGCCGTGTGCGCAGCGTCGCCACGTCCGCGTGAGCCTGCGCGTCCACGTTCTGGATCACGGTATAGCGGGGCGCCTTCAACTCGACCTCGGCCAAGGCCTGCTCGAGCTTCTCGGCCGCAGGGCGCATCAAGGCACAGTGAGACGGCACGGATACCGGCAGCGGCATAGCGCGCTTTGCCCCGGCCTCCTGACACGCCGCAATGGCACGCTCTACGGCCGCCTTGCTGCCCGCAATCACCACCTGACCGGGTGCATTGTAGTTGACCGCCGAGACCACGTCGCCTTCAGCGGCGGACGCACAGGCCTGCTCTACCGCAGCGTCGTCCAGCCCAAGAATGGCCGCCATGGCGCCCTGCCCCGCAGGCACCGCCTGCTGCATGGCCTCGCCGCGCAGACGCACGAGACGAATACCTTCTGCAAACGGCAGCGCTCCAGCGCACACCATGGCGCTGTACTCGCCGAGACTGTGGCCAGCCATGGCACCGGGGCGAGGCCCTTCAAGCTCCTGCCAGACACGCCAGATGGCCACGCTGGATGCCAGCAGCGCTGGCTGCGTGCATGCCGTTGCATTCAGCGACTCTTCCGGCCCCTCCTGGACCACCTGCCAAAGGTCATAGCCCAGTGCCTCGGAGGCTTCCTCGAAGGTGGTTCTCACCACGCTGTAGCGTTCGGCGAGATCGCGCAGCATGCCGATCTGTTGCGACCCCTGCCCAGGGAAGATGAGGGCAAGCGGTTGTGTCATCTTGATCACCTATGCTCTTGTTGGCTGCCGCCCGGCACCACGCCCACCCTCAGCGGGTACGCGTCCGTGCCAAACGACGATGGTCGAGCTCGGCGTGCAGCCGGCTCGGCAAGTCACGGCGCACCTCCTGGGACGCGCGTCTCAGGGCGTAGTGAAAGCCCTGGGCGTCACAGCTGCCATGACTCTTGATCACGATCCCGGCCAGCCCAAGCAGACTGGCGCCATTGTAGCGAACGGGATCCAGTTCGCTCTTCAATCGTTTAAGGGCTGGACGCGCCAGCAGCCCCACCAGACGACTACCCCAGTGCGCCTCGAAGGTGGCTTGAACGCGCCTGACCAGCATCTTGGCCAGCCCCTCGCTGGCCTTGAGCAGCACATTGCCGACAAAGCCATCGCAGACCACGACGTCTGCCTCGCCGGCAAACACGCCATCGCCCTCGATAAACCCCAGATAGTTGAGCCCAGGCAGCTGTCGCAGCATGGCATCAGCGTCCTGGACCACGGCAGAACCCTTCGTGGATTCAACGCCGACATTCAACAGCGCGATCCTCGGGGCGACCAGGCCATCAACGTGGCGGGCCATAATATCGCCCATCAGGGCAAAGTCCACCAATCGCTCTGCCGAAACATCGACATTGGCACCCAGGTCAAGCAAATAACAGCGCCCATCATCCCGCGTCGGGATGGCGGTGCTGATGGCAGGCCTCGGGACGCCGGGCACCATTCCCAGCGCTCGGCGCGACAGCGCCATCAGAGCGCCGGTGTTGCCCGGACTCACCCCAACCGCTGCATCACCTGCTGCAACACTCTCCAGCATACGCGCCATGCTCGAACGGCCACCGCTTCGCAGCGCCTGGGAGGCGCGCATATCGGCGGCGATGACGTCTGGGGCATCACAGAGGTGCAAATGCGACGCCGCCGCGACCAGAGGCCGCGGCAGGCGTGAGATCTCATCTTCCAACAGGGCCTTGGGGCCAAACAGCTGGATATCGATCTGGGGGTCTTCGATGACAGCGCTGGCCGCGCCTGCCACGGTGGCGCGAGGACCTTTGTCCCCACCCATGGCATCAACGGCGATCCGCATTACGGCGGCCAGCGAGTATCAGCCGTTGTCGACTTATACGTCGACAACCTTGCGACCACGGTAGAAGCCGTCCGGAGACACGTGGTGACGCAGGTGAGTAGTACCAGTTTCCTTGTCCTGGGACAGGGTCGGCGCGCTCAGGGCGTCGTGGCTACGACGCATGCCGCGCTTGGAACGAGTCTTACGGTTCTGTTGAACTGCCATGGGAAATCACTCCACAAAATATCGATCAGGTATCGGTGTTGCCCTTGAGGCGCTTGAGCACGTCAAAGGGGCTGCCAGAGGGCGCTTCCGAAACTTCGGCCTCTGCCCCGCTGCTCAGCTGGTCGCGCGAGACAGGACACTCTGACTCGTCGTGGTAGACCACCTGGGGCAGACTGAGGATCAGTTCATCCTCGATCACACCCAGGAGATCCAGCTGTTCATTTTCCACCAGCACCGGCTCATGGGTGCTAGGCAGGTCCGCGGCCAGGTCGTCACTGCTGACGAGCCCGAGCAGGAAGTCGCTTGCGACATGTTGAGCCATGGGCTCGAGGCAGCGGCGACAGGGCAGCTGCAATTCGGCCTCCAGGCGCCCCCGGATCACCCGACGCCCTTGGGCGTCGATGGCGAATTCCAGCCACGCGCTGGCATCGCCCTGCTGAGCGCCGACTTCGTCGGTCAAGCGACTCATTTCGGCCAGTGCCACCAGGCCTTCAAGGTGTTCGGCTTGGGCTGCGAGCTTATAGGGCTCGACCCGGCCGGGCAATCGTGAGGTCAACATAGGCGCGCAATGATAGGCACTCGTCTGCCCCCTGTCAAAGCCCAGTACTCAATAGGTTACCATGTTTCATCTTTCATCCGCGGCACGCCCGGCGTTAACGCCGCCGCGCCTCGGCCTTACCCCACACTGTCGACAAGGAAAACGGCATGACACCTCTGGTCCTGGCTTCCAGCTCACCCTGGCGCCGCGAACTGCTCGAGCGCCTGGGCTTGCCCTTCTCCTGGGCCAGCCCTGAGATTGACGAGAGCCCGCGCCCACAGGAAGCTCCCACGACCCTGGTCCAGCGACTATCCTCCGCCAAGGCCATGGCCCTGGCGGACATCTACTCGTCGCACCTGATCATCGGTTCCGACCAGGTCGCCGTGTTTGGCGACAAGATCTTGGGCAAACCCCATACGGCAGAGCGTGCGCGCGCTCAGCTGGCTCAGTTCTCCGGCGAGCGCGTGCGCTTCGTCACCGGCCTCGCCCTGCTCGACACCGCCCGCCAACGACACTGGGTAGGACACCAGCACTTCGACGTTGTCTTCAGGCAGCTCAGCGCCGCCGAGATTGACGCCTACGTCGAGCGCGAGCAACCCCTGCAATGCGCCGGCAGCTTCCGCATGGAGGGCCTCGGCATCACCCTGTTCGAACGACTCGAGGGAGACGACCCCAATAGCCTGATTGGGCTACCTCTGATCCTGCTCTGCCGATGGCTGCGAGAGGCAGGCGCGGATCCGTTGCTGGCGACGCCCTGACCCGCCCCCTTGAGGCAAAGGCAGCGAATCGTGCTCTGCGGTCGGCGTTACACGCCAGGCAACGGCTCACGGCAACTCATAGCGCTCGCGGTTCAAGGCAGCTGACAGCACAGTGGCTCAAGGTAATTGATAGCGCAGCGGCGACGCTGCCTGGGGCAACCCCATCCAATGCGCCAGCGACACGCCAAAGCGGCGAGCCAGACGGTCCAGCGGGTCCTGGGAGGGGGTATAGTCCTCGATGACCGGCTCATCCAGCCAGTGACGGGCCTCATCATCGAGAGTGCCGAGGCGGTCCACCAAGCCCAGCTCCAGGGCCTGTTCCCCGGTCCAGATCAACCCGCTGAAGACCTTCGGGTCTTCGGCAAGGCGTTCGCCACGACCGGCCTTGACCGCGTCAATAAACTGCTGATGGGTCGTATCAAGCACGTTCTGCCAGAACACCTGCTGATCAGGGCGCATTTCGGAGAAGGGGTCGAGAAATGCCTTGTTATCACCCGCGGTAAACACTCTACGCTCGACACCGAGGTCGTCGATCACTTGATCAAGCCCGAAACCGGCATAGATCACACCGATGGATCCCACCAGGCTGGACGGGGCCGCCACGATTTCATCCGCAGCCGCCGCCATATAATAGGCACCGCTTGCGCCGAGGTCCTCGATCACGGCAATGATCGGCTTGTCCCCCTGTTCGCGCAGCGCCGTAATCGCCCGGTACACCCGCTGTGACTGTACAGGACTGCCGCCCGGACTATTGATGTGAAGCACGATGGCGCGAGCATCCGGCGCCTCCCACGCGGCCTCGAGACCCTCGATCAGGCGTTCAGCGTTCGCCGGTGACTCGCTGTCGATGACGCCCTCGACACTGACCAGCGCCAGGTGCTCCCCCTGCACGGCATCCTCGTCGGGTGTCATCGTCAACGCATACCACACCGATGCAATGACGCCCGCGACCAGCAGCAGCCAGGCAAAGCGAAAGAACAGCTTCCACCGCCGCCCACGCCGCTGCTCGACCAGCACGCCCTGTATCCAGCGATCCATGCTCTCGATCTGCGCCAGCCTCTGACGCTCTCGCAGGACCTCAGCATTGTCATCCCCCCCGCGCTCTGGCGCAGCAGGCTGCACTGACGCTTCCCCCTCGGTCCAGGGATCATCCTTGGGCGTGTTTGCCATATCTCACTCCTCGACACTCTGGATAGCCAGACAGCGGCACAAGCTGTCCACTCTTCATCACCGCCACCTGGCGCTCTATTGCACCCACGACGTCAGCTAGCCGTCCGATGATCCATCCCACTATCCGCGCAAGTGCTCAAGCACCTGACCAAAGTCATCAGCGATCAGCACCGGCTGCGTGCGCTCAAGCCTTGCCACGTCATGCACACCGTAGCTGACCGCCATACGCGGCATGCCGATGGCCCGCGCCATTTCCATGTCATATTCGGTGTCGCCGATCATGATCGCTCGCTCGGGCGGCACGCCGCACTCGGCGAGCAACTCCTCCAGCATCTGCGGATGCGGCTTCGAGCGAGTTTCATCGGCGGTCCGGCTTCCCACAAAGAAACGCCCGGTGTCGCTTTGCCGAAAGATGCGATCCAAGCCCTTGCGGCTCTTGCCGGTGGCCACGGCCAAGGCGCCTTGCCGAGAGAGCTCAGCAAGCCCTGCCTCTACCCCCGGATAGAAGGTGACCGGCGTCGAATCTCCCTCGACGAAGTGCCAGGAGTATCGCGCTTTCAGCCTTTCTGCGTGGTCGGGAGAGATGCCCGGGCATAGCGTCGCGATCGCCTCAGGCAGCCCCAGACCGATAATGTTGCGCACCTCGGCAGCACCCAACTCGCCCCACTCGACCTCTCGGGCCGCCGCCTGCATACAGGAAACGATGCGGGCGATGGAGTCCATCAGGGTGCCATCCCAATCAAATATGGTCAGATCGTAGCGCAAGACATGGCTCCTCGGCGGGCACCGCAGGGGAGCCCTCACTGCATGGGTCGTGTCCTGCCACCCCTCAGCGGGGTTAGCCCGCCAGTCGAGTGACCACCAGGGCCTGACCTTCCAGGGTGAGATGCACAGGACAACGGTCGGCGATGGCTAGCAGCGCATCACGCTCATCCTGGGTCAAGGCACCGGCAAGGTGGAGAACACGTTCGAAGCGGACGATTTTGCCACCCCTCGCCTCGCATTCGCTACAGTCCACGGCATGAATCTTGTCGTGACTGACATCCACCGTCACATCATCGAGGGCCAGCTTCTTGCGCCTGGCATAGCTACGCACCGTCATCGACGTGCAGGCGCCCAGGGCGGCCGCGAGCAGCTGATACGGCGTAAATCCCAGATTGGTTCCGCCATAGGATAGCGGCTCGTCCGCCAGCAGATGATGCGCCCCCGCCAGCACATCCTGGCGAAACCCGCCGGGGTCCGCCTCGGACACCCGGGTCACCCCTTCGGGCACCCCCGGCAGCGGCTTGGGCGCCACCAGCCCCAGATAGCGGGACGCCCAACTGGCCACCACTTCGGCGGCGTACTCGGCGTCGGCGGCCCGGGTCAGCAGGTGGTCGGCATCATCCAGGGAGATAAAGCTGCGGGGATGGCGAGCGGCGCCGAATATCGCAGCGGCATTCTCGATCTCGACGGTCTCATCCCCCGGCGCATGCAACACCAGCAAGGGGCGCCCTAGCGCCTCGATACGCTGACGCTGGCGCTGCTCACGCAGGTCGTCGACAAAGGTCTTGCGGATGGTGAAGGGGCGGCCTGCCAGCTCCAGCTTGACTTCGCCTTCTCGCTCAATGAGCTCCAGACTTGCGCCAAAGTTATGCAGCACATGGGCCGGATCGAACGGAGCACCGATGGTCGCAACCGCCTTCACCGCCGGCAGCTGACCCGCCGCCGCCAGCACTGCGGCTCCGCCTAGGGAGTGCCCGACCAGCAGTCCTGGCGCCAAGCCCATTCCCTCCAGATAAGCAGCGGCCGCCAACAGGTCGTCGACATTCGATGAAAAGTGGGTGTTGGCGAACTCACCCTCGGAGTGTCCCAGCCCAGTAAAGTCAAAGCGCAGCACCGCTACGCCGCGCAATACCAGTCCGGCGGCGATACGCTTGGCGGCAAGAATATCCTTGGTGCAGGTGAAACAGTGCGCAAAGATCGCCACGGCTTGGGGCTCGCTGCCCTCAGGGCGATCCAGGCGCGCCGCCAGCTGCTGTCCATCCTGACCGGCAAAGGTCACCTTCTCGCTCAACACACGCATCGCCATCTCTCCTCTGGGGCTGTCCTGAGTCGTCGCCGCAAGGCGCCGACTCCTTACCGGAAGAGTTGGTCATGGCAGCAGCCACCGCCACAAAAAGGTGTGCAGGCGAGATACCCCTGAAGGACATGCCAGCAGGCCGCCTGAGACCTCCTCCAGCTGGCTTATTGACGCCTTCTCGCGCGCTCGAGCACCGCCTCGAGACCGTCATCCAGCGGCGCCCGAATCTGCACCGGACGCTGACTGGTCGGCTCAGGAAAGGTCAGTGACGCCGCGTGCAAGAACAGCCGTTCAAGACCCAGTTCGCGACTCAGGCGAGCGCCCTCACGACTGCCGTACTTGTCATCACCAAGCAATGGATGGCCGCCATGGGTCGCATGCACGCGAATCTGATGGGTACGACCGGTAATCGGCTCAGCCTCGACCAGGGTGGCACCGGCAAAGGTTTCGCGCACGGCGAAACGAGTACGCGCCACCTTGCCCGCCGCATCGACTCTCACCCGTCGCTCGCCATTGCCGGCGTCGTAGCGATCCAGGCGTGCACTCACGAAGTCACGTCGGGCGGGCCAGCGCCCGGCCACCAGCGCCAGGTACTGCTTGTTCATCTTGTGTTGCTTCAAGGACTGGTTGAGCGACAGCAGCGCAGGACGCGACTTGGCCAACAGCAGGCAGCCGGAGGTGTCACGGTCCAGTCGGTGCACCAGCTCAAGAAAATCCAGATCTTCCCGCACCTGGCGGAGCGCCTCGATCAAGCCGATCTTGACGCCACTGCCTCCGTGCACGGCAAGCCCTGAGGGCTTGTTCAGCACCATCCAGTCCGGCCCTTCCAGCAGCACACTGCCGGCCAGCAGGTTGCGCAGGTTGTCACTGACCTCGCGCACTGCCTCCTGTGGCGCCAGTTTGAGCGGCGGGATGCGCACCAGATCCCCCAGCGCCAGACGCGTGTCCGCCTTCACCCGCTTCTTGTTGACCCGCACCTCGCCCTTGCGCACGATCCGGTACACCAGCGAGCGCGGCGCGCCCTTGAGCCGACTCATCAAAAAGTTATCGACGCGCTGGCCGACCTGGCCCTCGGTCACTTCCACCCACTGTACGTCACGCCCTTCGGCCACGCTGTCACTCCACTGGAAACCCGCATTAAAACGCCATTCTAGCGCAGCTTGTCGCCAATTGCTGACCCTTGGCATTACTGTTATATTGCCCTCTCGCTCCCCGGGTCCGATTGATCCCAGCAAGCGCCTGCACGACAGACACGCAGGCCTGAGCGAAATGTGACTGACACAGCGTTTACCGCAGAGGCCGCGACGATCCCTGAGAGATCCCGCCGCCGATGTAAAGGTGACAACATCACGCCCGACGCAACGGACATGCCTCCACCCTGAGTGGTCGCCCTCCACTGTCGTCGGGAGACGTACAACACCGTGCCGGAGGCCGGCAACGGTGAATCGATTGAATGCCAGGTGTTGGCGGTGACGGCAGGACCGGATGGGCAAGGCCCCACCGAGACACGTTCTCCCTCCGCCCCGTACTCAACATGATCATGCCACGGCGATCGCAGCTGGATGTCGTGGCCGGGCGCAGCTTCCGCGACATGCGCTGAGCACAAGCACGCTGCACCAGCGGTTCACCATTGCCGTTGCCAATGGGCGCCCTCCGGCGCGCCCATTTTGCGAGACAACATGAAACGGATGCTCATCAACGCGACCCAGCCTGAAGAGCTGCGCGTCGCCCTGGTGGATGGACAACGCCTGTACGACCTGGACATCGAATCCGGTGCCCGGGAACAGAAAAAAGCCAACATCTATCGCGGCAAGATCACCCGCGTGGAACCCTCCCTCGAAGCGGCGTTCGTCGACTTTGGTGCCGAGCGACACGGTTTCCTGCCGCTCAAGGAAATCGCTCGCGAGTACTTCATCAAGGAGCCCTCAGGACGTCCCAGCATCAAGGAAGTCCTCAAGGAAGGCCAGGAAGTCATCGTTCAGGTCGACAAGGAAGAACGTGGCAACAAGGGTGCTGCACTGACCACCTTTGTCAGCCTGGCTGGCCGCTTCCTGGTCCTCATGCCCAACAATGCCCGCGCCGGCGGTATCTCGCGTCGCATCGAAGGCGAGGAACGTGCCCAGCTCAAGGAAGCCATGGGCCAGCTGACGGTGCCTGACAAGATGGGCCTGATCGTCCGTACCGCAGGTATCGGGCGCTCCCCGGAAGAACTCCAGTGGGATCTGGACTATCTGGTTCAGGTGTGGGAGTCCATCACCGAAGAGGCCGGCAAGCGTTCTGCGCCTTTCCTGATCTACCGCGAATCCAACGTCATTATTCGCGCCATGCGCGACTACCTGCGCCAGGACATCGGCGAGGTCTTGATCGACAGCCCCGAGGTTCACCAGGAAGCGCTCTCCTTCATTCGCCAGGTGATGCCCTCCTATCAGCAGAAGATCAAGCTGTACGCCGATGAGGTACCGCTGTTCTCCCGCTTCCAGATCGAGTCACAGATCGAGACGGCCTACGAGCGGGAGGTCAAGTTGCCCTCCGGTGGGTCCATCGTCATCGATCACACCGAGGCGCTGGTGTCCATCGACATCAACTCGGCGCGGGCCACCCGCGGCAGCGATATTGAAGAGACCGCACTGCAGACCAACCTCGAGGCTGCCGACGAAATCGCACGACAGCTGCGTCTGCGGGACATCGGTGGCCTGGTGGTCATCGACTTCATCGACATGGGGCCCGCACGCAATCAGCGTGAGGTCGAGAATCGCGCGCGTGATGCCCTCAAGCTTGATCGCGCCCGGGTCCAGATCGGACGCATCTCACGCTTTGGCTTGATGGAAATGTCACGCCAGCGCCTGCGCCCTTCCCTGGGCGAAACCAGCGGCGTGGTCTGTCCCCGCTGCGATGGTCAGGGCACTATCCGCGATGTCCGCTCGCTGTCGCTGTCGGTGATGCGCCTGATCGAAGAAGAGGCGATGAAGGAGCGCAGCGCGCAGATTCGCGCCATTCTGCCGGTGCCGGTAGCCACCTACCTGCTCAACGAGAAGCGCGCCGTGCTGGCCGAAATCGAGCGTCGTCAAGGCGTGCGCGTGGTCGTGCTGCCCAGCCCGGACATGGATACGCCGCACTACGACGTGCAGCGCCTGCGCGATGATCACGTCGATGAAGAAGGCACCGCCCACGCCTCCAGCTTCGAGCTGTCCACCGACACCGAGGTCGGCAAGGAACCCGACGCTGCGTTCGGCAAGCCGGTGCAGCGCGCCGAGGCAGCGGTGAAGAGCGTCGTGCATAACGCTCCCGCCCCCGCTTCTCTCAACGAGGAAGAAGTGGCCAAGGAAGCGCGCCCGGCAGCGCCTCAGCGCGCCAGCCGCCAGACCCCTGCGCGGCAACAGCGCCAGCCGGCAGCCAATACCAGTCAGGCGGGCGTGCACAATGCGGGACTGTTTGGGCGCCTGGTGAAAGGCTTCGCTCGCTTCCTCGGCGGCGAAGAAGACACCAGCGACAGCGCTCGCTCCGACACGCGCAAGACGAACGCCAACGCCTCCGAACGGCAGCAGCGCTCTGACGGCGGCCAGCGTAGCGAGAGCGGACGTCAGCGCAATCGTCGCAGCAACGGTCAGACCAACCAGCGCCAGCAGAGCAACAGCCAACGCGCCGGGCGCAGCGATAACCAGGACCGTCGCAGTGACAACAGCGGCCAGGAACGTCGCAGTGACAGCAGTGGTCAGGACCGCCGCCAGCAGGATCGTCGTCAGCCCAAGGCCGACAACCGTAACGACAAGAGCGATGGCAACGACAACCGTCAGCGCTCACGTCGCGACGACGGACGTCAGCAGGCGTCACGCCAACAAGAGCCGCGTCAGCAGGAGTCTCGCAAGAGCGACGACAGCAAGGCATCCAGTGCCAAGCCCAGCACGGCCAAGAACAGCCAGAGCGCCGCTCAGGCTGACGGCCCGGCTGCCAGCGACGCACCCAAGGACACCAAGCCAAAGCGCACCCGCAACAATCCGCGCAATCGCAGCCGCAAGCAGGCGATCAATCCCGATGCCGTAAAGGAGCAACAGCGCCTGCAGGCAGAGGCTGCCGCTAGCGACGACCATGGTCAGTCCGCCGAAGCGGACACCACTGACGCTTCCAAGGTCCCAGCCACTAAGGCCGGCCAGAACGTCAACGCCCCGGCGGAGACTGAGTCCAAGGCTGCTGACGCCAAGACGGCAGACGCCAAGCCCACCGACGCCAAGGCAGCGGATCCCAAGCAGAAAGCTGACACCAAGACCGCTGAAGCCAAGCCTGCTGAAGCCAAGCCGGAAGCGGACAGTAAGGCGACTGAGACCAAAACCGCTGAAGCCAAGCCGACCGAAGCCAAGCCAGCTGACACCAAGGCGGAAGCTGACAGCAAGGCGGCTGACACCAAGGCTGCTGAGTCCAAGCCCGTTGAGTCCAAGCCCGTTGAGTCCAAGCCCGCCGAGACCAAGTCGGCTGAGACCAAGCCAGCGGAAGTGAAGCCGACGGAAGCCAAGGCGGCGACTGACAGCAAGTCTGCCGAGACCAAGTCGGCTGAGACCAAGACAGCGGAAGTGAAGCCGACGGAAGCCAAGGCGGCGACTGACAGCAAGGCTGTTGAGTCCAAGCCTGCCCAGACCAAGCCCGCTGAAGCCAAGCCTGCTGAGTCCAAAACGGCTGAAGCGAAGCCGACGGAAGCCAAGGCGGCGACTGACAGCAAGGCTGTTGAGTCCAAGCCTGCCGAGTCCAAGGCTGTCGAGGCCCAGCCTGCTGAGGCCAAAGCGGCTGAAGCGAAGCCGACGGAAGCCAAGGCGGCGACTGACAGCAAGGCTGTTGAGTCCAAGCCTGCCGAGTCCAAGGCTGTCGAGGCCCAGCCTGCTGAGTCCAAAGCGGCTGAAACGAAGCCGACGGAAGGCAAGGCGGTGACTGACAGCAAGGCTGTTGCGTCAAAGCCTGCTGAGCCCAAGCCGACCGAAGCAAAGCCGAGCGAGCCCAAGCCGAGCGAAACCAAGCCGAGCGAGACCAAAACGGCTGAAGCGAAGGCGGCTGATGCTAAGCCGGCAGAGTCGAAGGCGGAAGCTGAGAGCAAGGCTGCTGAGGCCCCGACAGCTGAAGCCAAGGCAGAAGACGATAGCGACAGCAAGAGCAGCGCGTCGGACAAGCCTGCTCGTCGCCGCCGTCGCCGTGCCCACAACGACCCGCGCGAACAGCGAAAGCGTGAGTCAGGCTCGGTGGCTGCCAGCCAGGACAAGACGGGCGATAGTCACAACGTCTAGTCTCGGCCAACCAAAAACGCCCGCAGCCAAGGCTGCGGGCGTTTTTTTGTGCAGACGTGATAGACACCGTGCTCAGCGACCTTGGCCCGTGGCCACCATCGCCTAGGCCAGGCGGGGCTCCCTCTCCAGCGTAACCCCAAAGCGCTCTGCCACCCGTCCAGCCACCTTGTCGGCGAAAGTCAGCAGCTCCCGTGCATCGCCGCCACCATGATGCACCAGCACCAGCGCCTGGCGGTCATGAACGCCGAAGTGACCGTCGCGCCAGCCTTTCAAACCGCACTGATCAATCAACCAGCCAGCGGCCAGCTTGACCCTGCCATCTTCCAGCAGGTAGCGGGGCATGGCGGGAAACTGTTCGGCCAATGCCTCAGCCCGATACGCATCCACCACGGGATTCTTGAAAAAACTGCCGGCGTTGCCGAGGACCTGCGGATCCGGCAACTTTTCTTGACGCACCTGACAGACGGCCTCGGCGACCTCCAGGGCCGACGCCTTGGCACTCACCCGCTGGGCCAGATCGCCATATCCGAGCCTGGGAGCTCCATGGCGAGTCACCTTGAGGGTCAGGTCGGTGATGATCACTTTCCCCTGCCACTCCCCCTTGAAGCGACTCTCCCGGTAGCCGAAGCCACAGGCATCTACGTCCAGCGTCTCCGCCCTGCCGTCGGCGCGATGAAGAACGCTCACCGAGGCCAGCACGTCGGCCAGTTCGACGCCGTAGGCACCGATATTCTGTATGGGTGCCGCTCCACAATGACCGGGAATCAGGGCAAGGTTCTCGAGCCCCCACCAGCCGTCGCGAGCCAGGGCCATCACCAGCCGATGCCAGCTGACCCCCGCCCCCACGTGCACCAGGGCCTCGCTGCCGCAACGCTCGATCCACCAGTAGTCCAGCTGGGGCCGAAGCGTCAGTCCTGGAAGCACGCTGGGCAGGATCAGGTTGCTGCCCCCGGCCAACAGCGTCACCGGCTCATCGCGGCTGCTCTCCAGCAGTGCTGCCAGTTGCTGACGATCCCTGGCGACTGCCACTCGCTCCGCCCTGCAGGGCAGGCCGAGCGTGTTGGCCCCGGACAGCATCACGTCGTGCTCGATGGATAGCTTCACCTCGCCGCCTCCAGGCGCTGTTCCAGCTCTGCCGCAAGCGCCTGGGAGGCCCGCTCGATCATCGCATAGACCCTATCGAAGCCACCTTCATAGTAAGGATCCGGCACGGCCGCCCCAGGCTCACCGGCCCACTCCATCAACAAGCCTATGGAAGCCTGGCTATCGGCCGGCATCCATCGCTCCAGCTCGGCGAGGTTGTCGTGGTCCATCGCCAGTACAACATCGAAACGCGAAAAATCCTCTTGGCACAGCTGCCGACCACGCAACCCGGAAATATCGATGCCCCGCTGCTTCGCCGCCTGCTGCGCCCGTGCATCGGGGGGCTCGCCGATGTGCCAGCCGCCGGTGCCACACGAGTCAATCTCGACGCGGTCATCAAGGCCTAACGCGCGCACCTGCTGACGGAACACTCCCTCTGCGGTCGGCGAGCGGCAGATATTGCCCAGGCAGACAAACAGCACACGAATCTTCGCGGGCGAGTCGTCCAGTCTCATGGCGTGGCTCCTCTCGCCCGCTGCTCGAAGTGAGCGCGCACGCGGGCGAGGTCCTCCTCTGTATCCACGCCGGCTCCTGGCGTCTGCTCTGCCAGAGCCACCTGAATAGCGTGTCCGTAGTGCAACGCGCGCAATTGCTCCAGCTGCTCCAGCTGCTCGATAGGAGCGGGCAGCCACTCGCTGTAGGCGCGCAAAAAGCTCGCGCGATACGCATACAGCCCGATATGGCGTAGCCAGGCATCGGTGGTCAATACGCTGGGGGGCTCACGGAAGCCCTCTCGGTCCCACGGCATCGGCGCCCGGGTAAAGGTCAGCGCCCGCCCCGAGGCGGCACGGGTCACCTTGACCACGTTGGCATTGAACAAGGTGTCCACATCGCCAATGGATTCTGCCAGGGTCGCGACCGATGCCCCCTCGTCCCGCATCAGGCGAATCGCCACCTGATTGACAAGCTCCGGCGGCAGCAAGGGCTCATCGCCCTGAACATTGACCAGCACTGCCTCATCGTTCAGATGCAGCAGATCGACCACTTCCGCAAGCCGATCGGTGCCGGTCGAGTGATCCGCACGGGTCATCACCACTTCCGCACCAAGGTCAGACATTGTCTGCTCGATGCGCGGGTCGTCAGTAGCGATCACGACTCGACTTGCCAGTGAGCGCTTGGCCAGATCCCAGACCCTGGCCACCATGGGACGCCCGGCGATGTCGGCAAGAGGCTTGCCCGGCAACCGCGTCGAGGCGTAGCGTGCTGGAATCACGACAATGAAATCCTGCATCGATACTGCTCCCTACCCTTGCGGCTCGCCGCGCCCTGGATGGCTCTTCAGCGTCTCATCCACGTCCATGACCCTGGCTTCCTCTGCCAGCATCACCGGAATCCCGTCTCGTACCGGATAGGCCAGGCCGTCATACAGACAGCACAGTTCGTTGGCCTCGCGGTCATAGCGCAGCTTGCCCTGACATTGGGGGCACACCAGCATTGCCAGAAGTTCCTTGTCCATCATCGTCTCCCCACTTCAGAATCTCGTCATTGGATACCGTCAGCGCCGGAGGCGCCTGCCGCCGTATCTCGGCGCCCATCCGACCAACCAGCCGTGCGCTGATCGAACCAGCGAATAAAGTCAGGGTCTGGACGCGCCTCCACATCCAGCACCCAGCCATCTGTCGGAGCCAGGTCCCTGCATTTGACCGCATCCTTGGCGGTCATGACCATTGGCTGCCCGTTGTCCGTCGTTACATCCGCAGGGGTATAACGATGATGATCGCTGAAAGGCCGAGCCAGGTAGTCGACCCCCAGCTCATCCAGGGTGGCGAAAAATCGCTGCGGATGCCCGATGCCGGCCACGGCCACTACTGGGCCGTCGAACGGCAAGGGTGACGGCGGATAGACCCGTGAATCCCCCAACCGGCGCCAGCCTGAAGGCTCGAGCCGCATGCGGTACCCTGCGGGCAAGCTGGCAGCTCCATCGCCATTGATCAACAGGGCGTCAACACTGGAAAGTCGGGTCAAGGGCTCACGCAAGGGACCGGCGGGCAAGCAGCGTCGATTGCCGAACCCGCGCCTGCCATCCACCACGACCAGCTCGATGTCGCGAGCCAGGGCGTGATGCTGCAGACCATCATCGGTGACAATCACGTCGCAGCCTTCATCGATGAGGCGCTGAGCGCCACGCGGGCGGTCCGGATCCACCACCACCGGCAGTCCGGTCTGATCCGCCAGCATCCGGGGCTCATCGCCGCATTCTGCTACCTCAGTGGTGGGCGTCAGCAGCAGTGGATAGGCGTCCGACTTACCGCCATAGCCGCGCGAGAGCACTCCAGGGCGGCAACCCTGCTCCTTCAGGCGCCGAGCAAGCCAGGCCACCAGCGGGGATTTGCCGGTACCGCCCAGGGTCAGATTACCCACCACGATGACCGGTACGGACGCTCGCCAGGCCTGGCGAGAACCCTGTCGGTACGCCTTGGCGCGCCGCTCGACTTCACGCCGATACAGAAGCTCCAGCGGGCGCAGCAAGGTCAGCCACGGCGAGCCTCGGTAGGCGGCATCGAGCCAGCGTTGACCAAGCCCCATTCAGGCCTCCTGAAACTGCAGCTGGTGCAGGGCGGCGTAAGCCCCCTCACGCTCCAGCAACTCACTGTGACTGCCCTGCTCGATAATTTCCCCCTGCTCCATCACGAGAATGCGATCGGCGCGTTCAATCGTCGACAGGCGGTGAGCGATGACCAGCGTCGTGCGGCCTTTGCAGACCTCTTCCAAAGCCGCCTGGATATGGCGCTCGGATTCCGTGTCGAGCGCAGAGGTCGCTTCATCGAGCACCAGGATCGGCGCATCCTTGAATATCGCCCGGGCGATGGCCATGCGCTGACGCTGGCCGCCTGACAGCATCACGCCGTTGTCTCCTACCAGCGCCTGGTAGCCGCCGGGCATGCGCTCGATGAACTCGTGGGCATGGGCCGCCTTGGCGGCAGCCTCGATCGCGGCAGGATCCGCGTCTGGGACGCCATAGGCGATGTTCTCGGCGATGGTGGCGTTGAACAGCGTGACCTGCTGACTGACCAGGGCGATCTGCTGACGCAGCGCCGTCAGCTGGTACTCCTCAATGGCGACGTCATCAATCAGAATGCGACCGCCGGTGGCTTGATAGAAGCGCGGCAACAGGCTCACCAGGGTGGACTTGCCGCTGCCCGAGCGTCCGACGATGGCAACCATTTCCCCCTGACGAACGCTAAGGTCAATGCCCTTGAGCACCTCCGGCTGTTCACTGCCATAGGCGAAACGCACCTGCTCGAGCTGAATGTCACCACGCAGACGACCCGGGACCAAGCTCCCGCTATCGACTTCCTCGGGCTCATCCAGCAGGCCGAACAGCTCACTGGAGGCGGCGATCCCCTTCTGGATGGTGCCGTTGATCTCGCTCAATGAGCGGATGGGCTTGGCCATCAGCGACGCTGCGGTGATGAAGGCCACGAACTCGCCTGGGGTCATGTTGTCCATCAGCGCAGGCGACATCGCCAGCCACACCAGCAGCGCCAGCGACAGGGCGACCAACAGCTGGATGACCGGGGTGCTGGTGGCCTTGGTCAAGGCCTCCTTGAGGCTCTGTCGACGATTGACCTCACTGGCGTCATGGAAGCGGGTCATCTCGTATTGCTCTGCCCCGTGGGTGCGCACGACGCGATAGCCGGTCAGCGCCTCGGAGGCGACATGGGTGACATCCCCCATGGAGCGCTGGATGCGCTTGGAAATCTTGCGAAATCGCTTGCTGGCATAGCTGACTACGCCACCAATCAATGGCGTCACTGCCATGAACAGCAGCGTCAGCATCCAGTTCGTCCACAGCAGATAGCCCAGCAGGCCGAGCACGAACAGGCCTTCCTGCAGCACCACCGTAATGGCCTTGGTGCCCGCACCGGTCACCTGCTCCACGTGATAGGTGACGCGGGAGATCAGATGCCCCGAGGAGTGATTGTCGAAGAATCGCCCCGGTAGTCTCAGCATGTGATTGAACACATCGCAGCGCAGCCGATGAACCATATTGCGCGCCACATTGCTCATGAAATAGGTGCCGAGGAAGGTGCCGAGACCGCGCGCGCCGAACATGCCCACCACAAACAGCGGCAAAAACAGTCGAAACGCTGCGTCGGGATTCTGAATGCCGTCGATCAGGCGCTTCATCATCTCGGCCAGCGCCGTACTGGAGGCCGCGTAGATCGCGTAACCGATCACTGCGACAAGAAAGGACTTCCAGAACGGCCTGACGTAACCAAGGAGGCGCTTGTAGAGCGCCCAGCCGGAGTATTCGCTCACGTTGGCTCCAGTTGCAAGGGGAATCAGCCCTGTCGCATGACCCAGCCTGGCTGGGTTCACCTGCTGCGTTTCTGCCAGCAGGTCGACTGCCAACAGGTCAACTGCCAGCACGTCGACCACCAGCACGTCGATCAGCGCAGCATTCAGCCTCTTCGGCATCAGCCGCGACCGAGCCTGTTGACGACGCCAGCTCGCTGGCACACCAGCAGGTTGCACAGGGCAGCGAGATTCAGTGGCGAGATTCTACCCCATGGCAGAGACCTTCGACACCGCCGTGCAGATGACGTCGGCGTCCACTGCTGACCAGATGCACGCCGGCCCTGTCCAGATCGATCACCAGCTGACCATCGAGCCCTGTGTCGAGGATACAGCTGCCTGCCTGCCGAAGCCGCCGAATCACATCATCATGGGGATGGCCAAACCGGTTGAAGGCGGCGCTGGAGGCTACCGCCAACTGCGGCGCCCTGGCGTCGATCAGTGCGGCGCCGGTACTGTCGTCGCTGCCATGGTGCCCGACCACCAGCACCGCCGGCGGCGAGGGCAGCTGAGCGATGAGGTAGCGCTCGACCCGGCGACTGGCGTCGCCGGTAATCAGCACACTCCCCCCAGGGGAGCTGACCAGCAACACGCAGGACTGGTCATTGGACTCCAGTGTCGCGACAGCCTCATCCGAGCCTGGCCATAGAAAACGAAAGTCGACGCCCTCCCAGCGCCATTGCTGCCCCCAGTGGCAGCCGTCGGCAGCTTGCTCAGCAGGTAAACCGGGTATCCGTCCAGCGGGATGCCACCAGTGCGCCACCTCATGCTGTTCGACCAGGCGCGCCACGCCACCCGAGTGGTCCAGGTCAGCATGGCTGATAATGACCTGGTCAAACTGCTGGGGTGACGGCCAGATACCGTCGATAGGGGCATAGCCGGAGGCATAGCGTGGGCCACTGTCATACAGCAGCCGATGGCCAGCGGTATGGACTTCGACCATCAAGCCCTGCCCCACATCCCACACCACCAGGCGAACGGTACGGGGGTCGGGCCGTGCCGGCGCCAGACTGATCAGGGCAACGCCCAGAGCGATCACTGCGCCCCCCTTGAGACCGCGCCCAATGCCGGGCAGACAGATGACGACGCCAATGCCCCACAGCAGCAACGCCAGCGAGAGCCGGATATCGACATCGAGCCACAGCATCGCGGCTGGCAAGGACAGCCCCTCAAGCAGCTCAAGCAGTGCCGCCAGCACCCACCCCCATCCCTTCCACCACCACAGTGCCAGCGGCGGAGCTACGAGCAGTACCGCCCAACCCAGCATGCCCGCCGGCACCAGTATCAGCGACACCAGCGGCACCGCCACCAGGTTCGCCAGCACCGTCACCAGCGACACTTGACCCGTAAAGGCCAGCACCAGCCCCGCCATGGGAAGCGCCAGCAGAAGCTGGGTACGCACCAGCGTGACCAACGCCGTCTGCACGCCCCGGCCCGACCGCTGGTGCGGCTTCAGACCGCGCCCTTGCCACATAATGATCAACGCGGCTACCGCCCCAAAGGACAACCATAGCCCCGGACGCCAGAGCGACAGCGGATCGATAAGTACCACCAGCGTCCAGGCCACCGCCAAGCCTTGCCACGCCGACGGCGCATGACGACCGCCGGCGACCCATAGGGCGATGACAATCATCACCAGCGCCCTGAGTGCCGGGGGCTCGGCACCCACCAGCCAGACGAAGCCTGCGGTAAAGCCTCCCGCCCACCACCATGGCCAGCGCACCAGACGCCAGTGTCCAGGCTGAATCCTCCGAGACAGCCAGCGCCCACAGCCCAGTGCGAGCACCGCCACCAAGCCAACGTGCAGCCCGGACACGACCGCCAGATGAGTGGTTCCAGTGCTGTTCAGCAGCTGCCACTCCTGTGCCTCCAGGCGCTCGCCCCGACCCAGCGTCAGCGCCGCCAGCCAGCGACGAGTGCGCTCGGCCAAGGCCAGACCCTCCAGCGTGGCCAGCAGCGACTCGCGCAGATCCTCTGGTGCCAGCGCCCGGCGATACGGCGGGGGTTCCGATACCACGGCACCGATCGCCTGAATGCCCTGCTGCCACAGCCAGCGTTCATAGTCGAAGCGGCCAGGGTTGGCCAAGCCAGTTGGCGGCCGCAGACGCAGCGCCAGGCGCCAGCGCTCACCCACTCTCATGCGTCCACTCGGCAGCGGGCTGCCGAGACCGGCTGCCTGATGTGCCGCCAGGTAATGGGTGACGCGAACCCGCTCCAGGCGATCGCAGGCAAGCCTGTCAGCCAGCATCGGTTCACAGCGCTCGACCTCCAGCGTCAGGCGCTGCGCCCCGGCCAGCTCACGTGCCGCGCCGACACGGACATCGGCCAACAAGGTGACTCCGGCAAGGCCCGCCGGAAGACGCGCGCCTTGCTGCTGCAACAGCGACAGCAGCACCCATAGCGCCACCCATGCACCCAGCAGCAGCCGCCAGCGTCGCGCGGCAAGACTGGCCACTGCGACCGCGAGCAGAAGGTACATGGCAGGCTCCGCCACGCCGATCAGCGCGCCACCCAAGGTGGCGCCGCTGGCTAGACTGACAGCCGGTGATGGCCACGCAGGCCCACCACCGCGCCTCTGGCGCGACCCCTGTCCCGCCTTGGCAGCGCCACGCCAATACAGTGACCGACCGCCCGTCATGTCCATGGCACTCCTGCTGGTGGACCTTCCTTGTCCCCGTCACACGGGCTTGAGGCGCGGGTGGCTGCCCTTGTTCAGCGCCCTTTCAGCTCCCCCATCTGCACAGCGACTTGCTCCTCTCTGACAAGACCTTGCCGGCGGCCAGGTCAGGTCTTTCAGGCACAGCGTTGGCCGACGTCATGGCAAGGGCATCGGCTTGTATGGATAATAGCCACGCATCCGCAGCCTTGAGCTGATACTCCATGCCGCGTCGACTACTAAAGCGCTATCTACCCTCGCCAGACGCCCTGCGTCGGCAGCGCTCGTTGCGCTTCATGGCTCACCTGATTGCTGACCCCGCGCTGTGGGTGCTGACACGGCGTAGCGTGGCCAACGCATTCAGCGTCGGCCTGTTCAGCGCCCTGCTGCCTATTCCGTGCCAAATGGTGGTAGCGGCACTTGGCGCGCGCCTCGGTCGCTGTAATCTTCCGCTGTCGGTCGCCCTGGTATGGATCACCAATCCGCTGACCATGCCGATCATCTTCTATGGCAACTACTGCCTTGGCGCGTGGCTCTTGCAGCAACCGGCACTGCATGCCCCACATCGCCTGACCACAGAGTGGCTGCAAGGACAGCTGATGGACATATTGCCGTCACTGCTGTTTGGCTCGCTGGTGGCTGCAGTGATTGTCGGCGCCCTCGCCAATGTGGTCATTCGACTGCTATGGCGCTGGCAGGTCTCGCGCAGCTGGAAGGCGCGGCGGCGCCGCCGCCGTCAGGCCCGCGCTCACTCCTGACGCAGCGCCCGCTCAGCTGCCGGCACGCTCTCCCAGCCTTGGCGAGGCCTGCGCCAGACCTTGGAAAAGAAAACCTTGGCAAAGAAAACCTTGGCAAAGAAAACCTTGGCAAAGAAAACCTTGGCAAAGAAAATGGCCCCGCTGCGATGCAGCGGGGCCATTCATATGCGACCCAGGTCACTCGGCTAAGCCACTCGATTCAGCCACTCGGCTAAGCCACTTGATTCGGCCAATCGGCTCAGCCAATCGGCTCAGCCAATCGACTCGGCCTCTCGATTCAGTCGGGCTGGAGACGGCCGTTGTCCAGGCGCAACACGCGGTCTTGATGCGCGGCGAGCTCCGGGTCGTGGGTGACGATAACGAAAGCGCAGCGCGCGCTGGCAGCCAGCTCATCCATCAGCGCCAGAATGCTGGCCGCGGTGTGCTTGTCCAGATTCCCGGTGGGCTCATCCATCAGCATCAAGCTGGGGTCGGTCACCAGGGCGCGGGCAATGGCCGCGCGCTGGCGCTCACCACCGGACAGCTCGCCGGGCTTGTGATCCGCACGCGGCCCCAGCCCCACCTTCTGCAACAGCGCCCGCGCCTTGTCTTCGGCATCGCGCTTGCGACTCCCGCGAATGATCAGCGGCAGCGCCACATTCTCCAGCGCGGAGAACTCGGCCAGCAAGTGATGGAACTGGTAGACGAAGCCGATGTGGCGGTTGCGAAAACGGCCGATCTCGGCGTCCCCCAACTGATGCAGCACCGTTCCATCGACACGAACCTCGCCAGCGCTGGGGCTATCCAGCCCACCCAGAAGGTTGAGCAAGGTCGTCTTGCCAGACCCGGAGCTACCGACAACGGCGACGCGCTCCCCGGCGTGCACCTTGAGCTCCAGCTGATCCAGCACGACCAGGTCGGCGGGCCCCTCGTCGTAGACGCGGGACAGCTGATGACATTCCAGCATTACCTTGCCGGGCGCCTGGGCAGTCGGCGCCTCGGTCGCTGCCGGCTGATTGACAACATCACTCATAGCGCAGCACCTCGGCAGGCTGGACCCGGGCGGCTCGCCACGCCGGATAGAGGGTGGACAGGAAGGTCAGCACAAAGGCGGCTGCAACGATCTGATACACATCACTCCAGATCAGCTCTGACGGCAGGTCGCTGATGAAGTAGACGCCGGCATCGAGGAAATGGATCCCCAGTGTGGACTCCACGAAAGCGATGATGTCGGACACTGTCAGCGCCAGCAAGATGCCCAGCGCAACCCCTATCAGGATGCCGATCACGCCGATGGCAATCCCCTGAACCATGAAGATCCCCATGATCGAACGAGGCGTGGCGCCAATCGTGCGCAAAATGGCGATGTCGGCATGCTTGTCGGTCACCACCATGACCAGGGTAGAGACGATATTGAACGCGGCCACGGCAATGATCACCGTCAGCAGCAGCCCGATCATGCGCTTCTCCATCTGGATGGCCTGGAACAGGTTGCCACGGGTAAAGGTCCAATCGTAGCCGCGATAGCCAGCGCCCAGCTCATTGACGATGGCCTGGGTTTCCTGACCGGCCAGGAACAGGTCATCCAGCTCAAGACGCAGGCCACCAACGCTATCGCCCATGCGTGCCAAGGTCTGCATGTCCTCGATATTGGCATAGGCGAGGTTGGCATCCAGGTCGGCCCCTACGCTGAAGATACCGCTGACGGTGAAGCGCTTCAGACGCGGGAATACGCCAGCCGGAGTGATCGAGGCTTCGGGTACCAGCAGGGTCACGCTGTCACCGACATCGACCCTCAGATTGTTGGCAAGGATCGACCCCAGCACGATGTGCCACTCACCCGGCTGCAGGTCATCGAGAGAGCCCTGGGACATGTTCTCGTCGACAATGGAAACGCGGCTTTCCCACTGCGGATCGATGCCGTTGACCATGGCGCCCTGATTACGTCCGGCCTGGGAGAACATGCCCTGTTGCTGGATATAGGGCGCGGCACCAATAACGTGCTCGCGCTGGGTCAGACGCTCGGCCAGAGGCTGCCAATCGGTCATGCCACCGGCCTGCTCGATCTGGGTGTGGGGCACCATGCCCAGCACCCGCTGGCGTAGCTCTCGGTCAAAACCGTTCATCACTGACAGCACCAGAATCAGTACCGCCACGCCCAGGGTGAGCCCCAGCATGGACGTCAGCGAGATGAAGGAGATGAAGTGGTTGCGTCGCTTGGCTCGCACATAGCGCAAGCCGATCAGAAATGGCAATCGATCAAGCATGGACTCTTTCCTTGTCGGCAGGCCGCCATGGTACGGTTTTTTGCACGCCTCTGCATCGCCACGGCATGGGATTTGCGAGATCCTTGCATCTTCCTGCTCGCAGGCCTACATTTCGCCGTTTCGACCTCCAGGACACTGCCATGAACCGCCTGCTTCCCGAGTGGCATCCCCAGGACGCCGTCCAGCTGACCTGGCCCCGCCCTGACAGCGACTGGGCCGATACCCTGCCCGCCATCGAGGCCATGATGGAGCAGCTGGCGCTGGTCATCAGCCGCTATCAGCACGTCATCATCGGGGTACCCGACCCTGCCTGCGGCGATGGTCTGCACCAGCGCCTGATGGCCCGAGGTGCCGCTACCGACAGAGTACACCTCGTCGTGGTCGAGGCGGACGACACCTGGGCCCGTGATCATGGCCCACTGGCCAGCCAGGATGGCGACGCTGTGCATTTCCACGACCTCACCTTCAACGGCTGGGGCGGCAAGTTTCGCGCTGATCGCGACAATACCCTCACGCAGCAGCTGGTCACGGCGGGCTGGATACGCTGCCCCGTCACCACCAGCGATGTTGTCATGGAGGGTGGCGCTCTCGAAACCGACGGGCAAGGCACTCTGCTGACCACCGAAGCCTGCCTGCTCAACCCTAATCGCAACCCTGACCTGTCCCGGCAACAGGTCGAGGACTGGCTCGCCAGCCAGCTTGGGCTTACGCGAGTATTGTGGCTTCGCCATGGACACCTGGAGGGGGATGATACCGACAGTCACGTCGACACCCTGGCCCGTTTCTGCGATGCCGAGACCATTGCCTACGTGCGCTGCGATGATCCCGCCGACTCCCACTACGCCGACCTGCACGCCATGGAGCAGGAATTGACGGCGCTGCGCCAGGCCAACGGCTCGCCCTACCGTCTGATCCCCCTGCCCTGGCCAGCCGCGTGCCGGGATGGCGACGACGGACATCGGCTACCGGCTACCTATGCCAACTTTCTGATCATCAATGGTGCCGTTTTGGTGCCGGTGTACGGCGATCGACAGGATCTGGCGGCGCTCAACGCCCTGGCAGGCGCCTTCCCGGAGCATGACATCATTCCCATCGATGCCAGCGCCGCCATCACCCAGCATGGCAGCCTGCACTGCCTGACCATGCAGTGGCCCCGCGGCACTCTCAACCTTGAAGGAGCACACCAATGACGCGCCAATTGACCGTGGGCCTGGTGCAACAACCGGCCTGGCCCGACAAGGCACGCAGCCTGGATGCCAGCGAACAGGCCATCCGCTCCCTGGCCGGCCAGGGAGCCAAGCTGGTGATGCTGCAGGAGCTGCATGCCACCCACTACTTCTGCCAGTACGAAGATCCTGACCTGTTCGATCTCGCCGAACCCTTGGACGGGCCCACCGGGACACGCCTGGCGGCACTCGCCAGCGAACTCGATATTGTGCTGATGGGCTCGCTGTTCGAACGTCGTGCGCCCGGCATCTATCACAACACGGCGGTGGTCTACGACGGCGCCAAGGGCGCTGTGGGTCACTACCGCAAGATGCACATTCCCGATGATCCCGGCTTCTACGAGAAGTTCTACTTCACCCCGGGAGATCATGACCCCGCACATCACCAGGGCTTCACCCCCATCGACACCTCGGTCGGGCGACTCGGCGTCCTGGTGTGCTGGGATCAATGGTATCCGGAAGCGGCACGCATGATGGCCCTTGCCGGCGCCGAGGTGCTGCTGTACCCCACCGCCATCGGCTGGGCACCGAATGACGATGACGCGGAAAAGACACGCCAGAAGGATGCCTGGACCATCATCCAGCGCAGCCATGCTGTGGCCAATGGCGTACCGGTTCTGGTCGCCAACCGGGTGGGCCACGAACCGGACCACTCCGGCGTCAGCCCAGGCATCGACTTCTGGGGCGGCAGCTTCGTCGCTGGCCCACAGGGCGAGCTGCTGGCGCACGCCGGCGAAGAGGCCCAGACCCTGCTGGTCACCCTGGACCTGGCTCACGGCGAGCAGGTGCGACGCATCTGGCCCTACCTGAGAGATCGCCGCATCGATGCCTATGGCGAGCTGACCCGCCGCTTCCGGGACTGAGCCAACCACCCGGCGCATGATGCAAGAGCCCCCGCAGGTCATTGACCTGCGGGGGCTCTTTGATGATAGCAACCTGATGCGTGCTCAACGGCCCGCTATGACTTCCAGAAATCGCGAATTGAGGCGATGCCCTGGGCGCCAACGGCACGGGCGTGATTGGCATCATGGCGGGTCATGCCGCCCAGTGCATAGACCGGCATGCCGGCACGCTCGACCAGCTGCTGGAAATCGTGCCAGCCAATGGGCGCCACTTCCGGGTGCGACGGGGTGGTGCGCAGTGGAGACAGCGTCACGAAATCGCAGCCAATCACGTGGGCCTGGTCCAGCTGTGCCTTGTCATGAGTAGACGCCGACAACCACTTGCCCTCGGCAATCGGACGTCGCTCGAGGCCCATCAAGCGCTCGCTGGTCAGGTGAATGCCGTCGGCATCAACCCGGTCGAGCAATTCGGGTTCGCCATTGAGCATGAGCCGTGCGCCATGGCGGCGACACAGTTCCAGAGCCCGCTCGGCACGCGCCACATACGCGTCGGTGTCCAGCGTCTTGGCACGCAACTGCACCAGGCGCACGGCATCTTCGACCAGCGCACGCTCCAGGCGAGCGGAAAACACCTCCTCATCGGCCTCTTCGTCACTGATGAGGTACTCGGACGGCAACATCACTGCCCGCAGGATCGGCAGATTGGCGGCCGGGAAGGGATAGCCGATCAACTCACCCATGGGCACCCAACGCACCGCTTGCCCTTCACGCCCGAACGGCTCACCAGAGAAATCCTTTACCTGCCACACATCGAGCAGGATGTGCTTGTCGGGATATTCGTGGTGGATGCGGATCAACGGCTGGGCACGACGTATCTCGATACCGAGCTCTTCATGCAGCTCACGCTTGAGCGCCTCCAGGCCGGTCTCGTAGGGCGCCAGCTTGCCGCCGGGAAACTCCCACAGGCCGCCGTGGTCGACATTGGAAGGACGCCGGGCCAGCAGCACTTCGTCACCGTCTGGGCTGATGATGGCGGCCGCCGCCACATGCACCCTTCTCTTCACCATAGTGTTCATTCAACGTTACCAGCTTGGATTCGCGGGCCATGCCCGCGCCAGTTTTCAGTCGGGTGGGCCAGGATAAAAGTCGGCATAGGATACCGATTCAGACAGCGAGATTCATCCGCAGATCATGCCTTGCGGATGAATCAGCTACGGTAGTCGGCATTGATCGAGACATAATCGTGGGACAGATCGGATGTCCACACCATTGCCGACGCCTCGCCGCGACCGAGATCGATGGCGATGGTGATCTCTTCTCCTGCCATCACCGCACTACCGGCCTCTTCGGTGTAGCCTGTCGCCCTGCCGCCATGCTCCACCAGGCGCACCGGCCCCAGGTCGATGGTGACCAGGTCCACGTCAAAGTCACTGACCTGGGCGCGTCCCACCGCCGCCAGGATACGCCCCCAGTTAGCATCGCTTGCGTAGAGCGCGGTCTTGACCAGTGGGGAGTGGGCCACGGTAAACGCTACCTCACGCGCTTCATCGACGCTGCGCGCGCCGGACACCGCCAGCGTGACGAACTTGGTCGCGCCCTCGCCATCACGGATGATCGCCTGAGCCAGGCTCACCAGCACCTCATCCAGAGCCTGGCGAAAGCGTCGCTCATCCTCGGCGTCAGCCACGGCAGCGGCTTGCCCGGTGGCGATCAGCATGCACGCGTCGTTGGTCGAGGTATCAGAGTCGACGGTAATACTGTTGAACGACCTTTTCACCCCGTCCCGCAGCCAGGCATCCAGGGCCTCCTGCTCGATGGCCGCATCCGTGGCGACAAACCCCAGCATGGTGGCCATGTCCGGGCGAATCATGCCTGAGCCCTTGGCGATCCCATTGATGACCACCTCGCCGCCCTTGAGCATCACGCGGCGCGCGGCGCCCTTGATGCGGGTATCTGTGGTCAGAATGCCTTCGGCGGCCTGGCGCCAGGCTTCGGCACTGTCGCTCAGCTGATCCACCGCTTCAGGAAGGCCTGCAAGCAGGCGCTCCATGGGCAGAGGCTCGCCAATGACACCGGTAGAGAACGGCAGCACCTGCTCGCTGCTCACCCCGGCAATGTCGGCCACTTGCTGACAGGTGGCCCTGGCATCGCGCATGCCGATCTCACCGGTGCCCGCATTGGCGTTGCCGGTATTGATCACCAGGTAGCGAGTTGCCGGCGCGCTGGCCAGATGCGCCTTGGCCACATGCACCGGCGCAGCGCAGAAGGCGTTGCGGGTGAACGTGCCCGACACAGAGGCCCCTTCGGCCACCTCAATCAGCACCAGATCCCGCCGGCCAGGCTTCTTGATCCCGGCCATGGCGGTACCGAGACGCACGCCAGCGATCGGCGTCATTGCTGGAAAACTGCTGTCACCCACTGCCATCGTTAGTCTCCTGCTGTCGAGACGACCCCGGGACATTGCCCGGGGTCGTCGTCATCATCGGCGGTGCAGCTTGCTCAGCTGAGCTTGCCGCAGCACTGCTTGTACTTCTTGCCAGAACCGCACGGGCAAGCGTCGTTGCGACCGACCTTGGGGGCATCGCGGCGCACTGGACGCTGGTCAGCCATCTCATTCACGTGCCGCTGGCCATCGTCCTCCGCTGCCGGCGCCTCGTCATGCCGACTGGCCGCCTGGGCGCTTTCCCGAGCCAAGGCTTCGCGCCGCTGGCGCTCGAGTGCGTCGACTTCCTCTGGCGCACGCACCTGGACGTGACTGAGGATACGCGTGACGTCGGCCTTGATGTTGGTCAGCAGATTCTGGAACAGCTCGAAGGACTCGCGCTTGTACTCCTGCTTCGGATTCTTCTGCGCATAACCACGCAGGTGAATGCCGCGACGCAGGTGGTCCATCGACTGGAGGTGCTCTTTCCAGCGAGTGTCCAGCACCTGCAGCATGACCTGCTTCTCGAACCGACGCATCAGCTCTTCACCGGCGATGGCCACCTTGGCCTGATAGGTCTCGCGGTGCTGAGTCTGCAGGCGTTCGCGCAGCTGCTCCTCGTGGAACCGGTCATCCTCTTCCGCCCACTGCACCACCGGCGCCTCGAGCTGGTACTCGCTCTTGAGGTGAGCCTCAAGCCCGGCCAGGTCCCACTGCTCCGGCAGGCTCTGAGGCGGCACAAAGGCACTGATCGCCTCGTCCAGCACCTCTTCGCGAATGCCCATCACATTCTCGGACACGTCACTGGCCGCCAGAATTTCGTTGCGCTGCTCGTAGATCACACGGCGCTGGTCATTGGCCACATCATCATATTCAAGCAGCTGCTTGCGGATGTCGAAGTTGCGACCCTCGACCTTCTTCTGGGCACGCTCCACCGCATTGGACACCATCTTGTGCTCGATGGCTTCGCCCCGCTCGAGTCCCAGCGCCTGCATGAGCTTCTGCACACGCTCGGAGCCGAACAGACGCATCAGATTGTCTTCGAGGGACAGGAAGAAGCGCGTGGAGCCCGGATCACCCTGACGACCGGAGCGGCCGCGCAACTGGTTGTCGATACGCCGCGACTCGTGACGCTCGGAACCGATAACGTGAAGGCCTCCGGCCGCCAGCACGGCCTCGTGACGCTCTTTCCAAGCCTCCTTGAGCGCTTCGACATCGGCGTCGGAGGGGTTGTCCAGGGTGGCTGCTTCCGCCTCCCAGTTGCCCCCCAGCATGATGTCGGTACCGCGACCGGCCATATTGGTGGCAATGGTAACGGCACCAGGACGACCGGCCTGGGCGATGATGTCGGCTTCGCGCTGGTGCTGCTTGGCATTGAGCACGTTGAAGTCGATGCCCGACTTGCGCATCAGCTCAGCCAGATACTCCGACGTCTCGATGGATGCGGTACCCACCAGCACCGGACGACCGGCCTCGACCTGTACCTTGACGTCCTCGATGATGGCCTCGTACTTCTCTTCAGCACTGAGGTACACCAGGTCATTCATGTCCTTTCTCGCCAGCGGGCGATTGGTGGGAATGACCACCACGTCGAGTCCATAGATCTGACGGAACTCGAAGGCCTCGGTATCCGCAGTACCGGTCATGCCGGACAGTTTTTCGTACAGGCGGAAGTAGTTCTGGAAGGTCGTCGAGGCCAACGTCTGACTTTCACGCTGAACCGTCACGCCCTCCTTGGCCTCGACAGCCTGGTGCAGGCCTTCCGACCAGCGGCGGCCGGGCATGGTACGACCGGTATGCTCATCGACGATCACGACCTGACCGTCACTGACGATATAGTCCACGTCGACGTGGTACAGGTGTCGTGCACGCAGGGCCGAGTGCATGTGCTGCAGCAGGTTGAGGTTCTGCGCGGCGTAGAGAGAGTCCTCCTCGCCCAGCAGCCCCTGGGCCCGCATCAGCTCCTCCACTCGATGGTGACCACCCTCGGTCAACTCTACCTGCTTTTGCTTCTCGTCCAGAGTGAAGTCGCCGCTCTCGGGATCTTCCTCGTCGGTGCACGGAGCAAGCTCCTGGGCCAGGCGATCCACCACCTTGTAAAGCTCGGTGTTTTCATCCACTGCACCGGAGATGATCAGCGGTGTGCGAGCTTCATCGATCAGGATCGAGTCGACCTCATCGACAATGGCGAAGTAGAGGTCACGCTGAACCTTGTCCTCCAGCGAAAACGCCATGTTGTCGCGCAGGTAGTCGAAACCAAACTCGTTGTTGGTGCCATAGGTGATGTCGCAGGCGTAGGAATCACGCTTTTCTTCAGACGTCTGGCCGGAGTAGATCACCCCCACCGACAGCCCCAGAAACTCATACAGAGGGCGCATCCAGTTGGCGTCACGCCGTGCCAGATAATCGTTGACGGTGACGACATGCACGCCCTTGCCGGGCAACGCATTCAGATACACCGCCAGCGTGGCTACCAGGGTCTTGCCCTCGCCGGTCTTCATCTCGGCGATCCGACCGCGATTGAGGGTCATGCCACCAATGAGCTGTACATCGAAATGGCGCATGCCCATGACCCGCTTACTGGCCTCGCGCACGGTGGCAAAGGCTTCCGGCAGCAGCGCGTCCAGCGACTCGCCCCCGGCCAGACGCTCACGGAACTCCGCCGTGCGGGCACTCAGGGCCGCGTCGTCCAGGCTCTCCAGGCTCGACTCGAGCTCGTTGACGGCGCGCACCTGGCGAAACATACGTTTGACGTCACGGTCGTTCTTGGAACCGACCACTTTACGCAACAGGGAATTGATCATGACACTTCCTGACATTGACTGGCTGAAGTGAGCTCTCCGCTCATCGGAAAACTCACGCAATAACGACGTCCTTGATGTCAGCCAACGACAGGGGGAGCCCTTGGCGCGCGTACATCCAGTGCAGCGACCGCAGGCAAATAAAAGGCATCCCGGCGCAGATCAGCGCGTACCGGGTGATAGGTGAGGGAGACTCGCGGGTGAGTGGCCAGCCGATGCCGACAGGCCTTGAGCATGGTATGCGCGCGTATGACCGCCGGGGCCATGATACATATCTGCACCAGCCGCTCGGTCGCTCTGGGCGACTCGGCAGCCGCCAGGCTCGCCGGTAACAGACACCCTACCAGCAAACCGGCCAGCCACCACCGTGCTACACGCCGGGCACTCGCCTCGCGGGGGCAGCTACGATGTGATTCCAGGGCTGTCATGCTGTCGGGCAACTCCGTCGCGTGCTAGTCTCGGTGCCACCCATTGGCAACGACACACTCTCCATTGATCCTGGGAAACCCCAAGACACAAGCTCATGAGTATAAAGGTTAAGCGGTTCCGCGCCCAGTCCATGACCGGCCTTCTTGGAGGCCGCGGGGAACTGGGCGGACTGATGCGCATGGCACGACTGATCGAGCGTGCCCAGGAGCACCTGCGTAGCGAGCTGACAGCCCCCCTGGCCGACCATCTGTTTGTCGGCGGCTTTCGTGACGGACGCCTGACCCTGATCACCGATGGCGCGGCCTGGCTCACACGACTGCGCTACGAACAGCCACGACTGCTGGAGAGCCTGCACCAGCTGCCGGAGTTTCAGGCGGTCACCGGCTTTCACTTCAAGGTCCGCCCGGTACGCCCTGCCAAGGTCGCCCCCCGACAGGTCAGGCGGCTGCCGGCCGAGGCCGGAGATGAGCTGTCGAGCTGTGCGGCAGACATCGAAGACCCTCGTCTGAAGCGTGCCCTCGAACGGCTGGCCGCCCATGCAGAAGCCCGCTCCGACCGCTAGCAGCGTGTCGCCCACGGCCGCGCAACGAACCCATCGACCGGCCACCCCACCTACCACACTGCGCTAGCGACCAGCCGCAACAAGCACGCTCGACGCGCACTGGCAACGTACGCTCGTGACGTCCACTCGGTTTGCGGCATTGCTCGCCCGCCCCCCTTCGACACGGAACTCTCCCTTCGCCACGGAACTCTCAAACAGCAAAACGCCGCCCCTGGGGGCGGCGTCGATGCAGGTCACGAGTACGGGCACGGGCAACAACAGGCAATGGCAAGCGAGGTGAGACTGGCGATCTGCGGGACGCTCACATCACCCTGCCACCCGCGACATCACGCCATGGCGGGCGCTGCGTAGGAAATCGGAGCGGGCTCGGCCTCGCTCTCGAAGGTCACGATTTCCCAGGCCTCCGGCTGCTCGATCAGGGCACGGCACAGCTGATTGTTGAGCGCATGCCCGGACTTCACGCCGCGGAACTCGCCAATCAGGCTGTGTCCCAGCTGGTAAAGGTCGCCGATGGCATCCAGCACCTTGTGCTTGACGAATTCATCGTCGTAACGCAGACCACCGTCGTTCACGATGCGGTAATCATCCACCACGATGGCGTTGTCGAGGCTACCGCCAAGGGCCAGATTGTTGGACCGCAGATACTCGAGATCACGCATGAAGCCGAAGGTCCGCGCGCGGGACACTTCCTTGACGAACGAGGTGGTGGAAAAGTCCACCATGGCCGTCTGCTTCTGATCTTCGAACACAGGATGGTCGAAATCGATCGCGAAGGACACCTTGAACCCCTTGTGGGGCAGGAAGATCGCTTCCTTGTCGCCTTCGGTGACCTTGATCTCGCTCTTGATGCGGATGAACTTCTTGGCCGCATTCTGCTCCTGAATACCCGCAGACTGGATCAGGAACACGAAGGGTCCGGCGCTGCCGTCCATGATGGGCACTTCCGGCGCGCTGACATCCACGTAGGCATTGTCGATACCGAGACCCGCGAAGGCGGACATCAGGTGCTCCACCGTCGCAACTTTTTCACCATCCTGGGACAGGGCAGTACACAGGGTAGTGTCGGTGACGTTCATCGCCTGGGCCGGGATGCGAACTTCCGGCTCGAGGTCGGTGCGCACGAACACAATGCCCGTGTCCACCGGCGCAGGACGAAGGGTGAGATACACCTTCTTGCCGGAGTGCAGTCCCACGCCCGTCGCGCGGATGACGTTTTTCAGGGTGCGTTGTCTGATCATTGTGCAGTCGCCAGGCAGTCGTTGGTTATGAAACACCGTTCACTATAACACCGAACGGACGTTTCAACAAAAAAACCTTGCCTTCCGATGCCCGCACCCGGAAAACTCTACGCTCGTTTCGATCAATCCGCCTGCCGACGCAAGAACGCCGGGATATCCAGATAATCGTCGAGCTCTTGTGACTTGCGCTTCTCGGCCTGGGGTCGCGCGGACTCCTGCGGCTCAGGCTTGCTCGCTGCCGCGACGCCGGCGCCACCCTGGCTGCGATTGATCGCACCCTGCTGGGGGCGTTGACGCGCCTCAGGACGTCGAGTCTGCTGCTGGCTGGCAGGCTTCTGCTGACGCGACACCTGCGCATCCAGGCCCGCTGCCACCACGGTAACGCGCAACTCGTCGGTCATATCCATGTCGATGGAGGTACCCACGACGATGGTGGCGTCCTGGGAAGCGAACTCCTGGACAGTGGCACCGACGTCGTTGAACTCGCCAATGGAGAGATCTGGCCCTGCCGTGATGTTGACCAGAATGCCCCGGGCGCCGTGCAGGTCGATGTCTTCCAGCAGCGGGCTGCGAATGGCCTTCTCGGCGGCTTCGCGAGCACGATTTTCACCGGTGGCTCCACCGGTTCCCATCATCGCCATACCCATCTCTGACATCACCGTTCTGACGTCGGCAAAGTCGACGTTGATGATGCCCGGACTGGTGATCAGCTCGGCAATCCCCTGAACCGCACCCAGCAGCACATCATTCGCGGCACTGAAGGCGGTCAGCAGAGTGGCGCTCTTGCCCAGAACGGACAGCAGCTTTTCGTTGGGGATGGTGATCAACGAGTCGACGTGCTCGGACAGCTCCTTCATCCCCTCTTCGGCTGCGCGCATGCGCTTGGGACCTTCGAAGGGGAACGGGCGCGTGACCACGGCAACGGTCAGGATGCCGAGTTCCTTGGCCACCTGGGCGACCACTGGCGCGCCACCGGTGCCGGTACCGCCACCCATGCCAGCCGTGATGAAAACCATATCGGCACCGCCAAGCAGCTCGGCGATGCGCTCACGATCTTCCATGGCCGCCTGGCGGCCGACTTCCGGATTGGCACCGGCGCCGAGCCCCTTGGTGATCTCGCCACCAAGTTGCAGAACGGTCTTGGCTGACACCCGCTTGAGCGCCTGAGCATCAGTGTTGGCGCAGATGAACTCCACCCCTTCGATGCTGCTCTCGACCATGTGATTGACAGCATTGCCGCCGCCGCCACCGACACCGATGACTTTTATGACCGCGCTGCTTGAGGGCGCGCTATCTACGACTTCGAACATTTGCCCCGTCTCCTGAGCCGCTTGAGCGGCCCTTTCAGAAATTTCCTTTGAACCAGCCTTTTATCTTTTCCAGCGCCGGAATCCCTTCCTCTGGTCCACGCCGGGAGACGTCCTCGCGCCTCGGTTGCGCCGAGGTGGTGCCACCCTGCCCTTGGTGAGCACGACCCTGACGGGCTTCATGTAGAGCGTAATGTAACAAACCGACACCCGTCGAATAAATCGGATTTCGCACCACATCGGCGAGACCTCTCACATTCTGCGGACAGGCTACCCTGACCGGCATGTGAAATATCTCTTCGGCAAGCTCCACCACACCTTCCATGCGCGAGGTTCCGCCGGTCAACACGACGCCAGCAGCCACCAGATCCTCGAAGCCGCTGCGGCGCAGTTCGTCACGCACCAGGGTGAACAGCTCTTCGTAGCGAGGTTCTACCACCTCGGCCAGGGACTGGCGTGACAGGTCCCGTGCAGGACGGTCGCCAACGCTCGGCACTTTGATCATCTCATCGCTGGAGGCCAGCTGAGTCAGAGCGCAGGCATACTTGACCTTGATCTCCTCGGCGTACTGCGCGGGTGTGCGCAGCGCCATGGCGATATCGTTGGTGACCTGGTCACCGGCAATCGGAATCACTGCAGTATGACGGATGGCGCCTTCGGTGAATACGGCAATATCGGTGGTACCGCCACCAATATCCACCATGCACACACCCAGCTCGCGTTCGTCTTCGGTCAGCACCGCATGACTGGACGCCAACTGCTCGAGAATAATGGCGTCCACATCCAGGCCACAGCGACGCACACACTTTTCGATATTCTGCACCGCATTGAGCGCAGCGGTGACCAGGTGAACACGGGCTTCCAGGCGCACACCGGACATGCCCAGCGGCTCGCGAATTCCGCCCTGGGTGTCGATGGCGAATTCCTGGGGCAATACATGCAGGACACGCTGCCCTTCTGAGATAGCCCTGGCCCTGGCGGAGTCGATGACGCGATCAATATCCGATGGCGCGACCTCCCGCTCCTTGATGGCCACGACCCCGTCGGAATTCATGGAACTGATGTGGCTTCCTGCAATGCCGACATACACGGAATGAATGTCGCAACCTGCCATCAATTCCGCTTCTTCCACCGCACGCTGAATAGACTGAACCGTGGACTCAATATTGATCACCACTCCCTTTTTCATACCTCGGGAAGGGTGAGAGCCGATACCGGCGATTTCGATGCCACCATCGTCGGTGGGCTGACCCACGATCGCTACGACCTTGGATGTTCCGATATCCAGCCCGACTACCATATTGGACACGTTGGATGGACCTGCCATGAGCCGGGAAATCTCCTTGAACGGATTCCGTAACCTTGGAACCTGCCGCTGTTATAAAAAAACCTGGGACGATTATAGAAACAAGTGCACTTGTTCGGCCAGCCCAGGACGTTCATTCATTCCACGATACGGGCTCATTTAAACAAAAGAAACCTCGAAAACCTGTCTTTGAGCAGCAAGAGTGTCGCCACTTTTAATCGCCGTCGTTCTTTTGTCGATTAAAGGCGACGCTCAGCCATTGGACGCTTCGCCCCCATCGACCGGCTCCGTCTCACCATGCCAGGCCACGGAGACCCCGTTGGGGTAACGCAGATCGATGTAGCGAATGTGCGACGCCACACTGCCCAACTCACCTCGCCAAGCGGCTTCGAGACGCCCGAGGCGTGCTTCGAGATCGCCACGCCCGAGCATGATCCAGACCCCACTGGCCAACTGGAAGCGCCATGCACCGCGTGGCTCGAGGCGCAGCTGCTGCACGTCGAGCCCCATCCGCTCCAAGCGCTGCTCCAGGGTGGCGAAGTAGGCCAGCACCTCTGCGCCCGCCCCCACCGGACCCGCCATGTCCGGCAGACCGTCAGGGGGCGCTACCGGAGCGTAGGCGAAGGGCTCGCCCTCGGCATTCAACAGCTTGTCATCGTTCCAACGGGCCACCGGGCGCTGCTCTTCCAGCTCGAAGGTGAGCGCATTCGGCCACTCGCGACGAATGCGCACTTCCTTCAACCAGCCGACCTTGAGCGCCTCTTCCCGCAGGGCCTCCAGATCCACCGACAGCCAGGTCTTGCCCTGTACCAAGGGTGCCAATTGTCGCTTGAGATAAGAAGCGTCCACATGATGCAGCTCACCTCCAATGGACACTCTTTCGATGGGACGATCAAGCCATAGCCATAACGCCTGACCGCCCGCCCCCAGCAGGACGACGAGCAGAAAGATGCCAAGCGACGAGCCGCGTCGGGTCATGTCAGCCGCGCTCCCTGGCGGTATCGATGATCCCCAGTACCAACTGGTCGAAGTTCATCCCGGCGTGGGCTGCCGCCTGAGGCACCAGACTATGATCGGTCATGCCCGGCACCGTATTGACCTCAAGCAGCCAGAAACGCCCGTCGCCGTCCCGCATCACGTCGACACGCCCCCAGCCCTGGCAACCAATGGCTTCGAAAGCGGCGACGCACAGCTCGCCCAGCGCCGTCTCTTCGGACTCGCTCAAGCCGCACGGGAGGTGGTAGATCGTCTCGTCGGACAGGTATTTGGCCTCATAGTCATAGAAGCCGCTGGGCACCTCGACGCGAATGGCCGGCAACGCCTTGTCGCCAAGAACCGACAAGGTAAATTCGTCTCCGCTCACAAAACGCTCGGCCATCACTCGGGCGTCGAATCTGGCGGCCTCGTGATAGGCATTTTCGAGCTCCGAACGGCTCTTGACGATGCTGATGCCGATGGTCGATCCCTCATGCACTGGCTTGACGACCAGTGGCAGACCCAGCTTCGCGACGACCTCATCCCAGTCAGCTGAGGGAGTCAGCAGTACGCTCTCGGGGGTGGGCATCCCCAGCGCCTGCCACAGCGCCTTGGTGCGCATCTTGTCCATGCCCAGCGCCGACGCCAGCACGCCGCTACCGGTGTAGGGAATGCCTGCCAGTTCCAGCGCCCCTTGTAGACAGCCGTCCTCACCGCCCCGGCCGTGCAGAGCGATGAATACCAGGTCAGGGCTCAGCGCCTCAAGCCCGGCGACGCCGCCGTCGGCGAGGTCGTAGCCGGTCACGTTCAGACCCAGGCGCTGACAAGCGGCCAGCACCGCTGCACCACTCTTCAGGGAGACCTCACGCTCGGCGCTGTGGCCGCCATAGACAACCACAACATGGCCAAGGGATTGCGCGTGTTGGTTCACAGTGTCACCTCATCAAACTGCAGCAGAGCATCGGCCAGTCGCTGGGAAATACCCCCCACGTCGCCCGCGCCTTGAGTGATCAGAATGTCGCCAGGCTTGACCACCTTGGCCAGCAACGCCGGCAGCTCCGTCTTGTCCTGGGCAAAGATCGGGTCCACTTCCCCGCGCTGGCGGATCGATCCGGCCAGGCTGCGCCCGTCGGCACCGGGTAAAAGCGCCTCACCAGCGCTATAGACGTCGAGCAGCACCAGTGTGTCGACGCTGGACAGCACGCGCACGAAGTCCTCGTAGAGATCCCGTGTACGGGAATAACGGTGTGGCTGGTACACCATGACCAGACGACGGCTGGGCCAGCCATCACGCACCGCCTTGATCACCATCTCCACTTCACGGGGATGATGGCCATAGTCATCGACCAGCATGACGTCTGCTTCGGCTTGGCCGTCACCCTCACGCCGGGGTGCAGGGAAGTTGCCGTGAACCTGGAACCGACGCCCGACACCGGCAAACCCGGCCAACCCTCGGAGGATAGCGCCAGCCTCGACCCCGGCATCCGTCGCCACGGCAATCGCGGCCAGTGCATTCAGCGCGTTGTGACGGCCCGGCATGGCCAGCCTCACCTCGAGATCTTCAAGATCCCCCGGGCGCACCGCCGTAAAGCGGACTTCACCAGCACTCTGCTCGAAGTTCTCGATGCGGTAGTCAGCGTCAGCAGAGAAGCCATAGGTAACAAACTGGCGATTGATACGGTCCAGCAGGCCTCTCACGTTGTCATCATCGATGCACAAAACTGCAAGGCCGTAGAACGGCAGGTTGTGCAGAAACTCGATAAAGGTGTGCTTCAGCCGCTCGAAATCCCCACCATAGGTGCTCATATGGTCGGCATCGATGTTGGTCACGATGCTGACCATGGGCTGCAAGTGCAGGAAGGATGCGTCGGATTCGTCCGCCTCGGCCACCAGGTAGTCACCCTGGCCTAGCTGGGCGTTGGTGCCAGCACTGGTCAGCTTGCCGCCGATAACGAAGGTGGGATCCAGCCCGCCTTCACCCAGCAGGGTAGCCGTCAAGCTCGTCGTGGTGGTCTTGCCGTGGGTGCCGGCGACCGCGATGCCGTGCCGAAAGCGCATCAGCTCAGCCAGCATTTCCGCCCGGCGCACTACCGGAACACGATGTTCGTGGGCCCACTTGAGCTCTGGGTTGTCCTCGGCCACTGCGGTGGACACGACGACCACGTCCGCGCCATCGGCGTGCTCCGCGGCATGTCCGATGAACACCCGCGCGCCGCAGCTTTCCAGGCGAGCTACCACGGATGAGCGGCGCAGATCGCTGCCGCTGACGTGATAGCCCTGGTTAGCCAGCACCTCCGCGATACCGCACATGCCGGCGCCACCGATACCCACAAAGTGAATGCGACGAATCCGGCGCATGCCCAGGCCACGTGCGGGTGCCGGGCCTTGTCCGGCAAGAGGAGATGGGGTCACTTGGCCGGGTACCGGCCCTTGGGTCTGATTACTCAAAGCCTGTCTCCATACAGCCCGCTACCAGTCGATCCACGGCGTCCAGATGGGCCTCAGCCCGTGCCTTGCTCGCCATGCTCGCCAATGTGTCGGGCTCAAGCAACGTCTCAAGGCGCTGTGCCAGAGACGTCGGGTTCATGTCTCGTTGCTGAATCAGTGCCGCCGCGCCAGCGCTGACCAATGCCTGGGCGTTGGCCGTCTGGTGATCGTCCACCGCATGGGGAAATGGCACGAACAAGGCTGGCTTTGCCGCCGCAGCCAGCTCGGCCACGGTCAGGGCACCGGAACGGCAGACCACCAGGTCGGCCCAGTCATAGGCCGCCGCCATATCCGCGATAAAGTCACTGACCTGTGCCTCGACGCCGCTGGCGGCGTAGCCCTCGCGGGTCGCCTGGTCCTTGTCTCGCCCTGCTTGATGGCGGACCTCGGGACGCATCTCTTCCGGGAGCGAGGCCAGCGCCTCGGGCATCTGTTGATTGAGCGCCAAGGCACCCAGGGATCCACCCACCACCAACAGGCGCAGTCGCCGGCCACGCATCTCGCTGGCCTGGCGCAGGGTGTCGCCCAGCGCGGCAATATCCTCACGCACGGGATTGCCGATCACCTCTGCCCTGCCGCCAAAGGCCTGGGGAAAGGCGGCATAGACGCGCCGCGCCAAGCGCGACAGCGCGCGGTTGGTCAAGCCGGCGACCGCGTTCTGTTCATGTATCACCAGTGGCTTGCCACACCACTTCGCCGCCAGCCCACCGGGGCCGCTGGCGAAGCCGCCCAGCCCTACCACCAGCTGGGGGTCGTATTCACGAATGACCTGGCGAGCCTGACACACTGCACGGGACAGCCGCACCGGCGCCAACAACCAGCCGGCAGCGCCGTTACCGCGCAAGCCGCTGACAGCGATCTGGTGAAGCGGGATGCCCGCCTCCGGAACCAGACGATTCTCTATGCCCCTGGGGCTACCCAGCCAGGCCACCTCAACGCCCTGAGCCTGAAGGCCCCGCGCCAGCGACAGTGCGGGAATAACATGTCCCCCGGTGCCGCCGGCCATGATCAATGCTCGCCTTCCCTGTTGCTCGCTCACGGCTTCACTCCTGCAGCCTGGGTTCGTCTCGGCGCCCTGAGCCCCGACTCGCGCTTGGCTGTCGGAGACTGCCGGCGCAATCGCTCGCGGGTCTCGACATCCACCCGCAGCAGCAGTGCCACCATGACACAGCTCACCACCAGGCTGGACCCGCCGTAGGACAGTAGCGGCAGGGTCAACCCCTTGGTCGGCAGCATGCCGGTACTGACCGCAATATTGATAAATGCCTGGGCGCCAATCACCAGCGCAATGCCATAACTGAGGTACGCAGCGAAGGGCATTCTGGCAAGCTCAGCCCGGCGACCCACCGCCATTGCCCGCCATACCAGCAGGGCGAACAGGCCAACCACGGCGATGGCCCCGATCATGCCGAGCTCTTCAGCCAGCACCGCAAACACGAAATCGGTGTGTGCTTCCGGCAGGTAGAACAGCTTCTGCACGCTGTTACCCAGGCCCATGCCGATCAAATGGCCGCGCCCAAAGGCGATCAACGCCTGGGTCAGCTGATAACCACTGGCGAACTGGTCCGCCCAGGGATCGATAAAACTGGTCAGGCGTGCCATCCGGTAAGGTTCGGCCACCGCCAGGATGGCGCCGAGAGACCCCACCAGGATAAACAGCAGAATGAAGCGTCCCCAGGGCGCCCCAGCCATCAACAGCATCCCCATGACACAGCTGGTCATGACCACGACACCGCCGTAATCCGGCTCGAGAATCAGCAGCACCGCGACCACGCCCACCACCACCAGAGGACGCAGGAACGCTCCCCACTGACGCCTCACCTGGGGCAAGAACCGCTCAAGATAACCGGCCATGTAGGTGATCAGGCAGAGCTTGGCTACCTCGGAAGCCTGCAAATTGAACGGCACTCCGGGAATCGACAGCCAGCGACGGCTGCCATTGACCTCACGCCCCACCAGCAGCACCAGCAGCAGAAGCACCAGCCCGACCAGCAGCAGCAGCGGGCCATTGGCCTTCCACCAGGCCAGCGGCACTCGCAGCGCCAGAGCGCCAACCGTCAGGCCACCCAGCACAAAGATGCCGTGTCGAATACTGAAGTACCAGGCATTGCCGGTCAGGCTGGTCGCTACTTCGGTAGACGCCGAGGTCACCATGATCCAACCCATCAACAGCAGCGACAGGGTGGCGACCAGCAACCAGCCATCAAAGCTGTGATCACGAGTCGACAGGTGCTCGCGCAGGACACCGAAACGATGCCGGGTTCGGGACAGGCGACTCATGTGCGGCCTCCATTGGCCAGAGCGTGAACAAGCGAGCGGAAGGCCTCGCCGCGAGCCAGATAGTTGGGGAACTGGTCGAGGCTGGCGCAGGCAGGCGACAGCAACACCACGTCTCCCGGCTCGGCGATGTGCCGGGCACGCTCAACCGCAGCGCATAGATCGTCAACCCGCGTCACCGGCACCCGCTCGGCCAACGCCTGTGCCAGCTGCGGCGCGTCTTGACCAAACAGCACGGCCTCCCGTGCGTAGTGCCCCAGCGGCTGCGCCAAGGGACTGAAGTCAGCCCCCTTGCCCACACCGCCGGCCAGCAGGATGAGCCGCCCCTTGAGGGTCGGCCCGAGACCGGCAATGGCGGCCAGCGTGGCGCCGACGTTGGTGCCCTTGGAGTCATTGATCCAGTCGACCTCCCCTACCGTTGCCAGCCACTCACTGCGGTGCGCAAGCCCGGTAAACCTCTCCAGCACGCTGGCCATGTCCTCCAGTGGAAATCCGAGCCGATACCCCATGGCCATGGCGGCCAAGGCGTTGGCCTGATGATGGCGTCCTACCTGACGCATGCGGGAAACCGGGAACAACGGGCGCGGGCCATGCATGAACCACGGCTCGCCCTGGTGCTCTGCCACGCCCCAGTCATCATGCTCGGGCGCGGGATGCATCACCCCAAAGCGCGACAACGCAGGCAGTGACGACTCCGGCCAGGTCTCGGGGTCTTCCGCATTGATGACCGCATGGGAGGCACCGCGGAAGATCCGCTGCTTGGCTCGACGATAGCCCGCCATATCACCATGGCGATCGAGGTGGTCCTCACTCAGGTTGAGAAAGGCAGCGGACTCGGCGCCAAGCCAAGGGGTGGTCTCGAGCTGAAAGCTGGACAGCTCCAGCACGTAGAGATCCGCCGACGGCTCCTGTATCAGCAGGTCGAGGGCCGGGGTACCGAGATTGCCTCCCACCGCGACCTTGCGACCGGCCTCACGCGCCATCTCGCCTACCAGGGTGGTCACCGTGGACTTGGCATTGGCGCCGGTGATGGCGGCGATCGGTGCCTGGCAGGCGCGGCAAAACAGTGCAATCTCGCCGATCAGCCGTGGCTCTCCCGTATCGTCCCGGCGATCCTCGGCAAGGGCTGCAAAGCACGGCTGATGGGGGTCGACACCTGGGCTGAGCACGACTTCCCGCGCGTGATCGAGGACGAGCCCCGCTAGTGGGCCTAGGCGGTACGGCACCTCGGGAAACTCACGCAGAAACGCATCGAGTCCAGGCGGGGCGTCGCGGGTATCCACCACCATGAACTCTCGGCCAAGGCGCTCCAGATGACGACAGATAGCCATCCCCGATACCCCAAGACCCACCACCACCGTCATCGACGCCGGCACCACCAGGTGCTGCGGCAAGCGTGAGCGACTCGCGTTCATGTCAGCCTCAGCGAATCTTGAGGGTTGCAAGACCCAGCAGCACGAGCACCACGGTGATGATCCAGAACCTCACGATCACACGCGGCTCAGGCCATCCCTTCAATTCGAAGTGATGGTGCAGCGGAGCCATGCGGAAGATCCGCCGCCCGGTCAGCTTGTAGGAGCCCACCTGAAGAATGACCGACACGGTTTCCATGACGAACACGCCGCCCATGATGAACAGCACCACCTCCTGGCGCACAATCACCGCGACCACACCCAGCGCAGCCCCCAGGGCCAGCGCGCCCACGTCGCCCATGAAGACCTGGGCGGGATAGGTGTTGAACCAGAGAAAACCGAGGCCAGCGCCGGAGATGGTGGCGCAGAACACGGCCAGCTCACCGGCACCGGGAATCATCGGAATCTGCAGGTAGCTGGAAAACACCGCATTACCGCTGGCATAGGCAAACACCCCAAGCCCCATGGCCACCATGACCGTGGGCATGATCGCCAGGCCGTCCAGGCCATCGGTCAGGTTCACCGCGTTGGACGCACCGACGATCACCAGGTAGGTCAACAGGATATAGAACAGGCCCAGGGGCAGGACGAAGTCCTTGAACAGGGGCAGGATCAGGCTGGTTTCCACCGGCGATGCCGCCGTCACGTACAGCACCACCGCAGCCGCCAGACCAATCACCGACTGCCAGAAGTACTTCCAGCGAGCAGGCAGGCCCCGCGGGTTTTTCTCCACGACCTTACGGTAGTCGTCGACCCAACCGATGGCACCGAAGCCGAGGGTCACCAGCAGCACCACCCACACATAGTGGTTGGTCAGGTCCCCCCACAACAGCGTGCTCACCGCCATGGCCATCAGGATCATCGCACCGCCCATGGTCGGTGTCCCCGCCTTGGACAGATGCGACTGAGGACCGTCATCGCGAACCGCCTGCCCGATCTGTCGTTCGACCAACCGGCGGATCATCAGCGGCCCGAACCACAGGCACAGCACCAGCGCCGTGATGGTCGCCAGAATCATCCGCAGAGTGAGATAACCAAAGACGTTGAAGGCGCTTTGATAGTTCGCCAACACTTCAGCCAGGAAAAGCAACATGTATCAGGTTCACCTTGAAACATCTGGGCGCAAGGCTGCCACGACAGTCTCCATCCCCGCAGAGCGGGAGCCCTTCACCAACACGCTGGCGCCTTGGGGCAAATGTTGCTGCACGTGGCGGACCATCGCCGCCTGATCAGAAAAATGGCACCCACCTTCACCGAAGGCCTGGGCGGCAGGGTTGGCCGCCTCTCCCAGGGTGCCGAGAAATGTGATACCGCGTTCCCGCGCGTAGCGCCCGATGTCCGCATGCAGCTCATCGGACGCGGCTCCCAGTTCACCCATGGCGCCGAGCAGACACCAATGAGGGCCAGGCAGACCCAACAGCGCATCGATCGCCGCCTTGACTGCCCCTGGGTTGGCATTATAGGTGTCATCCAGCAGCCGACTGTCACGCAGCCCCTGCTCGACCGTCAGTCTCCCGGCCGTCGGGGTGACCAGCGCAAGACCAGCCACCACCTCTTCCCCGGAAAGCCCCATTGCCATGGCCGCTGCGGCGGCTGCCAGAGCGTTTGACACATTGTGCAGGCCCATCAGGGGGAGCTGCACCCGCCCCAGCACACCGCCATCGAAATTCAGCGTGAAAGCATAGCGCCCGAGCTCATCACAGACCAGTTCCGAGGCATTCATGCGTGCTTCTCGGGTCAAGCCGAAACCGATGACCTCGCGTGGCGCCGCCAAGGCTGACCACATCGAGAAGTAGCGATCATCGCGATTCAGCACGGCGATCCCGGAGTCTGCCAGCCCGGCCAGGATTTCCCCCTTGGCCTGAGCTATCCGTCCCATGCCACCAAACTCACCGACGTGGGCTCCCGTCACATTGGTAATCACCGCCACCTGGGGCTCGGTCAGTGCCGTTGTCCAGGCAATCTCGCCGAGATGGTTGGCCCCAAGCTCCACCACCGCCTGGCGGTGCTCGGGCGCCAACCGCAGCAGCGTCAATGGAGCGCCGATATCGTTGTTCAGATTGCCCTGGGTCGCCAGGGTCGAGCCTGCGCGGCCGAGCAGCGTCGCCAGCATCTGCTTGACGGTCGTCTTGCCGCTATTACCCGTCACCGCGACGATGGGACCCTTCCATGCCCGACGATGGGCTCTGGCCAGCAGCCCCAGCGCCATCCGCGTATCACCCACCACCAGCTGTGGCAGCGGATCGTCCACCGCGCGCTCGACCACCGCCGCGATCGCACCGGCCTGGCGCGCCTGGGACACAAAGTCGTGAGCGTCGAAGCGCTCCCCTTGCAACGCCACGAACAGCGAGCCGGGAACCAGCTGACGCGTGTCAGTGACGATCGAAGCCATCTCGCTGTCTTCAACATCCGCCTCGGACAGGCCTAGCGCACGACAGACGCCTGACAGCGTGGTGAGCTCATCACGACGCATGCTTAAAGCCTCCTTGGGCGCTGGTCGAGGGCGGCTTGCGCCTCATCCAGGTCGGAAAAGTCATGGCGGACGCCAAGCACTTCCTGGTAGGTCTCGTGCCCCTTGCCGGCCACCAGAATGACGTCATCGGGACCCGCTTCCGCCACCGTTCGGGCAATCGCAACGCCACGACCAGCAATATTCCAGGCGCTGGCGCGCTGTTCGGCGGTCAGCCCCTCCAGCATGGCCTCACGGATGGCAGCAGGATCCTCGCTGCGTGGGTTGTCATCGGTGATCACCACAGCTTGGGCGTGACGGGCAGCCACCTGTGCCATCAACGGGCGCTTACCGCTGTCACGGTCGCCACCGCAGCCTACCAGACACCATAGCTTGCCACGCCCAGGCAGATGCGCCTTGAGCGCTGCCAGTGCGTTGTCCAGGGCATCTGGCGTATGGGCGTAGTCAATGACCACTACCGGTGCATGCTCGCGCAGGATGGCCTGCATCCGCCCGGGCACCGGGGTCAGGCGCTCGGCGGCAGCCACCAGCTCGTCGATGCCCGCGCCTAGCCCATAGAGGCTGGCCATCGCCAGCAGCACGTTGTCGAGATTGAAGCGCCCCAGCAATGGCAGCTGCAGCACTCGCTCTTCGTCGGGGGTCGCGATCAGCGCGCGCTGGCCGCTGGCATGCGGTTCTACGTCCAGCACTCGCAGCGACACGTCAGACGCCTCACCGCAGGCCAGTACGCGGGTATCACGGGACACCCCGGCCAGCATCAATCGCGCCAGAGGATCGTCACCATTGACGACCGCCAGCCCGAGCTCAGGACGCTTGAACAGCTTTGCCTTGGCCGCCGCATAGGCCACCATGCTGCCGTGATAGTCCAGGTGGTCACGACTGAGATTGGTGAACACGGCAGCATGGAAGCGACATCCCGCCACGCGGTCCTGCTCGAGAGCGTGGCTGGACACTTCCATGGCCACCCGTTGCAGCCCCGAGGCCGCCAACTCACCCAGCTGGCGCTGCAGTGCCAAGGGCTGGGGGGTGGTGTGAATGCCCTGCGCAAGAGCGCCAGGGCGCCCGTGACCCAAGGTGCCGATCACCCCGCAGTCGACACCGATGGCCGCTGACAGCTCGGCAATATAATGGGTCACTGAACTCTTGCCATTGGTCCCGGTCACCCCGATCAGCTCCAGGCTGTCGGGTACCTGGTAGACACTGCGAGCAAACTCGCCAAGCCTGTCAGCGAGCCCTGGCAACCACAGCACTCGACCATCGACCCTGGACTGGTCCTCCTTCGCCTCGGCGAGGACCATCAGTGCCCCCTGGGCCAGAGCCTGATCGACAAAGGCTCGACCGTCGCCCGCCACGCCAGGGATCGCGATAAAGACATCGCCTTCGGCGATCTCGCGACTGTCGGTGCTGAGCGTCACCGCCAGCGCCTCGTCCTGATCGTCCTGCGTCAGCGGAAGGTCTTGCCAACACTGCAGCAGCACGCCCTTGAGGCGTGCCAGAGAAAGGGTCATGCCAGGCTCCGTCGCGGTCTGCATCATGGGGTACCGGCCTCCTCATCGGGGCGATCTGGCGGTACGTCGAGAATTCGCAGGGCGCTGCCGGCCACCCGCGAGAATACCGGCGCGGCGATGGCACCACCGTAATAGGCGTCGCCCCGTGGGTGGTCAATCATGACCACGGTGATGATCCGCGGATCCGACACCGGCGTGATGCCGACAAACAGTGCACGGTAGGCATTTTGCTCGTAACCGCCACTGCCGCTCTTGCGCACGGTACCGGTCTTGCCGGCCACGCTGTAACCGGGAACCAGGGCCCGGCGAGCGCCGGTACCCGGTGCCACGACTTCATCCATCATGGCCAGGACGCGGTCAGCCACGTCCGGCTGGACCACCTGCTCCCCCTGGGGCTCGCGACTGAGGCGCAGCAGAGAGGGCGGAAGACGTTCGCCGTGATTGGCAATGGAGGTATAGGCGCTGGCCAACTGCAGCGCCGTGACCGACAGACCGTAACCGTAGGACAAGGCCGCCCACTGACTGCTCGACCAGACCGCAGGAGCCGGCATGTTGCCCGTGGCCTCGCCGGGAAAGCCGGTGCCCGGCGCCTGCCCGAAGCCCAGTGCGCGGTAGCGGTCAGGCACCACCGGATCATCGAGCTGCAAGGTCAGCTTGGCCATGCCGATATTGGAGGACTTGCGCAGGATACCCGCCAGGGTCAAGGCACCGTTGTTGGATACGTCACGGATCGTGTAGCGATCGATGCGCATCCAGCCGGGGGAGGTATCGACTACCAGGTCGGGGGGAAACCGGCCGGTTTCCAGCAGCGCCGACATGGCCAAGGGCTTCATCACCGATCCCGGCTCGAACACGTCCACCATGGCCCTGTTGCGCAAGCCCTGAGGATCCAGGCCTGCGCGATTGTTAGGGTTGTACGAGGGTTGGTTGGCCATGGCCAACACTTCGCCGGTGCGTGCGTCCATCATCACTAGCACGCCGCCGTCGGCATCGTTTTCATCCACCGCAGCCTTCAGCTCGCGGTATGCCATGTATTGCAGGCGTTGGTCGATGGAGAGCGTGAGGTTGCCGCCCGGTTCGGCTTCCTGAAGAACCTCGAGATCCCGCACCAGGCGGCCACGACGATCCTTGAGCACGCGGCGCTTGCCGGGCTCTCCCGACAGGTAGGACTGATAGGCCAGCTCCAGCCCCTCCTGCCCCTGATCGTCGACGTTGGTCACTCCCAGCAATTGGGCGATCACCTCTCCCGCCGGGTAGTAGCGCTTGTACTCTTCCCGGGCATGGACGCCAGGCACCCTCAGCTTCAGCACTTCCTCGGCCTGGGCTGGGGTCATCCGACGCCGCAGATACATGAACTCTCGTTCGCTATACCGCTCGATGCGATCGTTGAGCGCATCCAGGTCCTGGCCCAGTGCCTGAGCCAGCCTCAGTCGCTGGATGTTGTCATCCGGCAGGTCCTGGGGATTGGCCCAGAGCGTGACAACCGGCGTGGATATCGCCAGCGGCTCCCCGTGGCGATCAGTGATCATGCCCCGGTGGGCGGGTATCGGGTCGGTGCGCAGGGTACGCGCGTCGCCCTGCACCTGCAGAAAGTTTCGATTGATCACATGCAGGTCGACGATGCGTCCGGCAAGTAGCCCCAGCCCGACCAGGATCAGCGTCATCATGACGATGTAACGCGCACGACCCATCGGCTCTATGGGCGGTGGTCGTCGCGGCGTCACACCCCGAGGGAGCTCCGCGGTCATGGCCCAATCACCTCGATGTCATGGATATCCGGCAAGCGCATCTCGAGCCGCTCTACCGCCAATCGCTCAATCCGCGAAGGAGTCGACCAGGCGCTCTCTTCCAGCAACAGCTGCCCCCATTCGGTCTGCAGCTGCTGCTGCTCTCGCTCGAGCTCCTGAAGGGTCGCATAGTGCTGGCGGGTTTGATGACTGACGCTGATGACGGCAAGCGCCGACATCAGGCACGCCAGCAGCAGCGCGGCCACCAGCAACAGCCTCGGTGACAGCGCTGTCGGCAGCGGCCAGCCAAAGGCGTTGAGATCCTGTCGTCCTTGAGCCATCTGCTTTCCTCAATAGCGCTTGCGCGCCACACGCATCACGGCACTGCGCGCACGCGGGTTGGCCTCGACCTCTTGCGGGTTCGCCTTCATGGCCTTGCCCACGGATTCCAGTCGACGAGCGATCTGATCATCCCGCAACGGTATACCTTTGGGCACATTGGTATCCCCTTTGACGTGGTCGCGGATAAAGCGCTTCACCCGGCGGTCTTCCAGCGAATGAAAGCTGATCACCACCAGGTGGCCACCCGGCGCCAACGCCTCGAGTGCGGCGTCAAGGGCGAGTTCAAGCTGATCCAGCTCGCCATTGACGTGGATGCGCATGGCCTGGAACACCCGGGTGGCCGGATGCTTGCCTTTTTCCCAGGCCGGATGGGCCTGTTTGATCACCTCAGCCAGGTCAGCTGTGCGCGTGAAGGGACGCTGCTGACGGCGCTCGATCACCGCCCTGGCGAGGCGTCGCGCAAAACGCTCCTCACCATAGCGCTTGAACACCGAGCTCATCTCGGCTTCATCGACACGTGCCAACCAATCAGCAGCACTTTCGCCCTGGGTCGGATCCATGCGCATGTCCAGCGGACCATCGCGTAGAAAGCTGAAACCCCGCTCGGGATCATCCAGCTGAGGCGACGACACCCCGATATCCAGCAAAATGCCCGACAGACGACCATCCAGGCCGCGCGCCTGGGCCACTTCCCTGAGCCGCGCGAACTCGGTCTGCTCAATGCTGAAACGAGGGTCATCGATGGACGCCGCTTCGGCGATAGCCTGGGGATCACGGTCCAGTGCCAGCAGGCTGCCACTATCGTTCAATCGCGAAAGGATGGCGCGGGAGTGTCCGCCACGCCCAAACGTGCCGTCCAGGTAGGTACCGCCGGCATCATGTACCAGGGCATCGACGGCACCGTCGAGCAAGACGCTTTCATGGGCGAAGCCGCGCACGGACGTTTCTGAGGAGGGTGACGGCATGCAGCTCTCGTTCGACGATGGTATTCCAACGCGCGGCCAGCCAACGACGCCGTCAGCGGTGGAACTCTCTCGCCACTGGGCTCCTGGCCGCACAGATTCATGAGGCAATGCCCGGGCCGCAGGCCCGAGCACAGAACATCTGGGGGAGTCGGCCGATAAGCCGGGTTCTGTCGAGGACAGCCATTCCTCTAGGAGCAGTGTCGCCACTGCCCTCAAGCAACCTACCCGAACCCAGCGCGGGCCACGCCAACGGGTTCCTATTTGGTCTTGCTCCGAGTGGGGTTTACCGTGCCACGCACTGTTGCCAGGCGCGCGGTGCGCTCTTACCGCACCCTTTCACCCTTGCCGGCCTCCCTGAGGAGACGTAGGCGGTCTACTCTCTGCTGCACTTTCCGTCGGCTCACGCCGCCCAGGGGTTACCTGGCACTCTGCCCTATGGAGCCCGGACTTTCCTCCCCCGCCTTGCGGCGGCGGCGACTGTCTGGCCAACTCCCGCGGCAAGCATACCAGTGCCCCGCCACCCCCTCAATCCCCGTCCTTCAGTGACTGGGCCTTGGCATACCATGTCTTCTTGGCTCCGCCCAGCACCCGCGCGGCGACACCCGCCGCCTGCTTCACACCGACACCTTCGTCGAGAAGGGCTCGCAGCAAGGCATCTTCCTCCACCGCCTGCCCTGCGGACGCCACCTCAGTCGCTCCGGCCACCATCACCACGAACTCGCCGCGGGCTTGATTGGGATCTTCCTCGATCACCGCAAGAAGCTCCGCCGCCGTGCCATCGAGGAAGGTTTCGAAGGTCTTGGTCAATTCACGCCCCAGCACTACCTGACGATCCCCCAGCAGCGCGGCCAGGTCCGCCAGCAGATCCTTGATGCGGTGTGGCGATTCATAGCACACCTGCGTACCTGTATCGGCACGCCAGGTCTCGAGCCGAGCTCGCCGACCGCTGCCCTTGGCGGGCAGAAAACCATGAAAGGTAAAGGAGGACGTGGGCAGCCCCGCGGCGCTCAAGGCGGTAATCAGGGCACAGGGACCGGGAATCGGCACGATCGAGAAGCCCTGCTGGCGCAGCTCGCGCACCACCACGAACCCCGGATCACTGATCAAGGGAGTCCCCGCATCACTGATCAGCGCCACGTCATCACCCTCGAGCAGGCGGCGCTTCAGCAGCTCTACCCGGGACGCCTCATTATGGTCGTGCACGGAGACCATCGCAGGCGCGACACCGAGGTGGCGCATCAAGCGCGCGCTGTGCCGAGTATCCTCTGCAGCTACCAGGGCCACCCGCCCCAGCACCGCCGCTGCTCGCGGACTCAAATCTTCCAGATTCCCAATTGGCGTGGCGACCACGTACAATGAACCGGCTTTCACTTCTGACATCTTGGCTCCCTGGGCTGCCATCCGGAACACGGACAAGGAAGGATTCATGAGGACTTTGACTCGCGGCCCCGTGGCCGCTGCTGTACTGGCCATCTCTCTGGCCGGCTGCAGTTTCACACCAAGCATCGTGCAACGGGCCATGGATGACGACCCGGATAAGCTTCTTGCTCAGGCCGCACAGCAACAAGGCACAGAAGCCGCCGAGACCCGCTTGCGAGCGGGCGATATCCTAGCACGCTCCGGGCGGCGCCCCCAGGCGCTCGAGGTACTGAACAACCTGGACGCAAGCCAGCTCTCTGGCGAGAGCCTGCGTGACTGGGCGATGCTGCTCTCTGAGCTGGGTGACAGCGAGGGCAACCCCCAGGCGGTGATCAAGGCGGCTGGCGTGCTGGATGACCTGCAGCTGGCAAGCGACGATGCCAACCTGCTGCGCCTGCGCCAGGGACTCGCCCTGGGTCAGCTGGGCCAGCCCCAGGAGGCCGCCCGAGCGCTGATGCAGGTGCAGAGCGATACCGGCCGGGAAGACATCAACGACGCCATCTGGGACCAGCTCAGCGTGCTCAACAACCGCCAACTGGACGCCCTGTCCCAGCCCGACAACGCCATCGTGACGGGCTGGCTGGAGCTGACCCGTCTGGTCAACAGCAGCGGCGGCGACATCCAGGGGCTTTTTGCCCGTCTTGATGACTGGCGCGTCGCCAACCCAGACCACCCGGCCAATCGCCGCCTGCCCAGCCAGATTGGCAAGCTACGCGAACTGCGCGGCCAGAGCGTGCAGAACATCGCCGTACTGCTGCCTGAATCAGGCCCGCTGGCGGGAGTTGCCGACGCCATCGAGCAAGGCATCCGCACCCAGCAGTCCAACGTTGTCAACGGTGGCGGCAACGGTGCCCAGCTGAGCTTCCTGGATGCCTCCAGCGCAAGCCTCGACCAACTCTACCAGCAGGCCCAGAGCAGCGGCGCCCAGGTGGTGATCGGTCCGCTCGACAAGAGCGACGTGACTCAGCTGGAAAGCCGGGCCGAGCTGCCGCTGCCCACTCTGGCCCTCAACTACGGTCAATCCGCTGCCAACCAGACCAAGAACCTGTACGAGTACGGCTTGTCTGCCGAAGACGAAGCGCGCCAGGCGGCTCGCCGGGGCTGGCAGGATGGCCATCGCAGTGCGTCCATGCTGGTGCCTGACAACGATTGGGGGCAGCGTGTTGGCGAAGCCTTCTGGAACACCTGGAGCGAGCTCGGCGGCGACATTGCCACCGCGGTTCGCTACAACCCGGGGGCGCCGGCCACCGACAGCACCCGCCGCGCCATCAGCAATCCGCGTCCGGACATGCTGTTCCTGCTGGCTCTACCAGACTACGCGCGCCAGGTTCCGCCGACCATGGAGTACTATTCGGCCTCCAACCTGCCGGTATACGCGACGTCCCACCTGTACGAAGGCTCCCCTCAGCCGCGCCTCGACAAGGACCTCAACGGCGTTCAATTCGCCGATATTCCCTGGAACATCCCCGACGCAGCGGTGGGCGGCGCCGAGGCACTGCCTTACTACGACAGCTACCGCGAACTCAAGGAACAAGGATCGCCCTCCATGTTCCGCCTGATGGCCATGGGCGTCGACGCCTATGAGCTGGCTCGTCGCATGCCCCAGATCCAGGCACTGCCTGGTTCGCGGATTCAGGGCGCTACCGGCACCCTGAGCACCACAGGTGACGGCCGCATCTACCGTGAGCTGCCATGGGCACAGTTCAGCGACGGCGTGCCGGCCCCGGTGTTCAGCGACGGACTCGGCGATAGCGCTGGCGCCAGCAATGACAATGCGGCCCCCTGACCCCAGGGACGCCGTTCAGCGCGGCCAGGCCATCGAGCGCTATGCACAAGCTTGGCTTGAGCAGCAAGGCCTGCTCCCGGTAGCGCGCAACCAGCGCTTTCCGGGAGGAGAGCTCGATCTGGTCATGCGCGATGGCGACATCCTGGTCTTCGTGGAAGTTCGCCATCGCCGCACCACCCGCCACGGCTCGGCCGCGGAAACCATCACGACGACCAAGCAGCGCCGCCTAATCCGGGCGGCGCGTTTTTATCTGCAGCACAACGGGCTATCATGTCCCTGCCGCTTCGATGTTCTGGCGATCACCGGCGCCCCGCCACAGCTTGAGACCGAGTGGTTGGCCAATGCATTCGAAGCGAACTGACACACCGGGCGTCCCCGCGGATGCCCCCATGGACCAGGAAGGCAGCATGGATTTCCAGAGCCGAATTCTCGGACAATTCAACGACAGCATCGACACCAAGACCTATGCCAGCGAAGTGCTTCCTCCGTTCATCGAGGTCGCCAGCCAGATGATGGTCCAGTGCCTGGTCACCGACGGCAAGATCCTGGCCTGCGGCAATGGCGGCAGCGCCGGTGATAGCCAGCACTTCTCATCTGAGCTATTGAACCGCTTCGAGCGCGAACGTCCCAGCCTGCCAGCCTTGGCATTGACCACTGACACCTCGACGCTGACCTCCATTGCCAACGATTACAGCTACAACGAGGTCTTCTCCAAGCAGATTCGCGCCCTGGGACAGCCCGGCGACGTGCTGCTGGCCATCTCTACCAGCGGCAACTCCGCCAACGTCATCCAGGCCATCCAGGCGGCCCATGATCGCGACATGACCGTTGTGGCCCTGACTGGCCGCGACGGCGGCAACATGGCCTCGCTGCTGGGACAGGATGATTGCGAGATTCGCGTCCCAGCGACGTCCACGGCGCGCATCCAGGAGGTGCACCTGCTGGTCATCCATTGCCTGTGCGATCTGATCGACGAACAACTTTTTGGTGCAAGCGAGTAACGAGTGAATATCATGAAACAACCCCACACCCGTCCCACACGCCCCTTGCTGGCCGCCCTGCTGCTCTCCGTTGCCCTGGCGGGATGCACCACCGTCACCTCGGTGACCAACCCCGGCACCATTGACGAGGACTACGGCGAACGCACCTTGGGTGCCACGGTGGAAGACGAGAGCATCGAGACCAAGGCGGCTCACAACCTGGGACGCACCGATGCTCGACTGGCCGACGCCCGTATCAACGTCGACAGCTACAACGGCGTGGTCCTGCTGACCGGCCAGGTGCCCAGTGCTGAACTCAAGCAGCGCGCCGAAGAGGTGGTCAGCCAAGTGCGCAACGTGCGCCGCGTACACAACGAACTGACCGTGGCAGCAAACCTGCCCACCAGCCAGCGCCTCAATGACGCCTGGCTAGACACCAAGGCACGCACCGCATTGGCCACCAGCGATCAGGTGGACTCCGGAAGAATCACCGTGGTGACGGAAAACGCCACCGTTTATCTGATGGGACTGGTCACCCACGCCGAGGCGGACCGTGCGGTAAATATTGTCTCCAACGCGGGCGGAATGGAGCGCATCGTCAAGGTATTCGACTACATCGACTGATGCTGCCGGCACCGCGAAAAAAAACGGCGTCCCCATGGGGACGCCGTTTTTTTGGCAATAATGCCAGCGCTACCGCCTGATACCCACACCATGGTGACAGCGCAGCGCACTACCGGGGGTGAGCCCCAGCGTTACTTGATGACCCGCAACGAAGGCCGCCCCTTGCGCGGAGGCTTCGCCTGCCCATCACTCTTGGCGTCGGTCTCGGCGTCGGTCTCGTCAGCCTCTGCCGCCGAGGTCCGCTCTTCCTCGCCACTGGACTCAGCGCTGTGCTGGTCCGACGGCTCGGCGCCTGCCTGTGGGCGCTTGACACTCTCAAGCACAGGCGCCTCATCAACATCGTTGGCCTCATCGGTCGGCAACTCAGGCTCATGACCAAACACCATGCCCACACCGTTTTCGCGAGCGTACAGCGCGATCAACGCAGGGATGGGAACAAAGAGGAGCTCTGACTTGCCGCTGAAGCGTGCGGAAAACCGAATCATGTCATTGCCCATATGCAGGTCACGCACTGCACTTGGGCCAAGGTTCAAAACGATTTGTCCATTCTGGACAAACTGTCTCGGCACCTCGACATTGTCGTACTCGGCATCAACGACGATATAGGGGGTCAATTCGTTATCCAGCAGCCACTCATAGAGCGCCCTGGCCAGATAGGGTCGACTGGACTTCATACTTTGGCCCTCTTGGTTGGCAAATGGGAACTCGGATCGTCCCGACCGAGGCCGGCTTCCCGGGGTGTCGCCACACTGGGCGTACTCCGTGCCTGCAACCAGGCAGCCGCACCACGGCAACATGCAGAAAGGCGAGAGGCCGCAGCGCTCTCGCCGTCATTCTTTCGGGACCGCTCGCGGCCCCGAACGGCGCGTCGCCACCCAGCACCGACTCTCACCGGGCAGGTTACCTTCAGGGACGAATTTCGCGCTCGGCTTCGGACAGAGAAGCGCGGAAGCCATCACGAGCAAACACTTTTTCCATGTAGCTCATCAACGGACGCACCTGCTTCTCCGGCAGCTCGATGTTGAGCGCGGGCAAACGCCACAGAATCGGCGCCAGGCAGCAGTCCACCAGAGTGAACTCTTCGCTCATGAAGAACGGCATGTCTTCGAAGATCGGCGAGATCCCTATCAGGCTCTCCCGCAGTTCCTTACGCGCCTTGTCGGCTTCCTTCTTGCTGCCGGACAGGATGCGATCGACCATCGGGCACCACTCGCGCTCGATGCGGTGCATCCAAAGACGGCTCTGAGCACGCGCAACGGGGTAGACCGGCAGCAGCGGCGGATGCGGAAAACGCTCGTCCAGATACTCCATCATGACCTTGGACTCGTACAACACCAGGTCACGATCCAACAGCGTCGGCACGCTGTTGTACGGGTTCAGGTCCGCAAGCTCCTCGGGATGCTTGTCGTCAGTCACTTCGACAATATCCACTGCGACGCCCTTTTCAGCCAGCACGATCCGCACACGGTGACTGAAATGGTCCTCGCCACCGGAATAGAAGATCATCGACGACCGCTTGGCCACTACACCCATGAAACAATCCTCGCATCAGTTCAAGCCGGGATGATAACACGACAACCCCCTGTACGGGGGGCAAGAAGGGGACATCTTTCACCCTCGCGCGAGCGTTTTCGCCACACGGGGCGACACATCATAGCGCACAACGCACTGCGGGCGCATGGTCTCCCATACGCCCGCCCGTGCTGTCACTGCGTCAATGAATGTCGCGCCAATACTCACGCTTGAGGAAGTACGCCACGATGCCGAACAAAAATATGAAGATCAGCACCTTGGGGCCCAGTGCCTGGGCATGAAGCTTGGACGGCTCGCCGACGTAGGCAAGAAAGTTGGTCAGGTCATACACGGCCTGCTCGAACTCCTTGGGCTCCATGCTGCCGGGCGAGGTAATCTGCAACGTCTCGCAGGACTGGAACTTGCCCGTCAGCGGGTCCAGCTCGGCGTCGCCTACCGCATGATCAGACGCCGCGCAGACCTGCTCCTGAACCCCCTGCAGAGGCTCCAGCACGTTGGGCATGCCTACAGACGGGAACACCACATTATTCACCCCGGTCGCCCGCTCGCTGTCGCGATAGAAGCTCAGCAGGTACGTGTAGATCCAATCGGTACCCCGCAGCCTTGCCTCCAAGGTCAGGTCGGGTGGCGCCTTGCCGAACCACACTTCTGCATCCTCGGCGCTCATGGCCTTGTGCATTTGATCGTTGTAGCCGAGATCCGGCGAAAAGATCAGATTATCCTCGACCAGATCCTGAGGCATATCCAGGTCTTCTGCAGCCCGTGAAAACCGCTGGTACTCGAGCGAATGACAGCCCATGCAGTAATTCACGTACAGCTTCATCCCGCTCTGCAGAGACGCCTGGTTTTCCAGGTCCGGCGACATGCTGCGCAGATGCACCCCCTCTCCGCCCGCGGCCAAGGCGGCCATGGGGACTAGCGCGAAGAGCAGTGCGAACAGTTGCTTTTTCATTAGCCAGTCACCCTTTCAGGAACGGGTTTGGTCTTCTCCAGCCGGGTATAGACCGGCATCAGCAGGAAGAAGGCAAAGTAGATCACCGTGCAGACCTGGGCAAGCAACGTGCGGCCTGCCGTGGGTGGCAATACCCCAAGCACACCAAGAATCACGAAGCTGATGGCAAACAGCACCAGCATGATCTTCGAGATCCAGCCTTTGTAACGAATCGAACGCACCGGCGAGCGGTCAAGCCAGGGCAGCACGAACAGCACCGCAATGGCTGCGCCCATGAAGATGACGCCGAGGAACTTGGCATCAAGACCGAACAGCGAGAAGGTAATCGCGCGCAGGATGGCGTAGAACGGCGTGAAGTACCAGACCGGCGCGATATGATCCGGGGTCTTCAAGGGATTCGCCGGCTCGAAGTTGGGCTTCTCGAGGAAATACCCGCCACCTTCGGGGAAGTAGAAGATCACCGCACAGAAGACAAACAGGAACACGGCGACACCCACGATGTCCTTGACCGTGTAGTAGGGATGGAAGGGTATCCCGTCCAGCGGTTTGCCGGTTTCATCCTTCTTGGCCTTGATGTCGATGCCATCAGGATTGTTGGAGCCCACTTCATGCAGAGCAATGATGTGCAGCACCACCAATGCCAGGATCACGATCGGCAGCGCCACCACGTGCAGGGCAAAGAAGCGGTTCAGGGTAATCCCGGAGATCAAGTAATCTCCGCGTACCCACTGGGCCAGGTCCGGACCGATGCCGGGGATGGCGGAAAACAGGGAAATGATGACCTGAGCGCCCCAGTAGGACATCTGCCCCCAGGGCAGCAGGTAACCCATGAAAGCCTCGGCCATCAGCGCCAGGTAGATCGCCATGCCGAAGATCCAGACCAGCTCACGGGGCGCCTTGTAGGAGCCATAGAGCAGACCACGGAACATATGCAGATAGACCACCAGGAAGAATGCCGAGGCGCCGGTGGAATGCATGTAGCGGATCAGCCAGCCGTACTCCACATCCCGCATGATGTATTCGACGGAGGCAAAGGCGCCCTCGGCGCTGGGGTTGAAACTCATGGTCAGCCAGACGCCGGTCAGAATCTGATTGACCAGCACCAGCAGAGCGAGGGATCCGAAGAAGTACCAGAAATTAAAGTTCTTGGGCGCGTAATACTCTGACAGATGCTCCTGCCACATCTGGGTCGCCGGGAATCTATCGTCGATCCAGCGCATGAGACCGCGCTCGGCCTTGGCCTTGTTGGGATTTGCCATTACGCACCCTCCCCGTCTTCACCGACCACGATGACCGACTCGTTGACAAAGTAATAGGGCGGAACCTCCAGGTTCACGGGAGCGGGAACGTTGCGAAAGACCCTGCCCGCCAGATCAAAACGCGAACCGTGGCAAGGACAGAAGAAGCCGCCCGGCCAGTCTTCTACCCCCACCCCTTCGGCATTGGGTTCGGGCTTGAACAGCGGCGAACAGCCAAGGTGCGTACAGATCCCCACCAGCACCCCGATCTCAGGCCGAATGGAGCGCAAATGGCCTCCGGCATAGCCGGGCTGCTGCGGCTTGGCAGACTCGGGGTCGGCCAGCACGTCTTCTCCCAGCGCCTCGGTGCGCTCAATCATCTCCGGAGTGCGATTGATGACCCATACAGGCCGCCCGCGCCACTCGACGGTCATTCTCTGCCCCGGCTCGAGCTTCGAGATATCCGCCTGAACGGGAGCCCCTGCCGCCCGCGCTCTGGCACTCGGCTGCCAGGATGCCACAAAGGGAACCGCTACCCCGACAGTGCCGACCGCCCCAACCACGGAGGTAGCACCCACGAGGAAACGGCGCCGCCCCTTGTTCACGCCGTTGTCTGCCATGATCTGGTTTCTCCCATCAGACTTTATCCGTTGTTGTTTTCACGGTCCCTTGAATGTCCGTGACCACGGATACAAGTGGCTTGTATGTTAGGAAATCCCCCCCACCCGCACAAGAAGACCTCCGGGCAAGACCCCCCGTGCAAGCCCCATACATTTGACATGGAACAACTTTATGACGATGTGCCCGAGCGCCCTGCGGCAAAAGAAGGGCCTCAAGCGCATCAAGGCCGCAACTCCAGCCTCACAGGACGGCTAGCGGATCAGCACAAAAGTCCCCATCGAAGCGTCACCAACGGTCGCATCGCGGAACACGCCAGGCACACGCCCGGCCTGGTCGAGTACAGCACTCGCGGCAGACGCAGCGTGGTAAAAGGGGTAGCGCACTGGAAACCAAGAGGGATGCACGCTAGCAAGAAGGGGGCAGCGCAAGGAGACCATCAGAGGTCGAGCTAGAGAAAAAGCGACAGGAAGGGATAAAAGGAAGAGACACAAGAAGAAGCACAAGAAGATCTACAAGAAGCGGGAGACGCAGAGAGGACACGAGAAACGCACGGAGCGACAGCCCCTGGGACCGAACTCGGGCTCGCTACCGACGTAGACGCCACGCGCACACGCGCAAAAACCGCATCCGAAAACGACAGCGCCCGGGCCAATGGCCCGGGCGCCGTGCGATCGGCAAGCGTATCGATTAACGCTTGGAGAACTGCGGGCGACGACGCGCCTTGCGCAGACCGACCTTCTTACGCTCGACTTCACGTGCGTCACGAGTGACGTAGCCAGCTGCGCGCAGCGGCTTGCGGAAGTCTTCGTTGTACTGCATCAGGGCACGGGTAATGCCGTGACGGATAGCGCCAGCCTGGGCACTGCCGCCGCCGCCCTTGACGGTGACGTAGACGTCGAACTGCTCGAGAGTCTCGGTCAGTTCCAGCGGCTGACGAACCACCATGCGACCGGTAACACGGCCGAAGTATTCGTTCAGGTCACGGCTGTTGACGGTGATCTTGCCGGTGCCCGGCTTCAGGAAGACGCGCGCGGTAGAGGTCTTGCGGCGCCCGGTACCGTAATACTGCTGTGTCATGGCGAAGATTCCCTCAGATGTTCAGTTCTTGCGGCTGCTGGGCAGCGTGCGGATGTTCGGAACCGGCGTAGACCTTGAGCTTGGCGTGCATGGCACGACCCAGCGGGCCCTTCGGCAGCATGCCCTTGACGGCGCCTTCGATGACACGCTCAGGAGCGTGGTCGATCAGCTGATTGAAGGTCATGGAGCGCAGGCCACCCGGGTAACCGGTGTGACGGTGGTACATCTTGTCGCTGGCCTTGTTGCCAGTCACCTTCACCTTCTCGGCGTTGATGACGACGATGTAGTCACCGGTGTCCACATGGGGAGTGTATTCCGGCTTGTGCTTGCCACGCAGGCGGCGAGCAATTTCGGTAGCCAGACGACCGAGCGTCTTGTCCGCGGCATCGACGACATACCAGTCGCGCTGGACGGACTGCGGCTTAGCACTGAACGTCTTCATGGATGAAATCACCAATTCGATGTGTTGGATCTCCCGGCCCTTCTCCTGATAGCGCTTGAATACTCGCGATACCAGGCAGCACCGTGCAGAGATCATCCCTATTTTTCTTGGTTGCCCGACACCACAACCCATCGGGGTGTCGGCACAACGGTCGAGCGAGCGCGCATTCTACACAACCACACGCTCGACGTCACCCTCTGTTTCTCCAGTGGGGTCTTTTCCTGACAGCCGACGGCGGTGGCTCACGGCTTGTGCGGCAAGGCCAGATACTCCCGTGACTGCATTTCCTGCAGCCGCGACAGCGTTCGCTCAAATTCGAACTCGAGCTTACCCCCGTGATACAGCGCTTCGGCCTCCACCTCAGCCGACATCAGCAGCTTCACGCCGCGATCATAGAACTCGTCGACCATGTTGATAAACCGGCGTGCCTGATCATCGGTGGCACCGTCCATCTTGCGCACACAGGACACCAGCACCGTATGGAACTCGCGCGCCAGCTCGATGTAATCGTTCTGACTGCGCGGTCCGTCGCATAGCTCGAGGAAGTCGAACCAGACAACGTCCTCGTGAAGACGACGGGCATGCAGAACCCGATGATTGACCTCGACGGGCACCTGATGCTCGCCCTCCTGGCCTGCGATCTCGCGAAAGCTGCGCTCAAGCTCCTGATCTGCCGCATCGTCCAGGGGATGATGGAAGATCTCGGCCCGCTCCAGCGCACGCAGACGGTAGTCCACGCCTGAATCGACATTGACCACCTCACAGTGGCGATTGAGCAAGTCGATCGCCGGCAGGAAACGGGCCCGCTGCAAGCCGTCCTTGTACAAGTCATCAGGGACGATGTTGGACGTGGCCACCAACACCACCCCCCGCTCAAACAGCGCCTCCAGCAAATTCGCCAGAATCATCGCATCGGTAATGTCCTTGACGAAGAACTCATCAAAGCAGATCACTCGCGCCTCTTCCGCGAACTTGCCGGCGACCAACCGCAGCGGGTTCTTCTCGCCCTTGCAATGGTCGAGTTCGTTGTGGACGCGCTGCATGAACCGGTGGAAATGCGTCCGCATCTTTTGCGGAAAGGGCAAGGCCTCATAAAACGTATCGACGAGATACGTCTTGCCGCGGCCGACGCCTCCCCAGAAGTACAGGCCGCGAATGTCGGGCACCGGCGGCTTCTCCGGCGCCTGGTCACGCCCGAACAACCCCTTTAGACGCGATGTCAGACCTCGCTGCACCGCTTGAGGTGCTCGCGGTGTCGGCGCCGCGACCAGCTCGTCATACAGCCGCTGCAGCTGCGCCACTGCGTTGGCCTGGGCGGCGTCTTCGGTAAAATCAGCGCGCTGCAGGTCACGCTGATAGCGTTCCTGCGGGGTTTCTGGGCGGCCTGCGCTCGACACAGAAGAGCTCATGTAGCGTCCTGGCTGTCAACAAGTTCGGAGCCGCATTATACGCAGACCACGACAGAATGGCAGGACCGCCGTGCTGAGAGTAACCACCCAGGCGGGGCCCACGGTCAGGACACGGCATTGACCCTTTATGAGACAAAGCCTCTATAATGGCCCGACGCCCGGGGCGAGACGCCCGGCCGTCAGAAAGTGCTCAGGGAGAACCAAGTGGAACCAAGCAACCTCAACATGATCCTGGCAGCGGCTTGCCTGGTGGCAGGCATCGGCCTCGGCGCACTGGGTTACCACCTGCTCAATGGTGGCGCCCGAAGCGCCCAGCGCATGCGCCTCAAGCTGACCGAACGCGAACGCCAGCTGACCGAGTGGAAGGACGGTGTTGATGAGCACCTTCAGCGCATGGAGCAGCTGACACAAAAAGTCTGCCAGGACGCACAGGCACTCAACCGCCAGCTGCATGACTCCGCCCAACAGCTGGGCAGCACGGCCATCAGCCAGGAGAACACCGTGCAGCCCACCGCTGCCGCCGAGGAAGATCTATCGATTCCTCGCGATTACGCCGACGGCAACCGTGGCACACTGTCCGAAGACTTCGGCCTGCGCAGCGCCAATGAGGACGAGCCGCGTCCGCCTCGTTTCTGACCCTAGCTGCTAACCGCACTCCCGCCCGCATAACAGCAAGAGCCCGCATAATGCGGGCTCTTGCGTAGGGCTGTCGACATCAGCCGAGGGTGACGCCGGGCCCGCACCACATGGTCCGCCCAGACGCTTATATAGCGCAGCCCTTGCTATCTTTCCTGTTACGACATGGAGTCAGGCAGGATTGTCGATATCCACAAAGCGGTGCTCCACCCCGAAGCGCTGCTTCAGCCACTCCCCAAGCGCCTCGACCCCATAACGCTCGGTGGCATGGTGGCCTGCCGCCAAGTAGTGGATACCCAACTCTCGGGCCATATGCGTGGTTCTTTCGGAGATCTCACCCGAGATAAAGACCTCGGCCCCCGCCGCCGCTGCCTGAGCAATCATGTCCTGCGCACCACCGGTGCACCAGGCGACCCGACTGACCGGCGCCTGGGACGGTGCCTCGACCAACAAGGGCTCCCGCGCCAACGCCTGACCTACTGCCCCAGCCAGCTCAGCGATCGTCGACGGACGCTTCAATTGCCCGTGCCACAGCAACCCTTCCCCCATGGGGGCATCAAGGGTACCCGCCACGCTAAGGCCGAGTCGGTGCGCCAACATGGCGTTATTGCCAAGCTCAGGGTGAGCGTCCAACGGCAGGTGATACGCCAGCAGATTGATGTCACTGCCCAGCAGCGCACCCAACCGCTTGCGCTTCATGCCGGTAATCGCCACCGGCTCGTTCTTCCAGAAGTAGCCGTGATGCACCAGCAGCACATCTGCCTGCCAGCGCACTGCTTCGTCGACCAGCGCCTGGGATGCGGTCACGCCTGACATGACCCGGGTAACGCTGGCACGGCCCTCGACCTGCAGGCCATTCTCCGTGTAGTCCTTGAAGCGGGACACATTCAGCAGCTGGTCACAGGCCGCCACCAGCTCATCACGTTGCGTCATGCAGGTTCTCCTGAAGCAGGTCCAGACAAGCATCACCTCAGCGATGCTACAATGCCGCACATTGTACGCACCGCCTCGCCAGCCCGCGACCGCCAAACAAGGACCTCCGCCGCATGCGACGCACCCTTTCCCTCTATTTCTGGCCAGTCCTCACCGGCATCCTCCTGGCCATTGTGCTGATCAATGCCTTCCCGGAGAGACTGGGCCGCACGCCCTCCACGCTGACATCGCCGCCGGTACTGACCCCACCCGAACAACCCCTCTCGGTCGAGCCGACGACGTCCCCGCGGCCCGCGCCGGAAGTGCGCGAGGCAGCGCCCCTCAGCCGCGAGGGCGGTCCGGTAAGCTACGCCGAGGCGGTCGAAAAAGCGGCGCCCGCGGTGGTCAATGTGTATTCGTCCCGGGTGGTCGAGCGCGACACACACCCTCTCATGTCGGACCCCTTCTTCCGTCAGTTCTTCGGCAACAATGACGTCCCTTCCCGTCAGCGCATGCTGTCGAGCCTGGGTTCTGGCGTTATCGTCAGCGCCGACGGCTACGTCCTGACCAACCACCACGTCATCAGCGGCGCGGACCAGGTACAGGTGGCCCTGCGCGATGGCCGCGAGACACTGGCCCAGGTCATTGGCACCGACCCGGAAAGCGACCTGGCGGTGCTCAAGATCGATCTCGACGATTTGCCCGTGATCGAGCTGACCGACTCGCGCCAAGTGGCGGTGGGCGATGTTTCATTGGCGATCGGCAATCCCTTTGGAGTAGGCCAGACCGTTACCATGGGCATCATCAGTGCCACAGGACGCAGTCATCTGGGGCTCAATGCCTACGAGGATTTCATTCAGACCGACGCGGCTATCAATCCAGGAAACTCCGGGGGTGCCCTGGTCAATCCTGAAGGAGCACTGGTCGGCATCAACACCGCCATCTTTTCGCGTTCCGGAGGCTCCCAGGGCATCGGCTTCGCTATCCCTGCCAACCTGGCACGCAGCATCCTGGATGAGTTGGTGACCCACGGTCGCGTGATCCGCGGCTGGCTCGGCATCGAGGCCCAGGAGCTCAACCAGGAGCTGGCGACCTCCTTTGGACTGCAGGTTCCCGCTGGGGTCATCATCGCCGGCGTCGTCTCCGACGGCCCTGCCGATCAGGCGGGTCTCAAGCCCGGGGATGTGCTGCTGGAGGTCGACGGACGCGCCGTTATCGACCCCCGGCGGACCATGAGCGATATCGCCGCCGTTGCACCGGGAACCGAACTCAGCGTCAGCGTCGCACGCAAGGGTCAGCGACTGAACGTCACGCTGGAAGTCGGCGAGCGCCCCACACCACAGTCACAGGCCTTGCAGGATGAGGAAACCGCCACCGACAACTGACAGGGGCTTGCCGGCACCCCTCTGTTCTCTGAACCTCCAGTGCGGGCAGTCTCCAGGCCCGTCGTGGAAAGGCCGCCGTGGAAAGGCCGCTGTAGAAAATTCGTTGTGGAGAACCGCGCGGACCGCCCCTGGAACAGCCCCAGCGTCTGCCCAGGGCGCCCTGCCCCCTCCAAAGCGATGACAACAAGACGTTGATAAAAAGCTCTGACCACAACGCCCAGGCAACAACGCCCAAGAACACAAAAGGCCCGGAAATTCCGGGCCTTTTGCGTTCTACCACCAAGCAGAGCAGCGTCCTCCTGGACGCCAGGATCAGCGCTTGATGCGATACTCTGCCGAGCGCGCGTGAGCCGTCAGCGACTCGCCCCGGGCCAGCACCGACGCCGTCTCACCGAGTACTGACGCCCCTTCTGGCGAGCACTGGATCAGAGACGACCGCTTCTGGAAGTCGTAGACCCCTAGCGGCGAGGAGAAGCGGGCCGTGCCGGAGGTAGGCAGCACGTGATTGGGGCCAGCACAGTAATCTCCCAGCGCTTCTGCCGTGTGACGTCCCATGAAGATCGCCCCGGCATGCCGCACCTGGTCGACCATCAGCTCCGGCTTCTCCACCGACAGCTCAAGGTGTTCGGGGGCAATGCGGTTGATCAGCTCAATCGCTTCCGCCTCATCACGACAGGCAATCAGCGCACCGCGGTTGGCCAGAGACGCCCTGGCAATCTCTTCCCGCTCCAGGGTGGGCAGCAAGCGCTGCATGGCCTGCTCTACCTCGGCCAGGTGCTGTTCGTCCCAGCTGACCAGAATCGCCTGTGCAATCTCGTCGTGCTCGGCCTGGGAAAACAGATCCATGGCCAGCCACTCCGGGTCCGTCTTGCCATCCGAGACGATCAGGATTTCCGACGGGCCAGCGATCATGTCGATGCCGACCTGCCCGAACACCGCGCGCTTGGCGGTGGCGACATAGATGTTGCCTGGCCCGACAATCTTGTCGACCCTGGGCACGCTGGCCGTGCCGTAGGCCAGCGCAGCCACCGCCTGGGCGCCACCCAGGGTAAACACCTTGTCGACCCCAGCAAGATGGGCAGCTGCCAGCACCAGGTCATTGACCACGCCATCCGGGGTAGGAACGACCATGACGATTTCGCCCACACCCGCCACCTTGGCAGGCACCGCATTCATCAACACCGATGAGGGATACGCTGCCTTGCCACCAGGCACGTAGACGCCAGCACGATCCAGCGGAGTGACTTTCTGCCCCAGCACGGTGCCATCGGCTTCGGTGTACTGCCACGACTCTGGCTTCTGGCGCTCATGATAGCGGCGGATGCGCTCAGCGGCGGTGGTCAACGCATCTCGCTGAGTGCTCTCCAGGCCGTCGTAGGCCGCCTGCAAGCGGTCCGGCCCGAGCAGCAACTCAGACATGCTCGACACCTCGAGACGATCCAGGCGCCGACTGAGCTCTACCAGCGCCTCATCACCCTGTTCGCGTACCTGGGCGATGATATCGCTGACCGTCTGCTGCACCTGATGGTCGGATACCCCCTCCCACGCCAGCAGCTCGGAAAGCCGCGCTGTGAAATCGCCATCACTGGTCGAAAGTCTTGCCACTATCGGCGCTTGCTGGGCCATCTGGTCATCTCCGCAGTCTTGTCCAACCACCTTCTCTCACCCGCCTTCGTGTCACGCTTTATCACGTCACTTGCCACCGTATCAGCAGGGGCATACCACCTGATCCCGGCGCTCAAGCCCGCCGATCAGCCAGCGGCTTGCCGACGCGCGTCCACCGCATCACTCAGGCGCTTGATCAACGGCTTGATCCGATCATGCTTGATCGTCATCGAGGCCTGGTTCACCACCAAACGGGTGCTGATATGCGCCATCAGCTCCCTGGGCTCCATGCCGTTGGCACGCAGGGTATTGCCGGTATCGACGATATCGACGATTTCGTCGGCAAGGTTCATCAGCGGCGCCAGCTCCATCGCCCCGTAAAGCTTGATCACCTCTGCCTGGATACCCTGCTCGGCATAGTAACGTCGCGCCACATTGACGAATTTCGTCGCCACCCGGCGCCTGGCCCGAGCCGGCTCAGCCCCCTGAATGCCTGCCGTCATCAGCTTGCAGCGCGCAATGTTCAAGTCCAGCGGCTCGTACAACCCCTCCGCACCATGCTCAAGCAGCACATCCTTGCCGGCGACGCCAAGGTCGGCAGCCCCTAGCTGGACATAGGTCGGCACGTCGGTGGCTCGAATCACCACCAGCTTGACGTCCGGCAGGTTGGTGTCGAACAACAGCTTACGGCTCTTGCGCAGGTCTTCCGCCGGACGAATGCCCGCATCGGCCAGCAACGGCAGGGTCTCGTCGAGGATGCGCCCCTTGGAGAGCGCCACTATCAATTGCTTACTCATGATCTCGCCCGGTTGTCGGGATGGATGTCGAGGTGGCGTGTCGCGCGTGGGGCGGGGACGCCCCCGCCAACGCATTTAACCTGGAACGCGCTTGATGCGTGCACCCAGAAGATGCAACTTTTCCTCGATGCACTCATAGCCGCGGTCGATGTGGTAGATCCGGTCCACCAGGGTCTCACCTTCTGCCATCATCGCAGCGATGACCAACGACGCCGAGGCGCGCAGGTCGGTGGCCATTACCGGGGCGCCAGACAGACGTTCGACGCCGGTGATCACCGCGGTATTTCCCTCAAGGGCGATGTTCGCGCCCATGCGGTTCAGTTCCTGTACGTGCATGAAGCGATTTTCAAAGATCGTCTCCACCACCCGCGAGGAACCCTCTGCGACGGCATTCATGGCCACGAACTGGGCCTGCATGTCGGTGGGAAAGGCCGGGTAAGGCGCGGTGCGGATATTGACGGCTCGCGGTCGCCGCCCCTGCATGTCCAGCTCGATCCAGTCGTCCCCGGTGGTGATCTTGGCACCGGCTTCTTCAAGCTTGGCCAGCACCGCCTCGAGGATGTCCGCACGGGTACGCCGGACCCTGACGCGACCTCGGCTCAACGCCGCTGCCACCAGGAAGGTTCCGGTCTCGATACGGTCAGGCATCACATCATGATGCGCCCCGTGCAAGCGCTCGACACCTTCGATCACGATGGTGTCGGTTCCATGACCACGGATACGCGCACCCATCTTGATCAAGCACTCGGCAAGATCCACCACCTCGGGTTCCTTGGCGGCGTTCTCCAGAATGGTGGTACCTTCGGCCAGCGTCGCCGCCATCAACAGGTTCTCGGTGCCGGTGACGGTGACCACATCGAAAAAGATGGTGGCACCCTTCAGCCGTCCATCACTGCTGGCGCGAATGTAGCCGCCCTCGACCCGAATGTCGGCACCCATGGCTTCCAGGCCACGAATATGCAGATCCACCGGACGCGAGCCGATCGCACAGCCACCTGGCAGCGACACATCCGCCTTGCCGAAGTGGGCCAGTAGCGGACCCAGCACCAGAATCGATGCACGCATCTTCTTGACCAGCTCATAGGGCGCATGACAATCGCTGACCTGAGCCCCATTGAGCTGAATACACATCTTCTCGCCCATCACGGCCTGCACGCCCATATGGCCAAGCAGCTCGAGCGTGGTCGTGATGTCCTGAAGATGAGGAAGATTGCCGATGGTTACCGGCTCTTCGGAAAGCAAGGTGGCACACAGAATCGGCAGAGCCGCGTTCTTGGCACCGCTGGCCCAGACATCGCCCTCGGCGGGTCCGTTGCCGGTAATGATCAATTTGTCCATGCGGGCGCTACCATCAGGCTCCAGTGTTCTCAGCGGCCGATTGCCACTGGGAAGGGGTAAACGTCTTGATACTGACGGCGTGAAGGGCACCAGAGGCAATTTCCTCTGACAATGCGCCGTAGATAACCTGCTGACGCTTGACCGGCGTCAGTCCGGCGAAGCGTTCGCCCACGGCGATGACCTGAAAGTTGCAGCCTTCACCTTGGATATGAAATTCGCAGCCGTCGACTCGGCTCTCGAGCAGCGCTTTAACGTCGCTGGGTTGCATGCCCCTGCTCCTTCAACTGGCGTAAGACACGGTGCGCCGACGAGGGTGCGCCGCGCCCGAAAAAACACAAAGGGCATATGGTAAAGAAAAGCGACGCGCTTGGCGATGACGTAAACACTTTCCCCAGGCTCGGTACGTGCCGCCCGCGGTCAAGCCGGCTACGGCACGACGGGGCCTGTCGCTGATGACTCCCGAAAGCAGCGCGCCCCCGAATACGCATCGCATTCGGGGGCGCGGCATGCACGATAGTGACGACAGCGGTCAGGCGCGTGCGCAGGTCGATGGCAACAGATCGTCGAGTCCCGCAAGCTCCGTCAACTGCCATAGCGGAGGCGACAGCTTGATGCTGTTCAACGACAGTCCTGCGCGACGCATGGTTCGCGCCCATTCGAGCATCATCGTCAGCGCGGCGCTGGACACGTGCTCGACCTCACTGAGGTCGAGACACACAGGGGAGCCCGGCGTCCGCTCTTCGAGCCACTCACGCCCTGCTTCCGCCATTTCGGCAGCGCCTTCGAAGTTGACCTTGCCGCAGACCCTCAGGGTGCCTTCGTCCTCAAGCAACCGGGCCGACGCCACTTCGATCAATACGCTCACGCACCACGCTCCAGCTCGTCGACACCCACGTCGGGGCTCCAGTTGTTGATGACTGCGTCGTAGTCGCGGTTGTACTGGCGCATCGCCTGGTCAAACTGATTGCGGAATGTCAGGCCCAGGTTGATGCCATTGACGATCACATTGACCACCTGCCACTTGCCGTTGGACTGACGCAGCGTATAGCTGACCGGGTAAACCGTGCCATCTGTCGCCACCACCTCCATGTCGACGCTGGCCTGATCCTCGTAGCGAGCCGCCGACTGGTTGTCGAGCACCCGAATGGAGTCATACTCGAACGTCACCAGGCCCTTGGCATAAGTATCCAGCAGCGTCTGCTTGAAGACGTCGACGAAGCGAGAGCGCTGCTGCGGGGTGGCGTTGTTGAAGTACCTCCCCATCACGCTGGCGCCGATGTAGCGAAAGTCGGCAACACCGCGCAGGCTATCGTCCACCACCTGCTTGAGCTCCTGAGGGTGCTCCATGTAATACGACTCACGGCCATCGATCTTGCCCATCAAGCCATCGATGCTGTCGCGAATCATTTGCTCGGGAGATTGCTGGGCCAGAGCGGGCAAGCTGACCAGCACCATCATCAGCGCTACCATCCAGCGCCGCAGCTGAACCATGGCGTGCAGAGAACGGGTCATTGAAGCCTCCTTGTCAGTCCGGAAACTGCCGGATCAGTCTTTCGTCAGGTTGGACACGAATTGCTGTATGAGTTCCTCTAGCACCAGCGCGGACTGAGTGTCTCGCACGACACCGCCGTCCTCGATCATCTCCGGCGATCCGCCGACGGACAAACCGATGTACTGCTCGCCCAGCAGGCCGGACGTCAAGATGGCGGCCGTGCTGTCGTCCGGCAGCATGCCGGAAAGTTCGTTATCGAGAGACATCACGACTTCGGCGTCATACCACTCGGTATTCAGGTCAATGCTCTCGACCCGACCCACGGTAACGCCCGCCATGGTCACCCGCGCCCGCGGCTTGAGACCGCCGATGTTGGCGAAGTTGGCACGTAGCTCGAAGGTGTCGTCGGCGCGCTGCAGGTCGAGCCCGCTGACCTTGAGCCCCAGGAACACCAGGCCCAATATGCCGGCCAGCATGAACAGGCCAACACTCAATTCCATTGTCTTGCTGCGCTTCATGGGCAGTCTCCGAAAAATCAGGAAAGCCCGCCGAACATCACGGCGGTCAACACGAAATCCAAGCCCAGTACGGCCAGGGAGGAATACACTACGGTCCGGGTGGTCGCCCGCGAGATACCTTCGGAGGTCGGGATCAGGTCGTAACCCTGAAACACGGCGATCCAGGTCACGACCAAGGCAAACATCAGGCTCTTGACGATGCCGTTGCCAATGTCGTTGAAGAACCCGACGCTGGCCTGCATGTTGCCCCAATAGGAGCCCTCGAACACCCCCAGCCACTCGACGCCGACAAGATAACCGCCATAAATGCCCACTACGCTGAAACCGATGGTCAACAGCGGCAGCGAGACAAAGCCAGCCCACAGTCTGGGCGCCACGATTCTACGCAGCGGATCGACGCCGATCATTTCCATGCTGGTCAGCTGCTCAGTGGCTTTCATCAGGCCGATCTCGGCGGTCAACGCTGACCCCGCGCGTCCCGCAAACAGCAGTGCCGCCACCACCGGCGCCAGCTCGCGAAGCAAGGCCAGGGACACCATCTGCCCCAGCGCATCCGCCGCGCCAAAGTCGACCAGAATGGTGTAACCCTGAAGCGCCAGCACCATGCCGATAAACAGGCCAGATACCAGAATGATCGCCAGCGACAGCACACCGACCATGTAGACCTGGGCAATCCACAGACTGATGCCCCCCATGGTGGGACGGCCAAACATCGATTGCGCTAGAAATAGCCCTGCCCGGCCCACTGCCTCGAGCAGGTCACAGCCACGCCGCCCAAGGCGACTGATCCGCTCGATCATGCTTCCTCCTGCCCCAGAATATCGTCATAGAAATCATTGGCCGGGTAATGGAACGGGACAGGGCCATCCGGCTCGCCATGTACAAACTGGCTGACGCGGGGGTCCTGCTCGACGTCCAGAGAAGCGGGCGTACCGTGGGCCATGACTCTTCCGTCCGCTACCACATAGACATAATCGGCAATGGACAAGGTCTCCTTGATATCATGGGAGACCACCACCGAGGTCAAGCCCAGCGCCTGGTTGAGACGACGAATAAGCTGAACTAGCACACCCATCGAGATCGGATCCTGACCGACGAATGGCTCGTCATACAGAATCAGCTCAGGGTCGAGGGCCACCGCACGCGCCAGCGCCACTCGCCGCGTCATCCCGCCAGACAGCTCCGAAGGCATCAGATCGCGAGCACCACGCAGCCCGACCGCTTCGAGCTTCATCAGCACCACATCGCGCACCATGCTCTCCGGAAGATCCGTATGCACGCGCAGGGGAAACGCCACGTTCTCGAACACGCTAAGGTCGGAGAACAGCGCACCGCTCTGGAACAGCATGCCCATGCGTCGCCGCATCTGGAACAGATCCTTGCGCGACAGTCGGTGCACATCGTGCCCGTCGATCAGCACCCTGCCGGCGCTCGGCGCCAGCTGCCCGCCGATCAACTTCAGCAGAGTGGTCTTGCCGGTACCACTGGGGCCCATGATGGCCGTGATCTTGCCGCGGGGAATGGAGAGATCCACGCCACGAAAGATATCTCTATCGCCGCGCGTGAAATGCAGGTTCTCCACCTCCACCAAGGAGGAAGCCGTCATCGCAGTCCCCAAACAATGATGGTCGCCATGAAACAAACGCCGCTGCCTCGCTCGCTGCAAAACGCAGACGGGCTCCGCCACGACCATGGAACCAGGAAACATGATAGAGCGCGTTGCCATGCGCTCGGTTTTCGAACATCGTATCTTAACTGAAACATGCCACGCCAGTGCAGCGGCTGCGCGCTTGCGCGCAGGATGTTGGCAGGGTTCAATGGGCGCCCTCGATATTCACCATCAGGTTGTCCGCATGTTGTTACCGCTCGTCGCTGTCGCTCTTGGTCTTGTTGGCCTGCTATGGAGCGCCGATCGCTTCGTTGGCGCGGCCGCTGCAACCGCGTATCGCGCCGGCATGAGCATCATGCTGGTCGGCATGACCATCGTCTCCATCGGCACCTCCGCCCCGGAGATCGTCGTGTCGGTGATGGCATCACTGGATGGCACGCCTGACCTTGCTACCGGCAATGCACTCGGCTCCAACATCGCCAACATCGCGCTGGTACTGGGCGTGACCGCCCTGGTCGTGCCGATTCCGGTGCGTTTCAGCATCGTTCGTCGCGAACTGCCACTACTGCTGGGCGCGACCGGACTGGCCGGCTATGCCCTGGCCGATGGCCAGCTGAACAGCGTCGACGCGGCCCTGCTGCTGGCCCTGCTGGTGTTCAGCATCTGGTGGCTGTTTCGCGCAGACGAAGGGCAACAGGACGTCGCCGGCGAGATCCCCGGCATGGCGCTGGGCAAGGCCCTTGTCTGGCTGGTCGTGACCCTGGCGGTGATGATCGCCAGCTCCCGCGGGCTGGTCTGGGGCGCAACCGAGCTGGCACGCTCCTTCGGGGTGAGCGAGCTGGTCATTGGCCTGACCGTCGTCGCTATCGGCACCAGCCTGCCCGAGCTTGCCGCCTGTGTTGCCAGCGCCCTGAAGCGTCACCACGACCTCGCCATCGGCAATGTCATCGGCTCCAACCTGTTCAACATGCTGGCCGTGCTGCCCGTACCTGGCTTGCTGGCACCGGGGGCCACCGACCCTGACGCCGCGGGGCGCGACTTTCCGGTCATGCTCGGCCTGACGCTGGCGCTGGCGGCCATCCTGCTGTGGCAGCGCCGCGGGCGCGTCGGACGCATCGTCGGCGCGCTGCTGGCAGCCAGCTACGCCTTCTATCTGTTCTGGCTGGGTACCTCCCTGACAGCCTGACCCTTGTGACAACGGTGGTAAACGGCAACAATCATGGCCATGACCAAATTTCCCGACGGGGCGTCGCCCTCGACACCCATCAATGTTCGCGCTATCGCCCGACGCACGCTGGAACTGGAGCGCGACGCGGTCGATGCGTTGATTCAGCGCCTCGATGAGGCCTTTGAGCGCGCCTGCACGCTGATCCTGGCCTGCCAAGGACGGGTGGTGGTGACAGGCATGGGCAAATCCGGCCACATCGGCGGCAAGATTGCCGCCACTCTGGCCAGCACCGGCACCCCGGCGTTCTTTGTTCATCCCGGTGAAGCCAGCCATGGCGACCTTGGCATGATCACCCCAGGTGACGTGGTCCTGGCGCTGTCCAATTCCGGCGAGACTGCCGAAGTTACCGCCTTGCTGCCTCTATTGAAGCGTATGGGCATTCCGCTGATCAGCATGACCGGCAGGCCCGGGTCGACCCTGGCGCGCCACGCCGAGGCCCATCTGGATGCCGGCGTCGAACGCGAGGCCTGCCCGCTCGACCTCGCCCCCACGTCCTCTACCACGGCCGCGCTTGCCCTGGGTGACGCCCTGGCCGTCGCACTGCTTGAATCCCGCGGCTTTACCGCGGAAGACTTCGCGCTGTCCCACCCCGGTGGCAGCCTGGGCAAACGCCTGCTGCTGACGGTGGCAGACCTGATGCATACCGGCGACAGACTTCCCGTCGTGGCGACTGGCTCACCGCTCAGAGATGCTCTGCTCGAGATCACTCGCCAGGGCCTCGGTTTCACCTGCGTAGTGGCCGATGACGGTACCCTGGCGGGCGTCTATACCGATGGCGACCTGCGCCGAACCCTTGACCGCCACCAGGATTTCAGCACCCTGAGCGTGGACGATGTCATGACCAGTCCCGGACGGCGCATCCGTCCCGACACCCTGGCGGCGGAAGCCGTCAAGCTGATGGAAGACAGTCGCATCACCGCTCTGGCGGTGGTGGATGACCAGCAGCGCCCGGTTGGCGCGCTACACATGCATGACCTGCTGGCAGCAGGTGTCATTTGACGCCTGGCCTGACGGCACTCCGGGCGCTACCGCCGGGCAGCTGCCGTCACACCTTCTGCCCACTCAACATCAAGGATCGCCATGATGGCCCACGACCCACTTGCCTCACTCTCCCCTGACCTGGTGCAACGACTTGGCCGCGTGAAGCTGCTGGCGCTGGATGTGGACGGCGTGCTGACCGATGGGCAGCTTATCTTTCATGCCGACGGTACGGAACTGAAGGCCTTCAACACCCTTGATGGCCACGGTATCAAACTGGCCAGGCGCGCGGGAATCGACGTCGCTCTGATCACCGGGCGTAGCTCACCCATGGTCTCCCAGCGCGCCAAGGCGCTGGGCATCCAGCACGTCCAGCAAGGTGTCGAACGCAAGCTGCCGGCGCTGGAATCGCTGTGCGCCGAGCTGTCGCTGTCACTGGAAGAGGTGGCCTATTGCGGAGACGACCTGCCCGACCTGCCGTGCATTGACCGCTGTGGCGTGGGCATCAGCGTGCCAGGCGCCCCGTTCTACATTCGCGAACGCGCCCGCTGGGTCACCGAGCGCGGCGGCGGTCATGGCGCAGTGCGCGACATCACGGATACCTTGCTGGCTGCCCAGGGCCGCCTCGACGGCGTGGTGGACAGCTATCTGAAGGACGGACCCCTGATATGACATGGCGCTCACTGCGGCCCGGCTTCCGTTTCTGGCTGGTCATCCTGCTGCTCGTGCTGGGCGGCGGTCTGGCCCTGCTCGACCCGCGGGACGGCACTGTGCCTGACCTGATCACCGACGATCAGGCCGGCGAGCCGGACTACTACCTGATCGATGCCACCCTGACGCGCTTCGACACCGAGGGTGCGCCCCATCAGCGCATCACGACCCCGCGTCTGGTGCACACCCCGCTGGATGACATCACCCGCGTCGACCAACCTGACATGGAGCTTGTCGATGACAGCGGCCGCCTGTGGATCGCCACTGCCACCGACGGCGAACTTGGCCCGGACGGCAACCCTCTGACACTGACCGGAGATGCCCACCTCGAGGCCCCTGCCGAGCGCTGGCAGCTGGATACCGAGGTGCTGGTCTATGACAGCGATTCAGGCCACGCCTGGAGTGAGACGCCTGCGGTATTGCGTCAGCCCCCCCAGGAAATGCGAGGCGAGCGCTTCGATGCCTGGATCCATGACAATACCGCCCGTCTGACCGACAATGTCACCGGCTATCATCCGCCAGAGCCTCAATAAGCCAGAGCCGCTCTCAGCCCGAGCTCTAACAAGGAGTCACTTCCATGATGCGTTCCCGTCCCGCGCTACTGCTCGCCCTGGCCCTGGGCCTGACGAGCGTCGCCACCAGCACCGTCACCCTGGCGCTGGAAAGCGACCGCAGCGCCCCCATTCAGGTAGAGGCCGACCAGCTGGACCTGGATGACCGCGCAGGCACAGCGGTGTATACCGGCGATGTGCGTATTCAACAGGGCAGCATGCTCCTGACCGGTGAGCGTGTGGAAATTCAGCGCAACGACCAGGGTCAGCTGTCCCGCGCCACGGCGACTGGCTCCCGCGCCTACCTGGAGCAGCAGCCTTCGCCGGAAGAGCCGGTGGTCAAGGGCTGGGGCAAGAAGGTGGTCTACCATGTTGCCGAGCGCCGCATGGAACTCATCGACCAGGCGGAATTGCACAAGGCCAATGACACCTTCGACGGCGCCTACCTGGAGTACTTTCTGGATCGCCGCGTTGTCCAGGCTCGCTCCAGCGCACAGGGTGTCGACGGCCAGCAGCGCATTCGCATGACCCTCGAGCCGGAAAGCCAAGGAAACTGATGAAGACTCTCCACGCTCGCCATCTGGCCAAGAGCTACAAGAAGCGCCGCGTCGTCCAGGACATCAGCCTGTCCATCGAACAGGGCAGCATTGTGGGCCTGCTGGGCCCCAACGGCGCAGGCAAGACCACCTCCTTCTACATGATCGTCGGACTGGTCAGGGCGGATGCTGGCACCATCAGCATCGACGATGACGACCTGAGCCGCGCGGCCATGCACCAGCGGGCACTGGCGGGTATTGGCTACCTGCCCCAGGAAGCCTCCATCTTCCGCAAGCTGTCCGTAGCCGACAACATCATGGCGATCCTCGAGACCCGCAAGGACCTCGACCGGGAAGGTCGCCAGGCGCGCCTTGAGCAACTGCTCGAAGACTTCCATGTCAGCCACATTCGCGACAACCCGGGCATGAGCCTGTCCGGCGGGGAAAGACGCCGGGTCGAGATCGCCCGAGCCCTGGCCACAGAACCCGCCTTCATTCTGCTCGACGAACCCTTTGCCGGGGTGGATCCGATCTCCGTCGGCGAGATCAAGTCGATCATTCGCCAGCTCAAGGCTCGTGACATCGGCGTCTTGATCACCGACCACAACGTGCGCGAGACGCTGGACATCTGTGACCGCGCCTACATTGTCGGCGACGGCCAGATCATCGCCGAAGGCAGTGCCGAGTCGATCCTTGCCAACCAGCGCGTCAAGGAAGTCTATCTCGGCGAAAACTTTCGCCTTTAACCACTATATTAGCGCTGCCGGGCCGCTATGTAGGCAGGGTCTTCATGGCGCCCGCTCGACCTTGCACTGACGCGCATGCGGGGCACAGCAAGCCCTGCGCGCCACCCCCTGCCCACAAGTTGGCAAGAAGCTTGCATGGTACCTGACCCGCCGTTAGGGTAAGGCTTTTCAGCTCCACGAACGGAAGTCACATCATGGCCCTCAAGGCGTCACTGCAGCTGAAGATCGGCACCCAGCTGACCATGACCCCTCAGCTGCAACAGGCTATTGGCCTGCTCCAGCTTTCCACGCTGGACCTGCGCCAGGAAGTCCAGCAGGCGCTCGAGGCCAACCCGATGCTCGAGCTGGAGGATGAATTCGGCGAGCTGCAGGTCAAGGACAGCAAGGACGACGACTGGGCCGACGAGATCCCCTCCGAGCTAACGGTCGACAGCGACTGGTCCGATACCTATCAGGACCTTGGCACCGCCCCGGCCGGCAGCGCCGAGGCGCCAGACTTCGAGCGCCAGGCCAGCGGGCAATCCCTGCATGGCCACCTTAGCTGGCAGCTGGCCCTGCTGGACCTCAATGATAATGACAGGCGCATCGCAGAGTGCCTGATTGACGCGGTCAACGGCGATGGCTACCTGGTGGGACACCTTGACGATATCGCCCAGGGCCTGGCCGATGACGACGCTGCTGCCCCGCCCCTGCAGGACGTGGCGTCGGTGCTGGCCAGGCTGCAGCAATTCGAACCTACCGGTGTATTTGCCCGAGATTTGCGCGAATGCCTGCAGCTGCAACTGGACAGCCTGCCCCGTGACACCCCCCTTCTGCCCCAGGCGGGAAGACTGGTACGCCAGTTTCTCGAGGCACTGGCCAGCGGTGATCGTCGTCTGCTGAAGCGCCGCCTGAGCCTGACCGAAGAGCAGCTGGATGATGTCATCGAACTGATCCGTGGCCTCGACCCTAGGCCTGGCAGCCAGTACGGCGACAGCGACAACGACTATGTCATTCCCGATCTGGTGGTCCGCCACACCGAAGAAGGCTGGCGCGTCGAGCTGAACCCTGAGGCGATGCCACGCCTGCGCATTCAACCCGACTATGCGGCCTTGATCCGACGGGCCGACAAGAGCCAGGACAACCAGTTTCTGAAGGACCATCTGCAGGAGGCGCGCTGGCTGATCAAGAGCCTGGCAAGCCGCAACGACACCCTGTTGAGGGTCGGACGCGAAATCATGGAGCGGCAGCTCGACTTCCTCGAGCAGGGTGAAGCCGCCATGAAACCACTGGTGTTGGCAGACATTGCGGCCAAGGTCGAGATGCACGAATCGACCATCTCCCGGGTGACGACCCAGAAATTCGTGCATACGCCACGGGGAGTGTTCGAGCTCAAGTATTTCTTTTCCAGCCAGGTGGGTCAGGATGGGGATGCCCATTCCAGCACTGCCATACGCGCCATGATCAAGTCGCTGATCCAGCAGGAGCCGCCTCGCAAACCGCTGTCTGACAGCAAATTGGTGGAGCTGCTCGCCGAAGACGGTGTCAACGTCGCCCGACGCACCGTCGCCAAGTATCGAGAAGCGATGAATATTCCCTCTTCAAGCGAGCGCAAGCGCCTGCGCTGAGCCCGGTCAGATGGCTCGAGACAGGCGGCGAGCAGAGCGCGTAGCGCAGTTACATGAAAAGCGCAAGCGCTTGAAATATCGCACGACATCTGCGTCTTAATGCGTAGAAGCAGGGGGGTTTGCAGGATCGGAAAAAGGGTTACAATCGAGCAACCACCCGCAAGAGCAAGGAGCCTTGTCATGCAAGTCAACATTACCGGCCACCACGTCGAATTGACCGATCCCCTGCGTGACTACGTACAAGAGAAGCTCGCCCGTGTGGAGCGCCACTACGACAACATCACCAATGTGCAGGTCACCCTCTCGGTGGAGAAGGAGCGCCAACAGGCTGCCTGTACGCTTCACGCTGCCGGTGCAGACCTGCATGCAGAAGCCCAGGACGGCGACATGTACGCCGCCATCGACGCCCTTGCCGACAAGCTGGACCGCCAGCTCGTCAAGCACAAGGAAAAATCCCAAGCCCGCGCCCAAGGCGCCGGAATTCGCTGACCTCTCATGACATTGGATGCCATTCTCCCCCCCGAGCGCACGCTATTTGACGTCCCGGGGGGCAGCAAGAAGAGGGTGCTGGAATTTTTCAGCACCTTCATTGCGCAGAACACACCAAGCCTGGATAGCCAGGAAGTCTTCAGTCGCCTGATCGGCCGCGAACGTCTGGGTAGCACCGGCATCGGCAATGGCGTGGCCATTCCGCATGCTCGCAACCCTCACTGCAAGGCCCCTATCTCTGGCTTTCTCAAGCTGGCAGAGCCGATTGATTTCGACGCCATCGACGGCGAACCGGTGGACCTGGTCTTTGTCTTGCTGGTGCCTGAAGAAGCGGATGATGCTCACCTAGCCTTGCTGGGCCAGGTGGCCGGGGTCATGAATGACGCCGATACCCGACATCGTCTGCGCCACGCGACGTCCCAGCGCGAGCTGCACGAGCGCTTGCAGGAAGCGATTCGCCAGCAAGCCCCCGGCGACGCCACGAGCTGACGGCACGCAGCGAAAGCGCCTTGATCCTATGTCTTGATGGCGCACGCCTTGCCTGGCGCCTTGAAGAATGGCGCCTCGCTGATGGGGATCTCGCTGATTAACCTCTAGCTGATTGCCATTTAGCTGATTACCATCTAGCCAGATAGCACGCTCTGATCGAGCGTGATCTGGCCGTCACCGCGCGGTTGACACCAACTGCCCTCTTATCGCCCCCTGCCAAGGAGACAGGACATGCAGCTCGTGATCATCAGTGGTCGCTCTGGCTCGGGAAAGTCCGTGGCGCTTCAGGCTCTCGAAGACCTGGGCTTCTATGCCATCGACAACTTGCCAGCGACGCTGCTGGGGTCACTGGTCGAAGAGCTGGAGAATGGACATTCACAGCGCATTGCCGTCAGTGTCGATGCGCGCAATCTGCCCGAGGCGCTGGAGCGTTTTCCCGCGCAGCTGACGGCGCTGAAGCAAGGTCCCATCGACTGCCAGGTCGTCTATCTCACCAGCGACGCGCGGATTCTGCTGGAACGCTACTCCCATACTCGACGCCGTCACCCGCTGACCCGCAATACCGACATGACCCTGGCCGAGGCCATCGAGTCCGAGCAGAAGGCGTTGTCTGGCATTCGCGACCTGGCAGATCTGATCATCGACAGCTCCCGCCTGTCCGTACACGAGCTGCGTTCACGCATCGCCGAGCAGGTGGCCGATCATCGCAGCGGCCAGCTGAGCCTGACCATCGAGTCCTTTGGCTTCAAGCGTGGCGTGCCCCCCGACGCCGATATCGTGTTCGATGCACGCTGCCTGCCTAACCCCTACTGGGAGCCATCGCTGCGGGATGCCAACGGCTGCGATCAAAGCGTGATCGCCTTCCTTGAGCACTATCAAGACGTCGCCGACATGAAGCGCGACATCCTGACCTGGGTGCGCAACTGGCTGCCACGCTATCAGGCCAGCCAGCGCAGTTATCTGACGGTGGCCGTGGGCTGCACCGGGGGGCAGCATCGCTCGGTCTATCTGGCCGAGAGCATCGCCGCGGCGCTGGTCGACGACCACCCGAGAATACGCCTGCGCCACCGCGAGCTTGGCCAGCAACGTCGTCTGGACAGCGGGGCACAATGAGCGTGGCCAGACGCGAGCTGACCCTTACCAATCGCCGCGGGCTGCACGCTCGGGCGGCCACTCGCCTGGTCACCTGCTGTCAGGCGTTCGACGCCTCCGTGACCGTGCACCACGGTCAGCGCTGTGGGGATGCCGCCAACATCATGTCCCTGCTGATGCTGGCGGCCCCCTGCGGCACCGTGCTGACCCTGGAAGCAGAAGGTCCCGACGCCGATGCGGTGCTCGACGCCCTTGAGGCCTTGTTCGTCGCACGCTTCGACGAAGACGCCTGAGGCCCTCGGCCACTGCGCTGACCCTGCCCTACCCTTCGATTTCGCCTCGCTTCAAAGGACATCATGCAGCTTATCCAGACTGGCAAGTACACCGAGGTCCACTACGACCCGGATCAGGATGCCTTTATCAAGACCTTCACACCCAAGGCGAGCGATCGCTGGCGCTACCGCCTGGGCATTCGCCGCTACCCGGGACACAACTTTCGCTACGTAGCCCGTCGCCTGGAGCGCCTGGGAATCGACACGCCCACCATTCTTGACGCTCAGCGCTACCGTCTGGTCACCGCCAACGTCCATGGTGTGGCGCTGAAACAGCTAGTACTCGATGATCCCGCCTTGCAGGAGCGCTACCTGGACATCCTGGAAGCGCTGTATCGTGACCGCATTCACTGTCGAGGCCTGCATACCGACAACTTCCTGGTGGTCGACGGTACGATCATCGCCATCGACCTGGATGCCTACAAGGCCCCGCGCGTCTTCACCTATCCACGCCGGGAGTTCATCGACTGCCTCAGCCGGTCCCTCAAGAACGAAGAGTCCTTTCTGTTCGAGCGTTTCCTCAAGCGCGTCGACGCCCAGCATCCCTGAATGGCCTGACGGAGCCTACCCGGCTGGTGGGAGCCGTGGGAGCAATGGTAAACTCGCCGAAATATTTTTGGTTTACTAAACCCTCAGGAGCCGAGATGCCCTCTCCCGTCTGGCACCCCTACGCCCACCTCAAGACACAAGCCGCCGCACCCAGGGTGGTCGGCGGGCGCGGCACCCGCTTCACCCTGGACACCGGCGAATCTCTGCTCGACGCGACCTGCTCATGGTGGTGCATGATTCATGGCTACGGCCATCCGCGCCTGGTCGACGCCATCAAGCAACAGGCCGACACACTGTGCCATGTCATGCTGGGCGGGCTGACCCACGATCCCGCCGATCAGCTGGCGCGGGAGCTGGTGCGACTCACACCCGACGGACTCGAGCACGTGTTCTTCTCCGATAGCGGTTCCGTCGGCATGGAAGTCGCCATGAAGATGGCCGTCCAGTACCACCATCTGCGTGGCCATTCGGGCAAGCGCCGGATGCTGTCGTTGATGAAGGCCTACCACGGTGACACCGCCGGCTGCATGGCAGTGTGCGACCCGGAGGAAGGCATGCACTCGCTGTTTGCCGGCTACCTGCCCGAACACCACTTCGCGCCAGCACCCAAGGCGCCTTACGGCGCCACTGCGCAACAGGTCGAGGCGGATCTGGCGGCGCTACGCAGCGTGCTAGAGCAGCACCACCACGAGATAGCCGCCCTGCTGATGGAACCCCTGCTGCAGGCGGCGGGTGGTCTCAACATGACGTCACCGCACTATCTGCGCGGCGCACGAGCGCTGTGTGACGAGTTTGATGTCCTGCTGGTGTTCGATGAAGTCGCCACCGGCTTTGGCCGCACCGGCAAGATGTTCGCCGCCGACCATGCCGATATCACGCCCGACATCATGGTGCTGTCCAAAGGCTTGACCGGCGGCTACCTGGGCCATGCCGCCACCCTGGCCACCACCCGCGTCCATAACACCTTCATCGGTGACAGCCAGCTGCATGCCTTCATGCATGGCCCCACCTTCATGGGCAACCCGCTGGCCTGTCGGGTGGCCCTGGAGAGCCTGCGAGTGTTCGAGGAGGAGGACTACCTGGGCAAGATCTCGCACCTCAATGCCATCCTGACCCGCGAGCTTGCCGGCGACGACAGTCTGCGCCAGCATCCTGCTGTCGCTGACGTGCGCGTGCTGGGAGCTACCGGAGTCATCGAAGTGTACGATGCCTCCTCTCTTGCCCATGCGGCTGACATCGCCCGCTCACGCGGAGTGTGGCTGCGCTCCTTCGGCCGATGGCTTTATACCATGCCCGCCTACATCACCTCCGACGAGGAGATGCGCCAGATCATCGACGCCATGAAGGCGCCCTTTCTGGATGCCGCCTAGCCCTGTCGCACTCCAGCGATACCGTCATCACCAGCCCCAGAACAGCAACCACCAGGCGCCCACCACGGGCGCCTGGGCCAGCACCATCAGCCCCATGGCCAGGCCACGCCGCATGCCTGATACGTAACGCCCGAGCAGGCCCCAGCTCAAGCAAGCGCTGACCACCACCACAAGCATCAACAACAACGCTCTCACATCATCGGCCCACAGCAGCTGCCAGCCTTCCCCACGCAGCAGCGTCAGGGTGGTCATCGACAGCCCCAGAAACACACCTCCGCCGGCCAGAGGAATCAGCGCATAGGACAGGTGCCACAGGCGCCGCCAGGACCACCTGCCCAGCAGCAGATTGGCCAACCCCAGCAGCGCGCTTGTCCAGCCTCCCAGGGTCAGCGCCGTCACGCCGATATAGCCCAACAGCAGAGCGCCATCGAGCAGGCTGAACACATCGTGTTGCTCAGGGTAGTGGGTCAGCAGCCACCAGGGTGCCGTGGCATCCAGCAGCCAGCCCGCACCATGACCGTAGAGCCACACCGCGCTCGATTGCTTGGCCGCCACGAACCAGGGACTCGCAGACCAGTGGAAGGCACCCACCGCCACACCCAGCAGCCCAAACACCACCAGCAGGTACTCCCACACGGTGGCTGGCCGCTGAGGAGGGGGAGCGATCACCTCAGCCCCGGGGGCACGCAGCTCTAGATGAATCGCGCTCTTGTAGCCGGTGCAGCGTGAGCACAGATGGCAATCACTGGCGCTGTCCAGCTGCTTGAGTGGAAGCAGCACGGGACAGTCTGGAGCCGGTTGGCGAGCGACCTCGCCCCTGCGCCGTCTTTGGCCATAGCGGTGCCAGCTGGCTGGCTCGGTGCGAACGTGCAGCGGCGAGAGTTTGGCAAGCAGTGCGAAGACGCCGCTGACGGGACACAGATGACGACACCAGACACGCTTGCCCTTGCCGTAGACCACCCCCACCAGGGCGGCGGCTACGGTTGAGCCTCCCAGCACCAGCAGTGCCGCCTTCGGGTACTGATAGACACTGATCAATTGGCCATACACGGTGGTCATGACAAAACCCACCAAGGGCCAGCCTCCCCAGTGCATCCAGCGCGGTATCGCACGACCCAGACCCACGCGACTGGCCGCCTCCGATATCGCCCCTTCAGGACACAGCAGGCCACACCACAGCCGCCCCGCAACGACCATGCTGACCATCACGAAGGGCCACCAGATACCCCAGAAAACGAATTCGGCGAACACGGTAAGGTGTCCCAGGATGCGGGACTGGTAGTCGGGCAGCGGCAACAGGGGGGGTATCAGCAGCAACACTGCATAGAACAGCACGACGCTCCATTGCAGCCCCAGCACCGCTCGACGATGATCGGCCAGCCAATGTCCTAGCTGATCCAGGCGCGAGCGCTCATCGTCGCCGCGCTTGACTGATGCGGACAGACAGCGACGCATGCTCACGATGCCACCCGATCTCTGCTCTGCCTACGCAGGGGAACCTGCAGGTACATGATGACCAGCCACCAATACGCGATGTAGCCCAACACCAGGGTGGAGGGCGGCCAAGCCCGATAGCCAGCGATGGAGGCTAACATCCCCCCTACTCCCTGACCGTCGTCCAGCCACTGACTGGTATCCCAGAGCGGATCCATGCCAGCGGGCAACCAGCCCAGATTGATCAACCCTTCCAGCGCCGACACCCAAAGACCGGCCGCCACCAGCAGCAACAATGCTTCGCTGATCACAAAATAGAGGCGCCAGGCAAAGCGCCGGGACGTCCATTGCAATGCCCAGAAACATAGCGCTGCCATCACCAGCCCCAGGCCGGCGGACAGGACAAAGTCCCAGCGCGTGCCCTGATGCCATTGCGCGACACCGATGCCATAGAGAAATACCAGTGTCTCGGCGCCCTCCCGGGCGACCGCCAGCGCCGCCAGGCTGGCGATACCCCACTGACGGACCGGTGCCAGGCAGCGCTGGGCGTCGCGCTCAAGTACCCCCTTGAGCGTCGCGCCATGACGCCGCATCCACGCCGCCATATGCACGATCAGAAGCGCCGCCACGGCCGACATGATCACCTGAAACAGCGTTTGGGCGTCTCCGCTCAGCACGTCGCCGACGCCCATCAAGGCCGCGCCTAACGAGATGGCCAGCGCGATGCCCAGCATGGCTCCCGCCCACAGCCACCTCAGGGCATCACGGCGCTCGGCGCGAACCAGCCAGGTGTAGAGGACACCCAGCACCAGAATGGCTTCCATGCTTTCACGAAACACCACCACGAAGGCCGCTCCATTCATGGTGCAGCCTGCTCATCTGGGGCAACCGCGATGATTTCACCCTGCGCCTCGGGCAGGTGGAATTCATCGAAATACTCGTAGCGACCAGGCTTGAGCGGATGAATGACCACAAAGGAGTGGACGCCAGGGCCCATCACCTTTTCCTGGCGCAAGCGACGACTTTCGAACTCGACCGGGGTGGCCCCGCTGTTGTGCAACTCCAGCTTGAACCGCTCCCCTGCCCTGACCAGCAACGGGGTAGGCTCGAGACGCCCGTCATCAAGCGTCAATCGATAGCTGGGCAGGCCCTCGGCCAGGCCCTCTCCCGCAACGGCCCACAGCGACATCAGCGACAGGGCCACCAACGGCCCTCTGACGAGGGCTTCCCCCAACGGTGAACGACGTAACAACAGCATGATGTGAGTTCCCTTCTCAGTATCCGCCCTTCTTGCCGACGCCGGCATAGACGAAGTCATACTCGACGTCGAAGGGCGCATACCAGGGCGCGACCCCGGTCTCCTTGTCCACGTGCCGCATCAACTCCGGGGCTTCCACGTGAAAGGTCAGGTGATAGGCTCCCGCGCCATCAAGTGCCACATTGCTGCCATAATGAGTGCCGTCACTGGCAATCATCGGCATCAGTGATCCCTCCATCACGCTGTCGCTACCTTCCTTCTGCAGGCGATAATCGATGTGCAGAAAAGGGATCCATGCCCCGGGAGCAAAGCCATTAGCGTTATCTTCCAGGGCGTGAATATCCGCTTCGAGGTGAATATCGGCATCCCCGGCAACCCGCGCACCGGCCGGCTCCATGACGACTGGCTGCAGATACACCGCCGCCACCTCCATGCCGTTGATCAGGGCTGGCTCTCCGATGGGATACTCGAGCGCTGAGGCGGACGAACAGACGGCAGCGAAAGCGACAGCCGCGACGAGGGAACAGGCTCGGGCAGGAAGCGCAAGTGGGGACATGACGAACCTCAAGGCGTAGATGACAGGGATGGCTCGCCTCGGGACCTTCATTTACGAATGATTATCCCTTGGCGCCGTGCCACTGTACGTCGGGCCCTGTCGTCAACTACTGACGTGCGTCAAACTAGACGTGACGACTTGCACCACACCTACGATTGGGTAACGCTTACTCACCTTTAAGTGATATCAGGCAGACACTCCATGGCGACTCTGAGCAAGACCCGCACCAGCTTCTACCGTCGGCTATATGTCGCCCACCTCATCGCCAGCGGCGTCGATACGGTTCCCGCCATCACGACAGCGACCGGCATGCCACGTCGCACCGCTCAGGACACCCTGTCCGCACTGGAAGAGCTGGACATCGAATGCCACTTCGAGCATGAACAAGGCAAACCCCACAATATCGGCCATTACCGCATCGTCGACTGGGGCCCCATCGACGCGACCTGGCTGGCCTCACACGCCGAGCGGCTGCGCCAGACGCTCGGCTACCCGGCAATGAGCTGACCCACCCCACTCTGTAGCCGGCGTCATCCTGGCACTCCTCTTACGTTCTTGACCCAGTCTTACTTGACGGTACTTCACATCATGGATGCCAGACTTGAGCAGCGGGCGCTGACCCTCTCGATCATCACGACCCTCGGTGTGGCCCTGCTTGGGGTCATCTTTGGCCTTCTGGCCGGCTCACAAGCGATCTTGTTCGACGGGGTCTTCTCGACCATCGACGCCGCCATGTCGACCTTGGCCCTGGCGGTGTCACGGCTGGTCATGCGTGAAGCGACACAGCGCTTCCAGCATGGCTTCTGGCACTTTGAGCCCATGGTCGCTGCGCTGAATGGCGCGATTCTGCTGCTACTTTGTTTTTATGCGTTTCTCAACGCCCTACGCGAGCTGCTCAGCGGGGGACACGCCCTGGCCTTCGGCGCGGCGACGCTTTACGCCGTGGCGGTACTGGTCATCTGCAGCACCATGGCCATCTACCTGAAGAGGATCAATCGCCGGGCGAGATCGGAATTTCTGCGTATTGATCAAAAGAACTGGCTGATGGCGGCACTGATTACCGGGGCGCTGCTGGTCGCCTTCGTAATCGCGTTGTTGCTGGAGGGCAGCGCGCTGGACCACTGGACGCCCTACGTCGACTCCGCATTACTTGTGGTGCTGACCCTGGTCTTCATCCCGGTGCCGATCGGTATCATCCGTCGTGCCGCCAAGGACATTTTCCTGATGGCACCCAGCGCGATCGATCGTGAAGTCCACGCCGCCATGGCCGAGGTCATGCAGCGAGAAGGGCTTAGCCACTACTACAGCCATGTGGCGAAGAGTGGCCGAGGCCACCGCATTGAAATCCATATTGTCACCGCGCCCCACTTTGCTAGCGGGCGCGGTATGGTCGAGATGGACGAGATTCGCGAGGATATCTCGCGCCGACTCAGCATTCCGCCGGAGCGACGCTGGTTTATCGTGGCCTTTACCGCTGAGGAGCGCTGGGCATAGCGCTTCATCATACTCTGAGCCAGCGTGAAAGCTGGGTGGCATGCCCATACCACCCTCCTACCTCGCCAGGGTAAGACCCTCGGGGATCCTATCGACGGCCAGCATGGCGTAGACCACGTGGCAAAGGGGGCGGCCTCGAACCCATTCGCAGTCACGCAAGACACCTTCTTGCCTGAACCCGAGTCGCTCGGGGATGGCACGGCTGCGGCTGTTATATTCGGCACAGCGTATTTCGAGGCGATGCAGCGCCAGTTCATTGAAGCCGTAGGCCACCAACGCAGACACACTCGCTGCCATGCGCCCGGCGCCTTGCCTGTCGTGCCGCAGCCAGTACCCCATCGACGCCCAGCGGTGACCTTCGACAATCCGATTGAAGCCGACCACCCCGATCAGTTCGCTGCCGCCACCTTCAGTGCCTTCCATCAGGGCGAAATGACGGGCGATGCCCAGTCGTCGCTCGGCCATGGCTGCAGTGACAAAGACCTCACAATCCGCGGGGGATACGGTCGTATCCACCCAGGGCAGCCATGGGCCAAGCGAGTCACGGCTGTGTTCCACCGCCTGCCAGATACCGTCACCGTGGACCGCCGCCAGCGGCTCTAGCCACAGCTGGCTGGAGACGGGCAGAGATGCCAGCGACGGACGGCTCATGGTGCCGCCTGCCAGCGGTCGCGACCGCTGCGCTTTGCCTCCAGCAGCGCCTGATCCGCGCGGTTCATGGTCTGCTCGTAGGTTTCGTCACCCCGGTGCTCGGCGGCACCGATACTCACCGTCACGGTCAGATCGCTGCCCTCGATCAGGCGGGTTTCCTTGAGGTTGCCGCGCAGCCGCTCAAACAGAGGTTCTGCCGCCCACAAGGAAGCACCAGGCAGGGCCAGCAGAAACTCCTCCCCGCCCCAGCGACCGACAATGTCGCCGCCGCGCAGGGTGTCGCTCAGCACCCGCGCCACCGTCAGCAGGGCCTGGTCCCCCACATCATGGCCGTGGTCATCATTGAAACGTTTGAAATGATCGATATCGACCATGGCCAAGGTGAACGGCCTCTGCTGACGCCGATTGGCCGCCATCAACCGTCGCAGCTCAGTATGCAGACCACGACGATTGGGAATCTTGGTCAGTGGGTCCAGCATCACCTCACTTTCCAGGGTCTGGTTACGCTCGAACAGTAGCTCCTGATAGCCATCGGCGATGCGCGACAGCTTGCGCTGGCGCCGCTGCTGGCGCTCGAGCCGCCGCTCGGCGGTGGTAAGATCCGACTTCACACCCCGCTGAAAGCCATCTGAGATAGCGGCCATACGCTCCAGCCGCTCGAGCTGATCGGTGTGCCGCAGGTACAGCGCCTCAAGCGGCGCGCGCAGAGGGTTTTCTGCGTACTCCGGTGACGCCAGCATTTCCTCGATGTCGCGAAGCAGCTGACGATCCCTTTCCGTCATGGAGTCACTTCCTCGATCGGGGTGATCGCGAACGGAAAACTGCAATCTTCCTTGAACTCTTCGGCAAGTTCGGCGATGCGTTCATTTCGCACATCGTAGCGCCAGTCGACGCTGCACTCGGTGCCCTCCTGATGCGCTTCTTCCATCAGGTCAAAGATATCCATCATGGCCTTGACCGAACTGGTGTTGAGATACACCAGGTCGAGCTGCACGCACAGCGGTTTATCGCCGGAACGCAGGTAGGCATCCACCCAGCTCAAGACGCTGCTGTAGAGCTCGAAGGTGTTTTCCGGATACGAGTCGCCGCGCATCGTCAGGCGCCCGGCTTCCCAGTCAGAGCGGATGTCTGGTGTCGACTGGGTTCCGTCAATCGCGAGGTCGTTAATCATGGTGATGACTTTCCGTCAAATGGTAGCGGTAATGCAGAAGAAACTTTGCTGGTCCGACATCGGCTTGAGCGTGGACCGCAGCGGCTGACAGGACTTGCGCGCCATGTCGATCAGCCCCAGGCCTGCACCCCGGGAGCCCTCTTCCCGAGGCTTCCTCAGCTGCTGCTTGTAGACCCGCTTCAACTCACTCGCGTCCAGGCCGCTCAGCTCGCCGACGGTAGCCATCAAGCGCTCACCATCGGCATGCTCGACCACGTTGCCCGCGGACACCTGATAATGCCCTTCTGGACTGCGCGCAACGGCCACCGTGGCCGTCGCCCGGTGGTCGTCGTAGCCCATGGCGGTAGCGTAGTGGCTGATATTCTGCGTCATCTCGATGTAGGTCGAGAAGACGTCCATCGCCGCCGACGGCTCTGCCGACTCACTGTTCAGATAATTGCGAATGGCCTTGCCGATTTCTTCGATCAGACTATGAGAAATCGGGCCATTGAAGCTAAGCAGGACGCGCTGCTGGTCGAACTGCTCACGTAGCGTCAAGAGGTCCATGGGGTGTCCTCATCAAGACCATGGGAGATGTGGGTGGTCGCCTCAGCTGACGGCTCTGATGTGGCAGCAACAGGCTGGAAGCACAGCAATGTGATGTCGTCACGCTGGCGCTGGTCGCCCTGGAAGTGCTCGAGCTCTTGCAGGAATGCCGCCACCTGAGCGCTTGGCGTCAGCGCAGCGTGAGTCATCAGCATGGCCTCGAAGCGACGCTTGCCAAAGCCGAAGCCATCCTTGCCCCCCGCCTGATCCAGAAAACCGTCACTGCACAGGGTACAGGACCAGCCAGGGGCAACTTCCAACGTTTGATTACGATATTCACCTGGACGCTTGTAAGCCAGTGCGCGGCGCCCTCCCGCCAATACCTGAAGCTGGCTGCCGTCGGTGACATAGAGATCCAACTTGGCACCGGCATAGGTCAACCGTCGCTCATCGGCCTCTACCCATACCAGACCCACATCCATATGGGGGGTAACGGCCTCGGACTCGGTCTCGCCAAGCAAGGTACGCCGTATACGACGGTCCATCTCTGTCAGGATCGCCGCCGGGTCCTCTGGCCCCACCTGATTCACGGAGTTGTCGAAGGCCGCACGTGCCAGCATGGTCATCAACGCCCCAGGAACCCCGTGACCCGCGCAGTCGATGACGCCCAGCAGGTAGCCGTGGCCCGCATTGCGGAAGACGAAGATATCGCCGCCCACGGCATCCCGTGGATTCCACAGCACGCCATGATGGAGTCCGGCGCACTGGGTCAGGTCACGGCGGGGAAGTATCGCTTGCTGCAGGGCTCTGGCGCACTCCAGCGAATCATCGATCTGGCGCTTGGCCTCGCTCATCTGATGATTGGCGCTCTCCAATGCCGCCGTGCGGTGTCGGATTCGCTCCTCAAGCTCATCGGTATGCGCCATGACCTGATCCGCCATGCGCTGGAAGTCCCGGGACAGATCGCCGATCTCGTCGCCCCTGTCGCTGTCCAGCTCGACATCGTACTGGCCTCTCGCCAGCGCCTGAGCAGAGCGGCTGAGGCGCTGCACCGGACCCACGATCAGACGCTGCAGGGTGAACACGACCGCCACCAGCATGATGGCAAGACCCGACAGCAGCGCCACCAGCAACGGCATTAGCCAACGCTTTTCCAGCAGTTGCATGGCGTAGGGGTCTATCGCCGAGACCAGCCACCAGTCCAGTTCCGGCAGGTAGCTGACCGCCACTTCCCTTTCATCACCGCCCCAGACCAGGGTGCTGTTGATGACATCCTCATCACCGTCTCGAGCTTGGGTAAGCATCTGCTGCAACGCATCGGCGTCTTCTACCAAGGGTGACAACGTCTTCATTTCACCCGCATCACGGCTAAGGTCCGTGGCCTGGAAGTCGCCTCCCTCGGCGGTCGCCATCACCTGCCCCTGCTGGTCAAGCACGTAGGAAGACACACCCTGTGACTGGTCGTCGAAGCTGCTGGCCAGCAGGTGCTGGAAATTCAGGCCTCCACCCACCATACCGAGCGGCTGGTCAACACCATCCACGCGGACGTTGACCCACACCCGGGTGGTATTCAGCGCTCGACTGTAGGCCACCTGGACACCAAATGGCGCGCCGCTGTCCATGGCACGGAAGTACCAGGCATCTTCGTCGCTGTCGGCGTCGAGGCTATAGCGCGGGTCGCGACTCTCCTCGAGCCTGCCGTCGTTGTAGTAGAGCTGCCCTGTCTGATGGTGCACGACGTAGTAGTCATCCCCATCAAACTGCTGGCGAAACCCCTCGGCCTCACGGAAAAAGCGAGCCTTCAGTTCCTGGTCATCGATATCTGCCAGCCACTCGCGGGTGACCGCCATGTCGCCAAAGCGCTTGGCCAACGCCAGCTCGCGGGACAGCGGCGTGAGCATGCGCTGCAGGTGCAAGCGGCTGTACTGTTCGGCATAACGTTGAACGAAGTGACGTTCCAGATCCTGCAGCGCGTACATGCCAATCCAGACCATGGGCACCAACGCCATGAGAAACGACAACAGCGGCACCAGCAGAGACTTGACGCGCAAGCCCAGATGACGACTCATCAGAACTCCTTGGAGGGGCAAAGAAGACAACAGCGTGAGCCCGGGGCTTCACTGGAGGTAACATTCACTTGCTGCGCATCATGCCATGAAACCCCTATGTCCGCTAATGAACGCGCTCATCAGTGTAGTCTGATATTTATGACTTTACTGGTATCAGATAACTCACAGACCGATGCAGGCGCTGGCCAGTCGATCGACAACAGATAAAAAAAGCGGCGAGCCAGGCTCGCCGCCAACGATCAGTCACCTGACCGAGAGAGCTCGATTGACCGACCGCAGCGACGACACGCAGAGGCCGGTACGGTTCACGACTACCGCTCGAAGCCCAGGCCAAAGGCCCCTTCATCCAATCCCATCAGGCTCTCTGCACCTGACTGCATCTGCGCGGCGTGGGCTCTGGTGCGCGGCAACAGGCGCTCGAAGTAGAAACGGGCGGTATGGATCTTGGCCTCGTAGAAGGCCGCATCGGTTGGCGACTGTGCCAGCGCCTGGCGGGATGCCTTCACCGCTTTGGCGAACAGATAGGCCAGGGTGACGTAGCCGGAATACATCAGGTAGTCCACCGACGCCGCGCCGACTTCCTCCCGATCATTGATCGCCTTCATCCCGATCGCCATGGTCAGTTCGCCCCACTGACTGTTCAACTTAGCCAGAGGAGCAACAAAGGCGGCCATGTCCTCGTTGTCTGCTTCCGCCTTGCAGAACAGATAGATCTCCTTGGTGAACACCTTCAGGCTTTCGCCCTGGTTCATCAGCACCTTGCGTCCAAGCAGATCGAGGGCCTGGATGCCAGTGGTGCCCTCGTAGAGACGGGTAATCCTGGCGTCACGCACCAGTTGCTCCATCCCCCACTCGTGAATGAAACCGTGTCCACCGAAGACCTGTACGCCTTCATTGGTTGCCTCGAAGCCCAGCTCGGTCAGAAATGCCTTGACGATGGGCGTCAGTAACCCCAACAGCGTTTCGGCGCGCTCCCGCTCTTCCCCAGCCGACGTCTGTTCGACCACATCGATCAGCTGAGCGGTATACAGCACCAGCATCCGACCGCCTTCTGCGATGGCTTTCTGGGTCAACAGCATGCGCCGCACGTCGGGATGCACAATGATAGGATCCGCGGCCTTCTCCGGCGCCTTGGGCCCCGATAGCGCGCGCATCTGCAGCCGGTCACGGGCATAGCTCAGCGCGTTCTGGAAGCTGGCCTCGGCCAGGCCCAGCCCCTGAATGCCCACCCCGATCCGGGCCGCATTCATCATCGTGAACATGCAGGCGAGTCCCTTGTTGGGAGCTCCGATCAGGTAACCCGTGGCGCCATCGAAATTCATGACGCAGGTGGCATTGCCGTGAATCCCCATCTTGTGTTCCAACGAACCGCAGGTCACGCCATTGCGCTGACCGGGCTCACCCGCGGCATCGGGCAGAAACTTGGGGACGAGGAACAGCGAGATGCCTTTGGAACCCTCCGGCGCATCCGGCAACTTGGCCAGCACCAGGTGCACGATGTTGTCGGAAAGATCGTGGTCGCCCGCAGAAATGAAGATCTTGGTGCCACTGATGCGGTAGCCACCCTGCTCGTCCGGCGTGGCCTTGGTCTTGATCAGGCCAAGGTCTGTGCCGCAATGGGGCTCTGTCAGGCACATGGTGCCCGTCCAGCTGCCCTCCACCAGTTTGGTCAGATAGACCCGCTGTTGCTCCGGCGTGCCGTGATGGCGCAGCGCATCTGCTGCACCGTGAGACAAGCCGGGATACATGCCCCAGGAGAGGTTGGCTGCACAGATCATTTCCGACAACAGCATCGATAGTGACGGCGGCAAGCCCTGGCCACCATGCTCGGGCTCTGCGGCCAACCCGGGCCAGCCGCCATCGACGTACTGACGATAGGCGTCACGAAAGCCGTCGGGGGCCTTTACATCGCCGTCTTGCAGACGGCAGCCTTGCTTGTCTCCGCTCTGGTTCAACGGCAGCAACACCTCACGCGCAAAGCGCGCCCCCTCGTCCAGGATGGCAGACACCACGTCTGGCGAAACGTCGTCGCCAGCGGGCAAGCGGGCGTAATGAGCCGGGTAGTCAAACAGCTCATCCATCACGAAGCGCATGTCGCGCAGCGGTGCCTGATAATCTGGCATGGGTCACTCCTGTCGATCCGAGGCGATGCCCGTGCCACCATGGCTCAGCGGGCTTTCAAACATGTGTTTGAAAATAGCGGCGCAGCCGACCACAAGTCAAGCGTTCGTTTGAACTCATGGCGTCCCAGAGACACTGAGTGTCGATGGCACGATCGTCCCTGGCACCATGGTCAGCCATGCCTTGATCACCCGTCCTGTCGTCAGTCGTACTGGCACCACAGGCATCTTGGTCACTGACGCTATGCCATCACCCTGTGGGTGACAGCCGACGAGACGGCCGTCGCGTGCGCCTCGCCGGCACACTGCGCATTACTGCATGCGAATACCGCCATCCAGGCGAATGACCTCGCCATTGAGCATGCTGTTGGTAATGATCTGCTCGGCCAGCCGGGCGAACTCATCCGGCTTGCCCAGCCGCTTGGGAAAGGGCACGGCTTGCGACAGCGCTGCGACGGCGTCCTCAGGGATATCGGCCATCATCGGCGTCTCGAATACCCCTGGGGCAATCGCCATTACCCGCACCCCATGGCGTGACAATTCCCTGGCGGCGGGCAGACTCATGCCGACCACCCCTGCCTTGGACGCACTGTAGGCACACTGCCCTACCTGGCCGTCAAAAGCGGCCACGGACGCGGTATTGATAATGACACCCCGCTCACCGTCCTGACCCGGGCTGTTGTGTACCATCGTCGCCGCGGCCAGGCGCATCACGTTGAAGGTCCCCACAAGATTGATCTGGATGGTCCGGGCATAGGCCTCCAGGTCGGCAGGATGGCCATGGCGATCCACCAGCTTGGCCACGCTGACCACGCCGGCGCAGTGGATCACGCCGTCGACCCCCTCGCGCTCGCCATGCTGACGTGCCGCATCGAACACCGCCTGCATGTCGTCTGCTGAGGTGACGTCGGCGTGCATGGCGATAGCACCCTCACCCAGGTCCTTGGCCTGCTGGTCGATCTTGTCACTGAGGTCGCACAGCACCACCTGGGCTCCGGCTGCCACCAGTCTCTTGGCACAGGCAGCACCAAGCCCGGAGCCAGCGCCAGTGATCACAAAGGTGGCATCGTTGATATCCATGAAGTGTTCTCTCTCTTTACCAGACGTGCTTGACAACACACGCCCCGAGGGCTCCCTCGGGGCGTCAGAAGATGGCGCCAGGCGTCACGCCTTGGCGGCAGCATCGGCCCTCAACTTGAAGCGCTGAATCTTGCCGCTGGGGGTCTTGGGTAGTTCATCGACAAACTCGATCACCCTTGGAAAGGCGTGGGTCGACAGGCGCTCTCTGACCTGCTGGCGGATATCCTCGGCAAGCTCATCACTGGCCTCGAAGCCCTCCCGTAGCACCACGTAGGACTTGATAATTTCCCCACGAATGTCATCGGGTTGCCCCACCGCAGCCGACTCCGCCACGGCAGGATGGGTCAATACCGAGTTTTCCACATCGGTCGGGCCTACCCGATAACCTGCGGTAGTGATGATGTCGTCATCTCTGCCGGCAAACTGAAAACTGCCGTCGTCATTGCGGATGACCACATCTCCCGTCAAATAGTAGCCCTCGGCAAACGGATGCTTTTCCTGCCAGGTATAGCCGGGAAAGAAATGCGCCGGCGACCTCGCCACGTCGACGGCAAGCACACCGGGCTCACCCGGCGGCAGCTCGTTATATTCCGCATCAAGAATCACCAGGCGGTAGCCCGGCATTGGCACGCCCATGCCGCCGACATGCTTGGGATGGTCGAGACGATGATGGTTGTTGCAGGTCATGCCCGTTTCGGTCTGGCCATAGTGATCCATCACCGCGCAGCCCAGCGCCCTTTCAACCCAGTTGACCACTTCGGTATTCAGCGGCTCCCCAGCGGAACTTGCCGCCCGCAACGACAGTGTCTCGTGTGCCTGATCAAAGAGCCCGGACGCTTTCATCAAACGATAGGCGGTAGGAGCGGCGGCAAAGTTGGTGATGTCATGGCGCTGCATGAAGGCCAGTGCGCCTTCGGCACTGAAGCCGGCCTCGCAAAAATGCGTGGTCACGCCCAACAGCAAGGGTCCGGTGATCGCGTAATAGAGGCCATAGGCCCAGCCGGGATCTGCCATATTCCAGAAGCGATCCTCCCCACGCAGGTCGACGGCCAGCTCCATATATAGCGCAAAGGCGGGCATCGCGGAGAGCGGCACGGCAACCCCCTTGGGCTTGCCGACCGTGCCTGACGTAAACATCTGCAGGAACGGCTGCTCAGGGCCAAGGCGCGGTGGCGTAGCCGACGATGGCTCACTGGACAGGGCGTGATCCCAGTCGAGATCCTGCGGATGCGCCTCGCTGGCGCCACCCAGCGCCAGCACCGAGGGACAGGACGCCAGACCGTCAAACTTGTGACGATTGGCGCCATCGGTGATGACCAGCTTGGTATCGGCTCGCCCAAGACGGTAGTCGACGGCATCCGGGCCAAATGCCGTAAACAATGGCTGATACACGGCCCCCAGCCGCCAGCTCGCCAATACTGCGATCAACAGCTGGGGCGAGCGCGGCAGCATGCAGGCGATACGGTCCCCTGCTGCCAGCCCCTGGGCCGACATCCACGCGGCGAGACGTGCGCTCAGGCTATCCAGTTCGCGATAGCTCAGGCGTGTAACGGCCCCATCCGGTGCTTCGTGCACCAACGCCAGCACCTCGCCACGGCCCTGCGCTACATGACGCCCACAGCAGGCATAGTAAGCGTTGAGGCAGCCGTCACCATGATCGTCCAAGCGGTCAATCACCTGCTGTATATCAAACGTCTCGCGATAGGACTCGGCCGATGGGAGTGTGGCATGGCTCATGACGTGCCTCTTACATTGTGATTGTTGGGGAGCGCTGCCCTGGCCCAAGCATTCCGTTGACGTAAGCGTAAACCTAGCAAGCGCTAGGGTGAAAACTAGATCCTTCGTACAGGAGTGACAAGCACAACCGGGATAGACCATCGTCTAGCCTGACACCGCCGCCAGGATATCAGCGCCGCTGCAGACAGGATTCAGGGGGAAACTCATGCCAACGAAAGAGGGGAGATGAGCAAAGGCAATGCGAGTGAACAGAAGGGAGTCACCCAGAGGCGCTCATTGAGAGGAGCTCACGGAGTGAGGACCAATGAGATGAACTCATTGAGTGGGGATCACTGGAAGGGGAGCCTTTCGCCTGAGCCCCCTACCCCGGGATAGCGCCCCCAGGACGCTGGAAAGGTGACGCTCAGGTCCGGCGGGTCAGCATATTGACCAATTCATCGGCCAGTTGCTCTGGGCTGCGCGGACCGTCCGGGTCGTACCAGCGCACGGTCCAGTTCAGTGCCCCCAGCACAAAACGCGCGACCAGCGCTCGATCACCGGCCACCAGACCGGCTTCGATGGCCTCGTCGATGACGTCGTTCCACAGCCCCTCGTAGGCGTCCCTCAAGTGGGTCAGATGATCCCGCGCAGCGTCGTCCAGACGTCGCCATTCGTAGAGCGCGACGACGTGGGCGTTGCGATCGGTCAACAGCGTATCCAGATGGGCACGCGCCATGACATGCAGCCGAGACAAGGGGTCTGAGCCTGCGTCGTCGAGGGCCGCGCGAGCCAGCGTCAAGGCATTCTGCGTCCCCTCTTCGATGACAGCGGCCAGAATTTCCTGCTTGTCCCTGAAGTGATGGAACAGGCTACCCGACTTGATACCCATTTCCTGAGCCAGCATGCGCACGGTCGTGCGATCAAAGCCTTCCTGGACAAACAGCTGGGCAGCGAGGCGGATCAGCTCCTTGCGGCGAGGCGAGTCATTCATTACATTCATCGACAGTTACACTAGCGCTTGCTTGGTTTTGATGAGGGAAGCATAGCGCACCCTCAGGGTCAACGCCGACTGATCCTGTCAACGCCAGGGACCTGCAAGCGCATCTCGCCGGGCTGGGCCACACTGAAGGTCTTCCGCAGGCGCCAGCTCGCGATAGCCAACAACCACAATACCGTCATGGCCGGTCCTTAACGGGCCAGGCCATCAAGGTCACAGGAGGCACGCCATGCACCCGACCGACATCGTCTTTCTTGCCGCCGCCCGCACGCCCATGGGCGGCATGCTCGGTTCTCTTTCCAGCAAGACCGCACCAGAACTGGCCGCCTGCGCGATCGCCGCGGCTATCGAACGAGCCGCCATTCCCCCCGACGCCATTGAAGAAGGCATCTTTGGCTGCGTTCTGCCGGCGGGCGTCAAGCAAGGGCCAGCGCGTCAGGCCATGCGTCAGGCAGGCATTCCCGATCAGCGCGGCGCCACCACGATCAACAAGCTATGTGGTTCCGGCATGAAGGCCACCATGCTGGCCCACGACCTGATCAAGGCCGGCACGGCCGAGGTGATGCTGGCCGGAGGCATGGAGTCCATGTCCAACGCACCTCATGTCTTGACGAAGGCGCGCAGCGGCTATCGCCTTGGCCATGGCGAACTCAAGGATCACATGTTCCTGGATGGGCTCGAGGACGCCGAGACCGGTCGCCTGATGGGCGGGTTTGCCCAGGACGTGGCCAATGAGCGCGGCTATGACCGGGAACGCATGGACGATTTCGCGATCGCCTCCCTTGAGCGCGCCATGCAGGCCACCAAGGCTGGACACCTGATCGCCGAGATGGCTCCGGTGACCATCACCAGCCGCCAGGGCGATAGTCTGGTCGAGCAGGACGAACAACCCTTCCAAGCTCGCCTCGACAAGATCCGCTCCCTGCGACCGGCCTTTGCCAAGGACGGCACCATTACCGCCGCCAATGCCAGCTCCATCTCCGATGGCGCCTCTGCGCTGATCCTGTCGACTCGGGCAGCGGCCGATCGACTCGGCGCTGTGCCGTTGGCTCGCATGGTGGGACACAGCACCCACTCACGTCATCCGAGCGAGTTCACCATCGCCCCGGTCGGGGCCATCGACAGCCTGATGAAGAAGCTTGACTGGAAGGTCGACGATGTTGACCTGTTCGAGATCAACGAAGCCTTTGCGGTGGTCACGCTGATGGCCATGGATGATCTCGGACTGCCCCACGACAAGGTCAACGTCTTCGGTGGCGCCTGCGCCCAGGGCCACCCGGTGGGCTCTACCGGCTCGCGGATTATTGCTACCCTGATCCATGCCCTGCGCACCAAGGGCGGCAAACGCGGTATCGCCAGCCTGTGCATCGGCGGCGGCGAAGCGACGGCCGTCGCGGTAGAGCTGATCGACTGATACCGCCTCACTCACTGAGAACGAGGCGGTCATGCGTACCCATGTGTGTGACCCGTCATTCATCGACATAGGCCCAAGGCGCCGCAAGTGCTTTCGGCCTATGCCTCCCCTCACAGGAACCATGGATGGACCGCTCTCGACTCGCCCTGCCACTGATCGTACTGGCCCAGTGGTGTGGCACCTCGCTCTGGTTCAGCGTCAACGGCGTTGCCGCATCCCTTCGCGATGACCTGGGCTTGCAGGAAGCCGACATCGGTCTGCTCACTCTCGCCGTCCAACTCGGCTTCATCGTGGGCACCTTGGTCATCGCTGGCTCTGGTCTGGCGGACCGCCACCGAGCCAGCCGTATCTTTCTCTGTTCGAGCCTGGCGGGGGCCGCCATCAACCTGGCGTTCGTCCTCGCGGCCTCGAGCCCTGCCCTCGCCGTCGCCTTGCGCTTTGCCACCGGACTTTGCCTCGCCGGCATCTACCCGCTGGGCATGAAGCTGGTCATCGGCTGGACCCCAAAGCACACCGGCGCAGCGCTGGCCTGGCTGGTCGGCATGTTGACCCTGGGCACGGCCATGCCGCATCTACTGCGAGGTGCGACCCTTGACCTTCCCTGGGCCTGGACCCTGGCGCTGGCGTCTTTGCTGGCGGTCCTTGGCGGGCTTGCTGTCGGCCTGCTGGGGGATGGCCCCCACCTGCCGCACACCTCTGGACGGGCGTCTCTACGCGACGGGCTGGCGGCCTTTCGTGACCGCCACTTCCTGCGTGTGGCCGGGGGCTACTTTGGTCATTGCTGGGAGCTCTACGCCTTCTGGATGCTGGTGCCACTGCTGGTGAGCCGCGAGGTAACACGACTTGCGGTGGCCAGCCACTGGACCCCCTGGCTCAGCTTTGCGGTGATCGCGGTGGGTGCCCTGGGCTGTATTGCCGCCGGTGCCTACAGCCGGCATTACGGCAGTGCCAGGGCGGCCAATCTCGCCTTGGCCACCTCTGGCAGCCTGTGCTTACTCTACCCCCTGCTGGCCAACGTCAACCCGGCCCTGCTCATGCTGCTGCTGATGCTGTGGGGCTTCAGCGTCATTGCGGACTCGGCGCAATTTTCTTCACTGGCCTCGAGTGCAGCGCCCAAAGAACGTATTGGTGCCACCCTGTCTGTGATGAATGCCATCGGCTTCAGTCTGACACTGCCAGGCATCTGGCTTGGCGCCAGCCTGTGGCAGACCCTGGATGTGGCCGTGCTGTGGCTGTTGCTACCTGGCCCGCTACTGGGTCTGCTGTGCATGCGAGGGGTCGCCAGACCTGCCTGACTGGCGGTGCCTGACGGGCATGGCTGGTTACAGGAATGGCTGTCTACTGGCGAGGCTCTTCTCTACCGGCGTGGCTGTCTCGCCTCACTTGTAGCGCATGGCTTGAGCATCACCGTGCATGCCTTCCGACCGACATCACCGCGCAGAACGACAGCGTAGAGCGTCACTGCGGCATGATCGCCTAAAACAATGAGGGAGGCCCCTGGGCCTCCCTCACGGATGTCATGGTCTGCTGACGCTTGTCTGTGCTTGATGACGTCTCCCCGGGTTCACGCGGGATCGGTCAGTGCGCCAGAGCTGCCATCATCACTGGTCTAGCCGTACCGGCCTGTGATGTAGTCCTCGGCCTTCTTGGTATGCGGCGTCGAGAACATGGTCTTGGTGTCGTTGTACTCAACTACTTCACCCAGATGGAAGAACGCGGTGTAGTCCGCCACGCGTGCCGCCTGCTGCATGTTATGGGTCACGGTGATGATGGTGAACTGCTGCTTCAGCTTATCCATCAAGTCTTCGATGGTGGCAGTAGAGATCGGATCCAGTGCCGACGTCGGCTCATCCATAAGAATCACGTCAGGCTGCACGGCAATCGCCCGTGCAATACACAGACGCTGCTGCTGTCCACCGGACAGCGATGTCCCCGGCTGATGCAGCTTGTCCTTGACCTCTTCCCACAGGCCCGCGTCACGCAGCGCACGCTCGACAAGCTCATCCTGATCGGCCTTGCGGCTTACCAGGTCATGCATCTTGGGGGCATAGACAATGTTGTCGTAGATCGACTTGGGGAACGGATTGGGCTTCTGAAAGACCATGCCGACCCTGCGACGCAAGGCGACTTCGTCCATCTTCGACTCGTTCACGTCGCGACCATCCATTTCGATCAGCCCCTTGATGCTTACACTGGGGATCAGGTCGTTCATGCGGTTCAAGCAGCGCAGAAAAGTCGACTTGCCGCAACCCGACGGCCCGATCAGCGCCGTCACGTTCTTCTGGTAGAGATCCATGTTGATCGACTTCAGCGCGTGGAAGTCGCCGTACCACAGGTCCAGGTCTCTCACCCGAACGCTCAACTCATGATTGGCGTCGTCGTTGCGAGTGACCGGCTGGCCGGGCTGATCCTGCTTCATCACGTTCTCTCCGCGCTGGGCAACTTTCATGTTCATGGCAACGTATCCTGTTTGGGGGCCGCTTTACCAGCGCCGCTCGAATTTCTTGCGCAGCACCACAGCGGTGGCGTTGAGCGTGATGAGAACAGCCAGCAGCACCAGAATGCCGCCCGACGTCTTCTCGATAAAGGCACGATCCGGCTCACCCGCCCAGGTGAAGATCTGCGCCGGCAGCACGGTCGCTGCGTCGGTAAACGAAGTGGTCACATCTGGAATGAACGCCACCATGCCGACAATGATCAGCGGCGCCGTTTCCCCCATGGCCTGGGCCAGGCCGATGATCGAACCGGTCATGATGCCGGGCAGTGCCAGCGGCAGCACATGGTCACGCACCATCTGCCAGCGAGAGCATCCCACGCCAAAGGCGGCGTGGCGGATCGAGTCTGGCACGCTGCGCAGAGCGGTACGGGTGGCGATGATGATCACCGGCAGTGTCATCAATGCCAGGGTCAGGCCACCAATCACCGGAGACGAGCGTGGCACGCCAAAGAAGTTGATGAAGATGGCCAGGCCCAGCAGGCCAAACAGGATGGACGGAATGGCCGCCAGGTTGTTGATGTTGATCTCGATCAACTGGGTAAAGCGGTTGTCCGGGGCGAATTCTTCCAGGTACACCGCGGTCATGACGCCGATGGGGAATGCCACCGCCAGGGTGACCAGCAAGGTCAACACCGTGCCCATGGCCGCAGAGGCGATACCCGCCAGTTCAGGCATCTTGGAGTCACCGCTGGTGAAGAAGGTCGTGTTGAACGGAAGCTCCGCTCGGCCCTCTTCCTTCAAGCGATCGACCACCGCCTTCTCCTTGTCGCTGAGCCTGGCGTGGTGTCCCTTGAGATACTGGTCCACCTGGCCATCTGCCAGCACCCACTCCATGCGGGTCGTTCCCAGCAGGTCCGGATTGTCACGCATGCGCCCAGGGATCAGGCGCAGGTATCCACGGCTGACCAGCGGTCGAACGTCCTCATTGACCGCCGCCAGCGGAATCTGGCTCGCCTGCTCGGAATAGTCCACTTCCACCTGGATCTTGGCCTGCTGGAAGGCGGGCAGCCCCTTGACCAGCATGTCGGCGAAGAACAGCACCAGGAACAGTGCCGCCAGGCCAAGTGCCCCCATGGAAATCCACTTCAGCCGAGCCGACTTGCGGTGGCGTGCGCGGAGCTGGGCGCTGATGTCGTCGAAGGATTGTCTCATTGCTTGGGCTCCACGGCTTACAGGTTGTTGACGCGATACTTTTCGCGGAAGCGACGAATCATGATCACCGACACCAGGTTAAGGCTCAGCGTCACGACGAACAGCACCAGGCCAAGGGCAAAGGCAGACAGCGTCTCGGCACTGGCGAATTCCTGGTCACCGGTCAGCGCGGCCACGATGCGCACGGTCACGGTCGTCATGTCCTCGAGGGGGTTGGCCGTCAGGTTCGGGCGCATGCCGGCTGCCATGACCACGATCATGGTTTCGCCCAGGGCGCGGGACACCGCCAGCAACGACGCCGAGATGATCCCGGGGAGTGCTGCCGGGACGACGATATCGCGGATCATTTCGCCCTTGGTCAGGCCAAGTGCCAGCGATCCTTCGCGCATGCTGTTGGGGACCGAGTTGATGACGTCATCCGACAGCGAGGAAATGAACGGAATGATCATGATGCCCATGACGATCCCCGGGGCCAGGGCGTTGTTGAACGACGCCTCTACACCGAAGAAGCCAGCGATCCCGACGATGATCGGCGCCACCGTAATGGCAGCGAAGAAGCCGTACACCACCGTGGGGATACCGGCCAGGACTTCCAGCACCGGCTTGGCGAAGGTACGCACCTTGGGCGGCGCATATTCGGCCATGTAGATGGCAGCCAGCAGGCCGATGGGAATCGCCACCAGCATGGCGATGAAGGTAATCATGAAGGTGCCGGCAAACAGCGGCACGGAACCAAACTGCGCGGCGCTGGCGCCTTCTTCTGCACGACCTGCCGCCGCCAGGAAGCTGGCGCCCGGATTCCAGGTCGTACCGGTAATGAAGTCCCAGAAGCTCTGCATCTGGAAGAAACGGATCGCCTCGAAGACGATCGACAAGAGGATCCCCAGGGTCGTGAAAATGGAGATCAGTGCGGCGCCGGCCAGAAAGAAGCGGATCACCCGCTCGATCGCCTGACGCGCGTGAAAGTCGGGACGCACCATGGCGACACCGATCACCAGACCGGCGCAGGCAACGACCAGACTACCTGCCAGCAACAGCAGCGGCGGAATCTCGGCGCCCACGAGCAGCATGACAAAGCTACCGACAGCGCCTACCGCCAGAGCCGGACCCGCCGTGGACATGACGGTGAACCAGCCGTACTGATCCGGCTGGGCGTACATGGAGGTGCCTGAGGCTCGGACCCTGGCCGCCTTGCCGCGGGCCAGGAAGTAGGCGATCAGACCGAGCAGAAGCAGCGAGCCGCTGAACATCGCCAGGAGTTGATTGGTCTGCATGGGTGTCTCTCGGAGTTATGTGCCAAAACGAGCGCATACTCGCTGGAACGTGTACCGGCCGACACCCTGTCGAGGATGCCGGCCGGCGTGATCGGGACCCGGGTCCCTTACTTCAGGTCGGCCAGCTCGAGGCTAGTCTGGCTCTCGACGACGCTGCGAGCCTCTGCACGATCCGCCTCAGGGGCCGGAATCAAGCCAATACCCTTGAGGTAGCCGATGTCACCGACCATCTGCTCGCTCATGAAGGTGTTGGCGTATTCGTACATGGCCGGCACGTCATCGGCGTGCTGGTTCTTGATGTAGAAGAACAGCGAGCGCGACACCGGGTACTCACCGCTGCCGATGGCATCGGGGGTCGGTGCGACACCGTCGATGTTGGAGCCGATCAGGGTGTCGGCGTTCTCTTCCAGGAAGGAGTAGCCGAAGATGCCGAAGGCCGCTGTGTTCTCGGCCAGGCGCTGAACGATCAGGTTGTCGTTCTCGCCGGCGTCGATGAAGGCGCCATCAGCACGGATGTCGGTGTAGCCCTCACCACCGTAAGCGTCCATTTCCTCGGAGACCGCTTCCATTACCAGCTCAGCGAAGGCATCGCGAGTACCGGAGGTGGTGGGCGGACCGTAGACGGCGATCTCGCGATCCGGCAGGGACGGGTCGATCTCGCTCCACTTGGTATAGGGGTTGTCGACCAGCTCACCGTCGACCGGCACCTTGGCGGCCAGGGCCAGGAACATCTGCTCACGAGTCACGTCCATGGCGTCATTCTGGGCGGACTGGGCGAAGGCGATGCCGTCATAGCCGATGAAGGCTTCGGTGATGTCGGTCACACCGTTGGCTTCACAGGTCTCGAACTCGGAGGTCTTCATGCGACGCGAGGCGTTGGTGATATCCGGGGTATCGTCACCCACGCCGGAGCAGAACAGCTTCAGACCACCACCGGAACCGGTGGATTCGATGACCGGCGTCGGGAAGTCGGTAGTCGCGCCGAACTCTTCCGCCACGTAGCTGGCGAACGGATAGACAGTGCTGGAGCCCACGATGCGGACCTGGTCACGTGCCTGAGCGACACCCACCACGCCCATGACGGCAGCAGCGATAGCGGTGGTCTTGAGGATGCGATTCATGGAGAAGTCTCCTGATGATGAGATGGTCAACCTTCGCGATGCACACAATGCCGCAGAAAAATGACAGCTTCATGACAGCTCACCTCGAAACGCAATATGCCCTACCACGCAATACCTGACAGGCGTGTCCCAACGGCTGACATTTCCCTTCGACTCCCGAGACACCGGTCGCCACACTTCCCCGCCCTCCCCCACAAAAACGCCGCCCGCTGCCTTGCGGCAGCGGGCGGCGTTGTCGCCGGCGCGAACAGAGGGGGTCAGCTCAGCAGCAGTCCAATCGCCGCCGCAGCGCATAGGGTCAAGGATGCCCCTTGCAACAGCCGTCTCGGCAGTCGTGGCGCCAGCGCGGCCCCCAGCCCATGGCCCACCAACACCATCGGCAGAAAGCTCAGGCTGACCGCCAGCAACCACAGCGGCACCTTGCCCACGGCGGCAAGGCTTGCCAGCGTCATCAGCGACGATATCAGGAAGAAGGCCGCCAAGTTGCCCCTCAACCGATCCATCGGCATGCCATGCATCAAAAGGACGATGGGAGGACCTCCGATCGCCGCGACGGCGCCAAAGATTCCCGAGAGAAATCCCGCACCGAACAGCGAGCTGCGGTTGACCGGCAGGCGTAGCTTGAACAGGGTGACCAGCACGGCGAACAGCACGATGGCGGCGATCATGACTTCAAGGGTTGCCATGGGAGCGATCAACAGCAACCACACCCCCAGCAAGGTGCCCGGCACCTTGCCGACCAGCGCCATGGAGATGTCGCCCATCGCCACTTCGCGACGATAGCGCCTGACCACCAGGCACGACACCAGAAAGCCGTAGACCACCAGCACCACCGGCACCATGGCGGGAGCCTTCAGCAGTATCAGTGGCGCCCCGACCACCGCCATGCCAAACCCGGTGGTGCGCTGTACGAAACACCCGAGTGCCAGCACCCCGCCGACCCACAGCCAGGTACCAAAGGTCAGTTCACTGAGCGCCCACCACTGCAGCAGGCAGCTCCATGCTGCATCGATCACGACACCACCTCATCGAGCTTGGGGGGCCGTCCCGCCAGCACACGCAGCCCCACATTCCCGATCAAGGCGACCGTGACCATGGCGATGACCATCGGCCAGGCCGAGTCGATTTCAAAGGCCGTGACCAAGGCACCGGACAGTGCGGCGCTGCTGAACTGGATGCTGCCCAGCAGCGCCGTGGCCGTGGCACTCATATGACTGAAACGCTCCAGCAGCGAGGAGATGGCGTTGGGGGAAATAAGGCCGACCACCCCAAGAAAGGTCATCACCAGCGGCACGACCGTGTAGATCGAATCCAGCCCGGTGGCGACCAAGGCCATCAAGCCGCAGGCCGCGACCAGCTGAATCGCCAGGCCCAGCCGTAGATTCTGCTGTGGGGTGCGCCTGCGCAGCAGCCGGATATTGACGCGATTCGACAGCGCCATGATCACGACATTCGCTCCAAACACAAAGGGGTAGGCTGCCGGCGACAGCCCATAGTGTTCCATGTACAGGAAGGGCGACGACGTCACAAAGGCGAAGATTCCCGCAAAGGATGCCGCGACAGCAAGGATGTAGCCCATGGCCCGACGATCGATCAGCACACTGAGATAGTTGCGCAGCACCTGCCGTGGCGATGCCACCGGCGCGTCCACTGGGCGAGTCTCTGGCAGAAAGGCACCCAACAGCCACATCAGGAAGGCGGCATAGACGGCCAGGAAGACAAAGATCAGCCACCAGTCCGCCACATACAACAGCAGACTGCCGACCATGGGCGCTACCAGAGGCGCCAGCATCAGAATCATGGCCATGGTCGACATCACCTTGGCGGCTTCGCGGCCACTGAAGCAATCCCGCACGATCGCCGCGGAATTGACCACACACGCCCCTCCCCCCAGCGCCTGGACGAACCGCCACACCAGCAGTTCGGTCAGCGAATCGACGCTGACAATCACCAGACTGGCAATAAGAAACAGGATCTGCCCTGCCAGCAAGACCGGCTTTCGCCCGATCCGATCCGACAGGGGCCCACAGGTCAGCTGACCTACGGCAAAGCCCACCATGAAAACGCTGAGTGACAGCTCGGTATGGTGAACGCTGGCCCCGACCGTCTCTGCAAGCGCCGGCATGGCGGGCAGATACGCATCGATCGCAAAGGGGGCAAGTGCAGTATTGGCGGCGACCAGCAGCGCCACTCGTCGAGCATTCAAAGACACGGACACTCCATGACAATAGAAAGACGTCTAGACGACGAGGCGTTTCGCCGTCGCCAGACGATGATAGATGACAGGACAACCCATATGCCGCAGCGACGACCGGTGGGTCGCACCAGGGCCAGGCCATGTGCCGACGGCCTCACTCCCTCGCGCTCGGCAGCGCTCGCGGCTGTTGTCAATCTCCTCCGCTTGATACAGTAACCCCAGCCCACCGACACCTTCTGACATTGGAGAAGAGCTGCATGGCAGATAATCTGCTCGATCAACTGAAAGCGATGACCACCGTGGTCGCTGACACCGGGGACCTGGACGCCATCCGTCGCTTCCAGCCCACCGACGCCACCACCAACCCTTCGCTCATCCTGCAGGCCGCCGGCCACGACGACCGACGCGCACGTCTGGCCGCGATTGCCAAGGAAGCCAACGACATTGACGACGCCCTGGATGCGGTGGCGGTCGAAATCGGCAGTGAAATCAGTGAGCTGGTACCCGGTTATGTGTCTACCGAGGTCAGCGCACGGCTGTCGTTCGACACCGATGCGACCCTGGCGCGCGCTCACTCTCTGATCGAACGCTATGGCCGCCACGGTGTCGGCGCCGAGCGCATCTTGATCAAGGTAGCATCGACCTGGGAAGGCATTCGTGCCGCCAAGGTACTCGAGCGCGAAGGCATTCGAACCAACCTGACCCTGCTGTTCAGCTTCGCTCAGGCTCAAGCCTGCGCCGACGCCGGTGTCACCCTGATATCCCCCTTCGTCGGCCGCATTCTGGACTGGCACAAGGCGCAGCAGCCCGACGCCGACTTCTCCGGCGACAACGATCCTGGCGTTCAGTCGGTGAAGCGCATCTATGACCACTACAAGGGGCACGGCTACTCCACCATCGTGATGGGTGCCAGCTTCCGCAATACCGATGAGGTCAAGGCGCTGGCAGGCTGTGACCGCCTCACGATCTCGCCCAACCTGCTGGAAGAACTGCAGAGTGCATCAGGCGACCTGCCTCGTCGACTGACCGCCAGTGACGCCGAGACCCGCCCGCCGGAACCTCAGTCCGAGGCCGACTTCCGCTGGGCAATGAACGAGGACGCCATGGCCACCGAAAAACTGGCAGAGGGCATTCGCAAGTTCATGGCCGATCAGCGCAAGCTGGAAACCCTGCTTGCTGACCTGCGCAGCAGCTGATCCGGCAGTATGTGGCCAACGCTCCGGAGGTCGTTCAAGGACATGAGCGATAGTCCGGGGCGTTGGCCCACGGCAGGTCGAGCTACGCCCTCGCGAGGTCAACGCTGAAACGCTTGTGGTTCTGGCTCTGGTTCTGGTACCAAACCGGGCTGCGTGACGCCCTGGGCACGCCAATTGGCAACACACCACCCCAGACTCACGTTTAGACACTGGGGCTGTGACACCAGCCCTGCGAATAACAGGCGACCCTTTGACGCGCCGACATCAGGCCTTGTGCGCGCTCTCGCTCTGCGCTTCGAGCATTTCCACCAGGGGCTGAAATTGCTCCTGATTGTGTTCGTTCATGCGCATCAGAATACGATGGGCCTCGAGAATGCGCTGACGTAACCCTTCTTCATCAGCCGCTACCTCGGGCAATTCCTGCAATTCGTCGACTTCGGCAATGGGCCGTTCGACCAGGGTAAAGAAGCTGCCGAACCCCATCACCTCCAACATGCGCTTGACGTCAGGGTTGTCGGCCACGATGGTCGGAGACTGTTCGAGCTTGCCCCGCAGGGCCATGGCGACCTTGGCGAGAAAGCCCAGCGCCGTGGAGTCCACATTGCTCGCATCCCGCAGATCAATCATGACAGCCGTCAGCCCCGGCGTCTGTGCCAGTTGCTGGGCTTGATGGTCCAGTGTTGCGCACAGCGTGAGGCGGACATCGCCACACAGCTTGAGCACGAACACACCAGAATCAAATGCTGCCTTCAGGCGGCCTTCATGCACTTTCATCGCCAAACCCGCTCACCAACATGATCGTCAAGTCGTCAGGCAGCTCTTCGCGACCCGAGGTGGGGTCGGCGAGCGCTTCTTCATCACTGGACAAGGTGCCCAAGGCCAAGCCTCGTCGCAGCGTATCCAATGAATCGCTGCTGGCGACCCGCTGCTGCAATTCGTCCAATCTCGCCTCCAGGCTAGCCCCCGGCAAACACTCCAGCACGCCGTCAGAACACAACCATAGAGAAAAATCGCTCGGCAGGTCACAGCCAAGCGTCGGGTAGCACACGTCAGGAAACAGCCCGACTGGCATGCCTTCTCCTTCCAGCGTCACCACACCTTCGCTCGTTTTCAGCAATGGCATCGGCAGCTGGGCCCCCAATGAATAGTGTAGATAACGCTTCTGCTGGTCGATAACGCCGACAAACAGGGTGGCATGCTTGCCGATCCCGGTATCCAGCAGTTCCCGATTCAGTTGCGCCAGCCACCTCGGCGGCAAGGCCTCTGGGGCCTCTCCGTTCCACTCGCCTTGCCATCGGTTGAACAGGTACTTGAGCAACACCGTGACAAAGGCGGAAGAAGCACCGTGACCCGACACGTCGGCAAAGTAGAATAACGTATACCGCTCATTGTACGCCTGGATATCCAGAAAGTCGCCGGACAGATAAAGCGATGGTGCCAACCAGTAGTCACACCCCACCCTGCCGAGCTGCTGTGGACGCACGGGCAGCATTCGCCGCTGAATCTGCCCCCCCGCCTGCTGATCCAGCCGCAGCATGGCCAGGTGCGTCTCCAGGCTTTCATTGAGCTCTTCCAGACGCAGCCGGTCCTGCTCGCGCTCTCGGGCCAGGCGATTGACATCGACCACCCGACGTATCATGCGCCGCAGCAAGTGAGCGTGACGCAGGGGCTCGATCACGTAATCGATCAGTCCGGCATCCACCGCCTTCAGCAGATCGTCGTCGCGACGATCTTCGCTCACCACCAGAGTCGGCCAGCGCTCGGCCAGGGTCATCCACTCGCGACTCGGCACCGCCAGCGAGTGGGCCACCACCAGTGCCGTCGTCTCAGGCAGCTCTGCTGCACTCGCCGCGGCGAACACCGCCAGGCCATCTCGTGCAATGGCATCCACCAGGGCGTCGCGATGACGGCCCGGATGGTCGATGACACCGATCAGGGGCTTGGCAGCTAGCATGGTCACGCGGCCTTACTCGGCGAACGCATCTTCGTCGTAGTCAAAATCATCGTTGATGAAGTTGTCCTCACCCAGCTGGCCATCATTGACCTCGAACATGCGGCGCTGCAGCCAGGCATCTCGAATGAAGCTGTACCGGTCGCCACGAATCAGGTCTTCCTGGTCAAGCAGCTGCGCCCTGGCGTCCAGTAGCTCGAGCCCGCGCAGCGAATAGCGCACGGTGTCGTCTTCCACATAGGTCAGCGGATACGAATACCAGTCCACCGGCAGCGCTGCCGTGTCACGCACCGTGCTTGGTCCAAGGAACGGCAGCACCACGTAAGGCCCCTCGCCGACACCCCAGGCCGCCAGTGTCTGGCCGAAGTCTTCGGTATCGGCCGTAAAGCCGGCATGGCTGGCGGGGTCGAGCAGGCCACCGAGGCCAAAGGTGGTGTTCATCAAGAACCGCATGCTGGAATTGCCGGCATTGGCGGGCTTGCCTTGCAGCAGGCTGTTGAGCACCGTGCGCACTTCACCGAGGTTGTCGAAGAAGTTGCTCACCCCCCGCTCCAGCGGGTCCGGGGTGATATAGCGATAGCCCTGAGCAGCCGGCTTCAGCGCATACCGATCCAGAACATCATTGAAGGCAAACACGCGGCGGTTGAAGCCTTCCCAGGGATCCGCCGGGTTAGGCTCACTATTCACACCGCTGCTGGCGCATCCACTGACCGCCAGTGCGGCTGCCAGTACCACAACGCCCTTCGGCGCACTTTTACTCAGGACACCGCATTCATTAGCGTTCATTTTCGACTGCCTCCATTGCCTGTCCATGTCACCATCATCACTTTGAGGGCGCCAGCGCTCGACATCACCGCCTGACCTGGCGAACCCTCCTACAGCATGTGGCATCGCCAGACAGGCTTGCCATTCACCCGTAGCATGCCGTGTCGTCGAGGCACACTACCGATTATTGTTTCCCTGCGTCTTCTACTGTCGCGCTACGGGCCCTGTGACCAGCCACCTGGACCGCTACCGGCGTCCGCCATCGGATCCAGGGGTTGGCGACCGCCATCGGGGCTAGGTGGTCGCCGCGGCACTCCACCGTTGCCGTCCTGGCAAGGGCTTGTCTCAGCGTCGTCGAATCACGACGCAGCCCGCACTGTAGCCCGCGCCGAAGGAACACACCACCCCGAAGGCACCCGGTTCGAGATCCTGATGATGCAAATGGAAAGCGATGACCGAACCAGCAGAGCTTGTATTAGCGTAACGATCAAGGATGATCGGCGCTTGATCCAACTCAGGCTCGTGGCCAAGGACACGCCGTGCGATGAGATCATTCATATGGCGGTTGGCCTGATGCAGCCATAGCCGTGACACCGACGAGGGCGTGATCTGCAGGCTGGACAGGTGATCTCGAATCAGTTCGGCGACCATCGGGCAGACGTCCTTGAACACTCGACGCCCCTCCTGCACGAACAGCTTGTCCACCGCCAGCGGATCGCTGTCGGTCACCCGATTGAGGAAACCCGCATTGTTGCGAATCGCATTGGAGAACCGCGTCAGCAGCCGGGTACCGACCACCTCGAAGGAGGACGCAGCGGTTGCCACGTCCTCACTCTCCAGGACCAGCGCGGTGCAGGCATCGCCAAAGATGAAGTGGCTGTCGCGATCGCGGAAGTTGAGATGGGCGGAGCACACCTCGGGGTTGACGACCAGTGCGCGCCGTACGCCCCCGCCGCGGATGGCATTGACGGCATTGTCGATGGCGAAGGTCGCTGACGAACAGGCAACGTTCATGTCGAACGCGTACCCTCCTGCACCTAGCGCCTGCTGCAGCTCCACCGCCACCGCGGGGTAAGCGCGCTCAAGGTTCGAACAGGCCACAATCACCAGATCGATATCCGCCGCTGCGACACCCGCGCTATCCAGCGCCTGACGGGACGCCGCAAGGGCCATCTCGCACTGGATACCCGGGGCGTCATTGGCACGCTCGTCCAGCTGGGGACGCATCCGTTCGGGATTCAGGATGCCCTCGGCATCGAGCACATAGCGGCTTTGGATACCGGACGCCTTGACGATGAACTCGCTGCTTGAATGGGCAAGCGGCTCCCGCTCTCCGGCGTCGATAGCGGCTTGCTGGCGCGCATTCTCGGCATCCACCCAGGCGTTGTACGACGCCACCAGCGCATCGTTATCGATGGCATTTGGCGGCGTATAGAGTCCGCTGCCGGTAATCAGCACCTTCGCTGGGGTCATGCCTTTCTCCTTCATCGGGCAGCTTGCATGCCACCTTGCTGTCGCGGCCTATCAACGACCGCTTAGATTCACGTCACGCTCCCTCGTTGCGGCCAACGCCTGCACGAAGCAACGTCATTGGCTCACTACTCGAGCTGGCGCTCATGTCGGACCGAATCAGGCCCGACCTGTCAGCTCTGCCCAGCGCTTCGCCAGGCGTTTTTCTGAGACTGGCATGGCGGTACCGAGTTGCTGGGCAAACAGCGACACCCTCAGTTCCTCGATCCACCAGCGGAATTCCACCAACGCAGGATCTTCGACATCGCCGCGCTTGTCCGCCTGACGCCTGGCGTCCAGTTTCGCTTCGAAGTCCTGCACCACCTGCATCAGCATCTGATCCCGAGAACGCTCCCTTGGGGCCTTCTCCAGACGTACCAGAGCCGCCTCCATATAGCGCGGATACGCCTCCAGCCATGGTCCTGCCGCCGTGACGAACCCAGGATGCACCAGGCGCTGCATCTGTGCCTTGAGATCACTGTATACCAGTGCCAGCGAGAGGCTGAGATTGCCCTTCAACGCCTTGGTCACTGCCAGATGGCCCTTGAGCGCTCGCTCCAGCACCGCCACCATGCTCTCGGCACGGGGTAGCATGTCCTGCTCGACAGCGGCGATGCGCTGTTCCAGCGCGGCCGCACTGCGAGGCAGTGGATCTACCGCCACCACCTGGGCAAACACCGCCGTCACCACATCTTCCGTCAGTGCGCGCTTGCTGCCTACCTTGGCGAACAGTAGAGCACAAGTTGAAAGCCCTTGAGTCCGCTCGATGGCCCTGACCAGCGATGGGCACAGGTCCATGGCGGCCTTGACCACGCCGAGGCGATGGGCTGCTCGCGCCTTGTCAGGATGGTCGAACAGCTCAAGCCTCAGGCCCTCTGCCCCAGGCACCAGCGCCGGAAAGGCCTCAACCCGAATACCCGCCTGCTGGGTCACCCGTGACTCACTGAGTGCATCGCGGGGAAAGGTCGTGAGTTCGACCTGTTCTTCTACACTCTTGGCCAATGCCCTGGCGCCCTCGCTGGCAGCTTGCTCAAAACGGCGCTCCAGCGCGCGCAGGTCTCTGCCCTGCCCCAGTTCCTTGCCAGCGTGGTCCACCACCTTGAGATTCATGACCAGATGATCCTCAAGCTGGTCCCAGCGCCAATCATCCGGGGTCAGGCGCACCCCTGTCTTGACCCGCAAGAACTCCGCAAGCGCCTCGGTCAGACTCCCCTGACCGGGTACCAGCGCCTCCAGGGCAGCGTCGACCCAATCCGGAATCGGCACGACCTGACGGCGAATCGACTTGGGCAGCGACTTCAGCAACGCAATGCACTTGTCGCGCAACAGGCCTGGCACGAGCCATTCCAGTCGCGCCGGATCCAGTTGGGACAGCATCGCCGCAGGCACGGTCATGGTCACGCCGTCGTCCTTGGCACCAGGAGCAAAATGGTAGCTCAAGGGATAGCGCACGCCCTCGATGACCAGCTCATCCGGATAGGCCTCGCCGGTCACATCCAAGGCGTCCCTGGCCAGCAACGCCTGTCGGTCGAACTTCAACAGCTGCGGGTCATCACGCTCCGCCTTGCGTCGCCAGGCCTCGAACCCCTTGCCGTTGACGATATCCTCGGGCAGACGCGCGTCGTAGAAGTCAAACAGCTGCTCTTCGTCGACCAGAATGTCTCGCCGCCGGGCGCGATCTTCCAGATCCTCGACCTCGTCGATCAAGGCACGGTTATGCGCAAAGAAACTGCCCTTGGTGCGAAACTCACCTTCGACCAGCGCGCGGCGAATGAACAGCTCGCGACTCTCGGCCGGGGCGATGGGGCCGTAGTGCACCTTGCGACGACTGACGATGGGCAGGCCAAACAGTGTGACCTGCTCAAAGGCGACCACCTGAGCACGTTTCATTTCCCAGTGAGGCTCGCTGTAGCTGCGCTTGACCAGATGACCTGCCAGCGGCTCTATCCACTGGGGATCCACCTTGGCCACGGTTCTGGCAAACAGCCTGGAGGTTTCCACCAATTCCACCGCCATGACCCATTTCGGGGTCTTCTTGGAAAGCCCCGATGCGGGATGGATCATGAACTTGCGATTACGCGCGCCCAGGTATTCCCGGTTTTCGTTCAGCGTCCCCAGGTGACTGAGCAGTCCCGTCAACAGCGCCTTGTGCATGGCAACGGTCTGCGCGCGTTGAGCTTCATGCTCGCGCTGGTCTGCCTCATCGGACTCGGCCGGTAGCTGCTGTCGCGGCGGTGGCACCTGAATATCCATGTCACGCAGAAGTTGGCGCAGCTGACGGAAGGTGTCATGCCATTCCCGCAGGCGCAGGTAATTCAAGTAATGATCGCGACACCACCGGCGCAGGCGATTCCCGGACAGCTCGTCCCGAGCGGCCTCGAACCCTTGCCAGAGGTTGAGCAGAGCCACAAAGTCCGACTCCGGATCCTGCCAGCGCCGATGTGCCTGGTCCGCCGCTTCACGCTTGTCCGCGGGCCGGTCACGCGGGTCCTGCACCGCCAGCGCGGAGACCACCACCAGCACCTCCCGCAGGCTGCCATGCTCGTCGCCTGCCAGCACCATCCGTGCAAGGCGGGGGTCGATGGGGAGTCGCGCCAGGCGCCGACCGATCGGCGTCAGCCGCCCCTTGTCATCGACCGCGCCCAGTTCGAACAGCAACTTGAAGCCATCGGTGACAAAACGTGAATCGGGCGGATCGACGAACGGAAACGCCTGGATGTCACCCAGCTTGAGCGACAGCATCGACAGGATGACCGACGCCAGATTGGTACGGCGAATCTCAGGGTCCGTGAATTCCGGGCGCGCCAGAAAATCTTCTTCGTCATACAGCCGAATACAGACGCCTTCCGCGACGCGCCCGCAACGCCCCATTCGCTGATTGGCACTGGCCTGGCTGACGGCCTCTACCGGCAGGCGCTGAATCTTGGCGCGGTAGCTGTAGCGGCTGATTCGCACAAGGCCCGGATCAACGACGTAGCGAATGCCTGGCACCGTCAGCGACGTCTCTGCCACGTTGGTGGCCAGCACGATGCGGCGTCCACCGTGGGGCGCAAATACGCGATTCTGTTCAGCATTGGAAAGGCGGGCGTAAAGCGGCAAGACCTCGGTGCTCTTGAGGTCGGCACGCCTGAGCACATCGGCGGTTTCGCGGATCTCACGCTCTCCCGGCAGAAACACCAGAATATCTCGCGGTCCATGAAACCAGCGCTTTTCCCGCTCGATGGCTTCAATCTCCTCCACCGCGTGGAGTATGCCTTCGCTGAGAGACCGGTCTTCTTCGTCCTCGGCGTCCCTGATCAAGGGGCGATAGCGGACTTCCACCGGGTAGGTACGCCCCGATACTTCCACCACAGGGGCAGGCTGGACAGAGCCGTCGGCGTGACGAGTCGCAAAATGCTGGCTGAAACGCTCCACGTCGATGGTGGCCGACGTGATGATAACCTTGAGGTCCTTGCGGCGAGACAGCAGTCGCTTCAGATACCCCAGCAGAAAGTCGATGTTGAGACTACGTTCGTGAGCCTCGTCGATGATCAGCGTGTCGTAGCGCAGCAGGTCAGGATCCTGCCGGGTTTCCGCCAGCAGAATCCCGTCTGTCATCAATTTGACCAGGGTGTCATCGTTGGTCTGATCGGTGAAGCGGACCTGATACCCTACCTGCTCGCCGACGGGCACCTGGAGCTCTTCCGCCAGGCGCGTGGCGACGGAGCGCGCCGCCAGACGCCTTGGCTGCGTGTGTCCAATCAAACCTCGACGACCGAGGCCCAGCTCAAGACACAGCTTGGGCAGCTGGGTCGTCTTGCCAGAGCCGGTCTCGCCCGCCACTACCACTACCTGATGCGAGGCCAGCGCCTCCAGAATGTCCTGCCGACGCTCGGCGACGGGAAGTGCTTCGGGATACTCCAGCGTCACTGGACGCTCGCGGCGCTGCTGCAGGGTGCGGTTGGAGCGCTGCCATTGGGCTTCCAGCTCCCCTAGGCCGCGGTCAATGGGTTTGTCGTCGCGCAGGCGACGCGCCAGGCCAGACAGTCGCTTGGTCAACACGGGCCGGTCGCGCAGCATCACCTCATCGAGGCCTGAGTTCAGGCGTTCGAGTCGCGCGGCGGCAGTGGTATCTTGCGGGGAAGTGGACGTCGAACTACACACGATAGGGTCGCAGGCTCCAGGTGGGCGTGAGCGTCGCTCCGGTCAGGACGACGGCGCCCTTCGCGAGACAACGCCATCCCTTGGAGGAGGCGTCGCCGCAAAGGGCGCGCAAAACACACTATTGTAACGCTCAAGCGGCCGCTGCCAACCCCGCAGCGAGGGTCACGCGGCTTCGCCACCCCTTCCTTCATCGCGCAGCTGGCGCCTCAACACCTTGCCGACGTTGGTCTTGGGCAGCTCATCACGGAACTCCACCAGCTTGGGCACCTTGTAGGCGGTCAGCTCCTTCTTGCACCAGCTACGCAGCTCCTCGGTGGTCAGCGAGCTGTCCTTGGCCACCACGAACAGCTTGATCACCTCGCCGTTGGTCTCGTCGGGCACCCCGACGGCGCAGGACTCTACCACCTTGGGGTGCGCCGCCACCACGTCTTCGATCTCGTTGGGGTACACGTTAAAGCCTGACACCAGGATCATGTCTTTCTTGCGGTCGACGATACGCACGTAGCCATCATCTTGAATCACCGCGATATCGCCGGTGTGAAAGAAGCCGTCGGCATCGATCACCTTGGCGGTCTCGTCGTCACGTTGCCAGTACCCCTTCATCACCTGAGGCCCTCGCACGCACAGCTCTCCCGGTTCACCCGGCTGTGGCTCACCCCCATCGGGGTTGCACAGCTTGAGCTCGGTACCCGCGACAGGACGGCCAATCGTCCCCAGCTGAATCGCCTCGACCGGATTGAAGCTGACAATCGGCGATGTCTCGGTCAAGCCGTAGCCTTCGGCCACCGGGCAGCCGGTCACCTCTTCCCAGCGCTTGGCCACCGCCTTGGTCAGCGCCATGCCACCGGAAATGGTGAGGCGCAGGTCGGAAAAGTCCAGCGCCTTGAAGTCGTCGCGGTTGCACAGCGCGTTGAACAAGGTATTGAGCCCCACGAACCCGGTGAAGCGGGTGTTCTTGAGCTCCTTGACGAAGTTATCCAGGTCACGCGGATTGGTGATCAGCAGGGAATGGTTCCCCCCTTCCAGCATGAACAGGCAGTTCACCGTGAAGGTGTAGATGTGATAGACGGGCAACGGCGCCACGACCACCTCACAACCTTCCCCAAGCCCTGTCCCGATGATCTGCTTGGCCTGCAGCATATTGGCCACAAGATTGCGATGGGTGAGCATGGTCCCCTTCGCCAGTCCCGTCGTGCCGCCGGTGTATTGCAGGGCGGCAATATCATCGAGCTTGCCGTCCGCCTCCGCGTGCTCGAGCGCTGCGCCGCGCTTGAGCACCTGCCGCAGGCCGATCGCCTTGGGCAACGAATAACGAGGCACCATCTTTTTGACGTACTTGACCACGAAATTGATCAGAGGTCGCTTGGGAAAGTCGTGCAGATCACCAATCTCGGTGATCACAACATGCTCGATATCGGTCTTGTCGAGCACCTTTTCCAGCTTGTCGGCCATGTTCGCCAGGATCAGGATGGCCTTGGCGCCGGAATCCTTGAACTGGTGCGCCATCTCCCGCTCGGTGTAGAGCGGGTTGGTATTGACCACCACCATGCCAGCGCGAATGGCACCAAATACGGCAACCGGAAACTGCAGCAGGTTGGGCAGCTGAATGGCGACGCGATCACCGGGCTGCAGCTGGGTCTCGTTCTGCAACCAGGCGGCAAAGTCACCGGACAATCGATCCAGCTCCGCATAGGTCAATGACTTGCCCATGCATGAGAATGCCACCTTGTCGGCATACCGCTTGACGGAGCGATGGAAGATGTCCATCACCGAGTGGTAATCATCAAGCCCTTCCAGAGCCTCCCCCCGGACGATAGATGCAGCGGCGTTCTCACTCATGGGCGTTCTCCACTGGAGGACATGGCCTCCTGCTTATTATCGAACTTCAGCGCCTGATTCAGCGCTTGCTTGACTATGGCTACCATAGCCCAGGATCGCAACAAACTGTAATACAACCGATTCAAACTTTCGTTTAAAACCAGGCAGATTAACGACGTTTATCCTTGCTCTGCGGAGTCCTGCTCGCTGAGAAAGCGCGCCACGATTTCGCCGTCACGCCACACCAGCAGCTCGCCCGGCAGCATGCGTGTCCACTTTTCATTGTCGGTCAGCGGCTCGGTGGCCAGCACCGACACCACGTCATTCGGGGTCGTATGTTCAATGAAGTTCACCACCATATCCGCATCGGAGAGATTCGCCTCGCCGAACGGGGCGCGCCGGGTAATGTGCGCCAGCTTGGTTGAGCAGAAGGTATACAGATACTCCCCATCTGCCAGCAGCAGGTTGAACACACCAAGGCCACGCAGTTTCTCGCAAAGCTGATGAAGCGTCTGCCACAGCCCACGGCGATCCTCGGGTGGGTCCGGGTAGTGTCGACGCAGCTCACCCAATAAATGACAGAAGGCATGTTCGCTGTCGGTGGAGCCCACCGGTCGATAGCTGGCGAGCTCCAGTTGCTGCCAGTCCGTCAACTGCCCGTTATGGGCATAGCACCAAGGCTGCCCCCACATTTCGCGCACAAAGGGATGGGTATTGGCGAGCTTTACCTGCCCCACGTTGGCCTGACGAATATGGCTGATCACAATATGCGACTTGATCGGGTATTCGCAGATCAATCGGGCAATACGTGAATGCACGGAGGGGTGGGGATCGCGAAATTCGCGATAACCGCCTTCTTCATAGAATGCGATGCCCCAACCATCACGATGTGGCCCGGTACCACCGCCGCGATGGAGAAACCCGGTAAAGCTGAAACAGATGTCGGTGGGCACATTGGCGCTCATGCCCAGAAGCTCACACATGCGGCTCTTCTCTTGTTGATTCACGTTCGGGCTGACGCTGCCTGCGGCGTCGCCATAGATACAGTACAACGCAGACCACCAACACCACGACCAGCGACGCCAGCACGCGCGGATCGCTGCGGGCCTGTTCCATCGCCGGGGCCAGTCCAGGACGCCCATCGCGCCACCACTGGACCAGTCGCTCCGGCCCTTCATTGACCAACGCCACGAAGCGATCTGCCAGGGGGGCCTGCTGGGCAGGCGCGGCGGTGTCGTCACTGGCCGACGCGAAACGTTCTCCGCTCAAGGTGGGTCCCGCCAGAGCACGATCGATACCGACCTCACCGTCGGCATTGATCCACACCGTCGGCAGCTCCCAACGGGTCTCATCACCGTCGAGTTCTGCCACTGCCACGATACGCATTGGCCGGCGCACGTCATCCTCAAGCTCGGGCAGCTGCAGCGTCCAGCGACGATCACCGGCGGGCTTTACCTCCAACGGCTGCCCGGTGAGCTCGGCCTCAAAGCGAGTGTTCCCATGCTCCAGGCGAGGATGCTCGGCGACCAGCGACACGCTGCGCTGCTGCCGATCCAGAGCGACCCCGATGGCGGGCAACACGTTGACGGCCTGAACCCGCTGGCGATGAAAGTCATCTGCCTCGGCGGTGATCACCAAGCGGGCGGCTCCGACACCTGCCGGCGCGGCCAGGTCTGCGCGAAATACGCCTTGCTGATTGACCAGGGAGACGACATGGGAGCCTTCCACGGCCTCGCCGGTCAGTTCCGCCGTGACCTGCAGCCCCTCCGGCACCATCACGTCATCGCCCTGCTCCACCCTAACGCTGAGCGGCACCGAGAAGCCCGAATACAGCGTCGCGGGGAGTGCCCCGGTCACCAGCTGCCGGTCACTGTTCACCGTCACCCGAGAATCGTCCGCCACAGGGCCCTCGATGCGCCACTCCCCCTGCTCGGGCCGAGGCACCTGAATCAGATCGAAACGGGGCTCCCGCTGCCAGCGGACCCCCGCTGGGGCAGTATCGCGGGTATAGCGACGTCCATCCGGCGCCACCAGCGTCACCTCGCCCTGTCCGGGCTCGTGAAACACCAAGGCGGAGAAGTCGTCGACGCTGGCATCCACGGTGAAGCGCTGATCCTGCAGCGGTACCTGGTCCACCGGGAAAATACGCTCGACGATGTCGAGGAAGGCCCCCAGCAGCGCGTTCGGCGTCTCTGCCACCGCTGCCAGGCCGCCGGTTCGCTGCGCCAGCCGTTCCACCAATGCCACATCCGCCCCGTCGGAAAAGGCGATGGCGTGGATCGCCACTCCCTGATCCGCCAGCGCGGGCACCACGCTGTCGACAAGGCGGGCACGCGAGGCAAGATCGATCTCTGGCTTGCTGCCATTGCCCGGCGCCAGATCAATCACCCCATCCGTCAGCAGCACCAGATGACGCCAGCCTTCTGCTTCGGCGGCCGCGGCGGTGCTCAGCGCCGCTTCAATGTCGGTGTACTGCTGGTACTGCTCCAGCGCAGGCGGCAAGGCCAGCGCGCGCTCGCGCCACTGGGCGTCCACGCGAGCCGGGGGCAATGGATTATCGACGCTCTGGCCAAACGTCCAGATCCCGGCATTGACGCCCCCTGGCAGCAGGGCCACCAACATGTCCAGCGCGCTGCCGGCGAGTTTGTTCGGATCATTGGTCTTCATGCTGCCGGAGACGTCCACGATGACGCGCACATCGGGAGGCTGCTCCGTCCAGGCGTCATCACCCACGTCCTGCGCCATGACCGAAGACGCCAGCGTGAACGCCATGGCGCCGGCCACCAAGCCGGCGACCAGCACGGACATCGAGGGGTTCGGCTTCTTCATGGCAGCTCCTGGAGTCGGCAGCATGGCGTGGTAGCGTGTTGCGATGAGAGGCGAGTCTCGCTAGACGGCGATGGCGCCCATCGCCGCCGACCGCTCACCTCAATACAGGCTCCTGACGTTCGTGCTGTTCTTGACCGCCCTCTTGCTGCTGCTGGCGAGAGGCGGCCTCTGCTGCCTTGCGCACGCGACGGCGACGTCCGGCCCACCACAGCGCCAGGCCAAACACCGCACCGATGGCAGCACCGATGATCACTCGTGTGGCCGCCGGCAGCATCACGCCCTGACGCCCATCCATGAACGCAACTGCGGCCACCATGATGGCAGGAGCCTGACCGTTGTAGACCTGCCCTTCTTCCACCAGGGGCAGGTCAAATGCCGACGGCATCCACATCACACCCGCCACGGCCCAGGTCACTACCAGCCTTGGCATGCGCGGTAAAAATGCCAGTCCGAGGTAGCCAGTCAGCAGTACGACCAGCGACAATGCTGCGTAGATCAACCACAGCGTGGACATGGAATCCGAAATCAACATTACTTGCTCCCATCAACTGTTAAGGAAAGACTGCATAGATGACACCGCGATGCCAGCGTGGCCGGTAGCCTGGCACCAGAGGCCGATCGCCAGACCGCTGGGACAGCCACGCAGGTGGGTCGGTTCCCTGCCCCGTCATCCGTTCACATCATTGCCGTTTTTCCCGACATCAACGCACATGACGACACTCGTTCCGAGTATGGTACATCTCGCACCATGAAAGCACAGCCGCCAAATGCAACAGCCGCCCCACAGGCTGCCCCCGCCACTACCTATCTTCGTCAAGATGACGCGGCCTGGCATTGGCTTGAGGAGAGAGACGAGCCCGCGGTACGCGGATTTCTGGATGCCGCCAATACACAGACGGACCAGTGGTTCAGGCCCCTGGATCCGCTGGTAGAGCGCCTCTATGCGGGTCACCTGGCCCGGCGCGAACTTGCCGTGACCGGGCTACCCAGCCGCCTGGATCACTACACGCTGTGGAGCGAGACCGCCGCTGATGCCGACTACCCGGTGTGGTGGCGCCACCCCAACGACGCGCCCGATCAGCGCGAGACGTTCTTTGATCTGGAAGCACGCGCTCGGGAGCAGTCCTTCCTGGAGCTGGGTGACATGGCTCTGTCGCCGAATGAAGAGTGGCTGGCTTGGACCGAAGACACCCAGGGTGACGAGACGTATCGCCTGTTCATCAAGCGCCTGCCGAACGGGCAGGCCATCCCCTTGCTGGACGATATCGGTCCGGAGCTGTGCTGGGCGGAAGACCACTGCACTCTGCTGTTCACTCGCTACGATGCCACCCAGCGACCCGACAGTGCCTGGCGGCTGCGCCTTGCGCTGAATACCGCTGACGCGACAGCGTCGGTGGAGCAGGAGCAGCTCGTGCTGCGCGAGGACGACCCCGAGTTCTGGATCGGACTTGGCAAGACGCGTTCCCGCGCCTGGCTGACCATAGAAGCGGCCTCCAAGGACACCAGCGAGACCCATGTGGTCCCCGCTCACACGCCCCATGTTGCGCCCCGCTGCTACCAGGTGCGGGAAACCGGGGTCGAATATGCCATCGATCATCGACCCGGCTACTTCTATATCCTGCATAACCAAGGCGCCAAGCATTTTCAGCTGGAAGTAGAAGAAGAGCATCGCCCCGGGTCGCGCCAGGTGGTGATCGGTCACCGCGAGAACAGCACGCTGGAAGGCATCGACGCCTACGCCTGGGGACTGGTCGTGGCCGAACGTGACCACCGAGAGGCCCAAGTCAGGCTGCGCCGCCTTGAGTTCGATGGCGACCACCGGTTGACGCTGGACGCAGCGCTGCCCTGCTCGCCAGGTCCCCTCAGCCTCAACCTGGGGGATAGCCCGCATTTCGATGACCGCGTGCTGCGTCTGCGCGAAGAGTCCTTTTGCAGCCCGTCCAGCTGGTGGTCACTGGACCTGGACAGTGGCCAGCGACAGCTGCTCAAGCGTCAGCCGCTGCACGGTGACCTGATGCCCGAAGACCTGAGCTGTCGAAGGCTATGGGCGGTCTCCCATGATGGGGAGCAGGTGCCGGTATCCGTGGTCTGTCGCAAGGACTTGGCAGATCAGGCGCTACCCACTCTGCTTTACGGCTATGGGGCCTACGGTGAAGCGCTGGATCCCTGGTTCTCGGTGGCTCGCCTTGAGTTGCTGGCCCGCGGTGTCGCCTTTGCGGTGGCCCATGTGCGTGGCGGCGGCGAGCGGGGGGAGCCCTGGTACCTGGCCGGAAAGCTGGAGCACAAACCCAACAGCTTCGAGGATTTCCTGGCCGCTCGGGATGCCCTGGTCGACGCCGGCCAATCGGCCCCGGACCGGATCGTCGCCTACGGCGCCAGCGCCGGTGGCCTGCTGGTCGGGGCCAGCCTCAACCAATCGCCCCAGGCCTTCTGCGCAGCGGTACTCGACGTGCCTTTCGTGGATGTTCTACGCACCATGGAAAACCCCGACCTACCGCTGACCACCGCCGAATATACCGAGTGGGGCAACCCCAATCATGCCGCCGATGCCCGCCGTATCGGCAGTTACTCGCCCCTCGACAACCTGCAGGAAGACACCTGGCCACCGGTGTTCCTGCAAGGCAGCTGGCACGATAGCCGGGTGCCCTACTGGGAGCCCGCCAAGCTGTACGCACGGCTTAGCCTGGCGAACATCGCCAGCTCCGCCCTGTCGAACCGGGTGACACTACTGAAGACGGATATGGACTCCGGACATGGCGGCGCATCCGGCCGCTTCAAGGCTTGGCGCGATGGGGCGCAGCAGGATGCGTTCATCCTCTGGGCGTTGGGGCTGGCCGACGAAGGCGACTCACCCGCGCCCACGACAGACACCCCTGCGCGCTGATCTGCGCGCTGATATGGTAGTAGGACGGAATACCCACTGGCCGCCGCGTGCGGCCACTGAAATGACAAGGATTTTCATGAACGCCAAACCCATGCTCGCCCTCACCGCCGCCCTTTGGCTCGGCACTGCACTGACCGGTTGCTCCGATGACAGTGACACGGACGGCCAGGACAGTGCGGCGACGCACAGCGACAGTGCTGCGGCCGACGGCGCTGCCGCCAGTTCTGCCGCCAACGACACCGCGGAACAAGGCGCTGACGATGCTGAACCGGCGCTGTCAGGGGATGCGCGTCGCGCCGCCCTCGAGGACTCGCTCAAGGCCAACTTCGACCCGCAGCTCGGCGAGGTGCGCTACCTGATTGGCTGGAGCGACCTCAACGATGATGGCCGGGAAGAAGCCATCGTCCACGTCGTGGGTCCCATGGTCTGTGGCACCGGCGGCTGTGACACGCTGATCCTTGAGGCCCAGGGGGACACCTATCGCGTCATCAGCGCCCAGCCCACCACCCAACCTCCCATTCAACTGGGCGACGCCGCCCACGAAGGCTGGCAGGACCTGCTGGTCCGGCGCCATGTCGCCGCCGATGAGCCTGCCCAGACCGTTCGCCTGCGTTTTGACGGCAACAGCTACGTCGAGACCCAAGACGAACAAGCGACCGCTGACCCTGCCGGCGAGACCCTCATCGCAGACTTCGGTAGCCTCGAGGACGCGCGTCCACTGTTCGATGGCGACGCCGAGATCACGGGGTCCATGGAAGGCGAGATGGAGGCCATGACGACCTCTGACGACGAGGATACGGACCCAGATGACACGTCAGCGGCGGAAGAAAACGGGACTGATGAGACCCAGGCCGAGAGCACAGAGACCAACACATAGCCCTCAGCCCCGTCAGGCTGGCGATCAACCGTCCACGGGGATCACCGCGATAATGTGATCCTCGAAGTCGGCTTCGTCGACCTCGGTCTCGGAAATGGCGAAGCTGCGCACGCTGATGCCCTTGCGGTGCACCCGTTCGCGATCTCCACAGATCAGGTGGTGCCAGCCTGCCAGCTTGCGCCCTTCGGCCAGCCTCCGGTAGGCACATGAGTGCGGCAGCCATGTGAACTGGTGGGCCAGCTCCGGGGTGAGCTGCGTACAGTCTGGCACCTTGGCGAAGCGGTTTTCATAGTCGCTGCAGCGACAGCTGTGGACATCGAGCAGACGGCAGGCGAGCCCCAGTATCGCCAGGTCACCGGTGTCCTCATCCTCGAGCTTGCGCAGGCAGCATTGGCCACAGCCATCGCACAGCGCCTCCCACTCCTGGGGGTTGAGCTCATGCAATGAATAACGCTCCCAGAAGCGCTCTCTCAGCGATGTTTCCAAACCGACCTCTGTCTTCCTCCCTCTGGAGGTAATCGTTTAATAGCGAGCTTCCGTGGGCGTGCGGTACAGGTCCAGCAGATACTCGTCCTTGGCCGGCGGCATCTGCAGGTAGAACCCCTTCTCCTCGATCGCCGCCATCACGTCGGCGCCGCTGGTACGTGCCAGCATCTTCTCAGGGGTCAGGATCATCGTCATCACCGATACCGGCGCACCAAAGCGCTCCAGCAGCGGTTCCGGTATCCGCTCAAGCCCCTGGCGCTTGTCCACGTAAAGATACATCTCTTCCTTGCGCGAACTCTTGAACACTTCGCACAGCAGCTTGCCTTGCATTGTCGTCATGGCTGTCTCATCGGGCCCTGATGGGCCCTGTCACGGGTGTGGTTGGGGGCATCCCTGTCAGAGGAGGGCAGCAGGCGGCGCCCCCCGTCAGCCGGGGTATGCCAGCCCGCTTATGTCACCCCGCCTGGGCCAGGTCGCCCAGGGCGGCCTGCAGGCCTGGGTTGAGTCGCTCACCGCGCCAGCCGGAAGCCAGCGGTAACGGCGCATTGCGCATGCTGGCCGTCACCAGCGCTTCAAGCTCTCGGCGCCGCAGCAGCACCTCAGGGGCCACCCCAAGGGACTCCGCTTCGCCATTGACCACCTTCTTCAACGCCTTCATGCGTGCCTTGAAGGGTGGCAGCGTTGGCGCCAGTGGCACCGGCGCCAACGCTGCCGCATCGGCGTGGGCGGCTTGCTTGACCAGCGCCAGCAACACATCGCCCTCGCGCTTGATCAGTGGAGGCTTGACGCCCTCGACGCGGGACAGCTCATGGCGGTTGGCCGGCAGTTTCTCTGCAATAGCGTAGAGCACGCGATCCTGCACAATCCAGTTGCGCGGCAGATTTCGCGCCCGCGCCTCCCCCTCGCGCCAGGTGGTCATCAGGCGATACGCCTCCACTTGGCGCGGCGCCAGGCGCCACAGCTGGCGATGACGCAGATACCACTGGCCATCGCTGTCGCTGGAGCGCTCCGACTGGGCTACCAGATCGGCGCAGTCTTCGAGCACCCACTCCAGACGCCCGTGCCGTTCAAGAGACTCTCGCTGCAGTTGCCAGACCATCAACAGGTAGACCACGTCAAGGGCGGCATAGCTCAACTGTGCGTCGCTCAGCGGGCGTTCGAGCCAGTTGGAACGGGTTTCTTCCTTGGGCAGGGTCTCGCCCACCCAGAACTCCACCAGACGTTGATACCCCATGGCGGCGTCTTCACCCAGCAGGCCCTGAGCGACCTGGGTATCGACCAGTGGCGTCGGTGCCACACCCGCCCAATGGGCAAACACCTCAAGATCCTCGCTACAGGCGTGCAACAGCTTCAAGGCGTCATTGGTCAGCAACTCGCGACAGGCGTCGCTGCAGGCTACTTCCAACGGGTCGATCAGGTAGGTGGCCTCGCCGCCATAGATCTGAATCAGTGCTGGCACCGGATGAAAGGTCTTCTCCCTGAAGAACTCTGTATCCAGCGCCAGTACAGGCGCCTGGGACAGGGCCTTGCAGGCCTCATCAAGTGCGACGTCGTTATCGATCCATCGAATATCGGGGGTAACAGGCATTCAGGCTTCCATTTCAGTCAACGGCACGGGCCTAGGTCATTCGCTATCGAAAGGCAGGCGGCCAGAAAAGGCACGGCTCAGGGTTCCCCCGTCGACGTACTCGAGTTCGCCGCCCATGGGCACACCATAGGCCAGGCGAGACAGGCGCGCACCGTGGCGCTTGATTTGAGTGGCGATGTAGTGCGCCGTTGCTTCGCCTTCCACGGTGGGGTTGGTTGCCAGCACCACTTCCTTGACCAGCCCCTCATCCATGCGCGCCTCAAGCTGGTCGAGACCGATGTCTTCCGGACCGATCCCGTCCAGCGGCGACAGATGCCCGTGCAGCACGAAATAGCGTCCCTGGAAGCCACCAGCTTCCTCGATGGCGAGCATATCCGCGGGCGACTCGACCACGCACAGCACGCTGTCGTCACGCCGCGCGCTCTGGCAGAGACCGCAAAGCGGCTCCTCCGTCAGCGTTCTACAACGCTGGCAGTAGCCCACCTGCTCCACGGCCTCGAGCATCACCTCAGCGAGGCGTCTACCGCCTTCACGCTGGCGTTCCAGCAGGTGCATGGCCATGCGCTGGGCGGTCTTGGGGCCGACGCCGGGCAGCACGCGCAGGGCGTCCATCAGTTGCTCGACCAGGGGAGAAAAACTCATGACAGTCTCGTCCGGGGCGGGGCCGCAAGCGCCCCCCGCCAGTCAGATATTGTCCGGGCCCGCCAAGGCCCGGAACGCCGCAGGTGGACGCCGAATCAGAACGGCATCTTGAAACCAGGCGGCAGGTTGAGGCCAGATGTCACCTCTTCCATCTTGGCCTTGGAGCTGGTTTCCACCTTGCGAACGGCGTCATTGACCGCCGCTGCCAGCAGGTCCTCGAGCAGCTCCTTGTCCTCTTCCATGACGGAGGGGTCAATCTCGACCTTGCTGACGTCGTGACGGCCGTTCATGGTGACCTTGACCATGCCGGCACCCGCTTCACCCAGCACCTCGGCCTTGGCGATCTCCTCCTGAACACGCTGCATCTTGTCCTGCATTTCCTGGGCCTGCTTCATCAGGTTGCCCATTCCACCTTTCATCATGATCTGATCCTCTCAAACGACACGGTTTAGCAAAGCGTTTGCCAGGTACGTTACCTGGCAGAAATAGATTCCGGGCCCAGCAAAGAACACATTCTGATCAATGCGGCGGCGATGTCTGTCATCAGCGCCGGGCCTTGCGCGTCTCGCCAGCGGGAGTCACGGTGGACTCCACCAGCCTGGCGCCAAAAGTCTGCTGCAACTGCTGAATATGGGGATCACGCTTCAATGCCTCAACCGCTTGTGCATGGCGTTCCGCAGCCAAGCGCTCGGCCATCTGGCGCGGAGTCTCGACGCGACCATCCAGCTCGACAACGTCGACCTCCAGCCGACGGGCATAGCCAAGGGCCTCCAGCGCATCACGAATGCGATTCTGGTGGACGTCGGCATTCATCGCAGATTGCGACGGGTCCAGCTGAAGGTGCAGCCGTTCGCCATCATCTCCGGCCACGATGCAGTGCGCCGCCAAGTTCCTGGTAAGCCCGGAAATGGCCAGATCGTCGAAGTGCTCCAGCCACAGCGCGTGGGTCAGTCGCTGCCCGTCGAGTGGCGCAGTCGTGACCGCCTCAGCCTCGGCTTCTGTCGTGGCCTCATTAGTGGCCTCTGTCGTCGACTCGCTAGCGACTTCTGTAGCGACCTCCGAGATGGCCCCACTGCTGTCCGTCGGCCTGCCAGCGGCGGCGGCGGACACGCCTTCCTGCTCAAGCTCGCCAGCAGACGTTGCCACGACCTCCGCCGCCGCGGCATCGACCTGGGACACTGCCAACGCCTCGGCAGAGGCAGCGGGGGCGGCTGGGCTTACGTCTAGCATCGGCGCCTGGGGCTCGTGGGGACCCTCGGCACCCATGCCCTCCTGAGGCAGCGCCTCTGCGATCGCTACGCTATCTGCTGGCGCATCAGTGGGCTCTCGGCTGTCTGCGGGCGCCTCAGCGGGCTCTCGGCTTTCTGCGGGCGCATCAGCGCCCGACGTAGGGTCCTCGGGAACGCCGCCCTCCCAGGGCGGAAGGCTGTCAGCAGCGGTGGCCGGCTCATGATCGGCCACCGGCTGGCTCGGCCCACTCGGCTCACTCGGACCGGGGGGCGGAGCATCCATGGAAGCAGCGACCTGCGCTGAGCCTGCCGAAGGCTCCTCGTAAGACGATGGCTGCTCGGGTTCAGACTGTGGAGGCTGCTCGGCCCTTGCTGGCTGGGGCTGCTCGGGCTCCCCGCGCATCGGCAACGGTGTCTTGGCAGGTCGCGGCACGCCCTGAGGACGAAAGGCCAGCATCCGCAGCAGCGTCATTTCCAGTGCGGTGCGGGCGTCCGGTGCATGAGCCATGTCCGCCCGCCCCTGCACGCCGATCTGGTAGTACAGCTGGATATCTTCAGCCGCAAACTGCGCGGCAAGTGCCAGCAACGCTTCGCGATCACCGTGGCCATTATCCAGCGCCGACGGCACCATCTGACCGATCGCCAGGCGATGCATCACCGAGGTCAAGTCATCGAGCACGGCACCAAAATCAGGGCCCTGCTCAGCCAGGCTCGCCACCTCGCGCAGCACCCTTGCCGCATCGACCTCGGCCAGCGCTTCGATCAGCGCCAGCACATGACGATGATCCAGCGTTCCGAGCATGGCCGCCACGTCAGCATGACGCACCTCGCCCTGGCCAAAGGCGATCGACTGGTCCGTCAGGCTCATGGCGTCACGCATGGAGCCCGCGGCAGCCTTGCCCAAGAGCCACAGCGCGGATTCCTCGTAAGGTACCTGCTCCGCCTCCAGCACCTTCGACAGATGGCCAACGATGCGCTCAGGAGGCATGTGCTTCAGGGTAAATTGCAGACAGCGTGACAGCACCGTCGGCGGAAGCTTCTGCGGATCGGTGGTGGCCAGCAGGAACTTGACGTGGGGCGGCGGCTCCTCAAGGGTCTTCAGCAGGGCGTTGAAACTGCTGGTCGACAGCATGTGCACCTCGTCGATGAGGTACACCTTGTAGCGGCCCTGAGTCGGCGCGTACTGGACATTGTCGAGCAGCTCACGGGTGTCTTCCACCTTGGTTCGTGAAGCGGCGTCGACCTCGATCAGGTCGACAAAACGCCCCTGATCGATGGACTGACAGCTATCACAGCGCCCACAGGGGGTCGACGTCACGCCGTCGTCACCCTCGCCCTTGTCGGTGCAGTTCAGACACTTTGCCAGAATCCTGGCCAGTGTGGTCTTGCCCACGCCACGGGTGCCCGTGAACAGGTAGGCATGGTGCAGCCGCCCTTGGTCGAGGGCATTGACCAAGGCTCGCTGGACATGCTCCTGCCCCACCAGTTCATGGAAGGTGCGAGGCCGCCACTTGCGGGCCAGAACCTGATAGCTCATTGAACGTCATTTCCTGCGGCTGGGCTTCGGGCCTGACGACCCGCTATGTCAACAAGGCGGGGGCAAGGCGTGACGGGCACGCAACAGTATTTCCCGCTCGATGGTCGTGGCATTCTACCGGGTGGGACTCACGCCGCAAAGGCCGTGACCCATGACACCGTCACCGGCGCCGGTCGACAGGCCAAGGCGGCTATCATCGACACGCCATGACACGCCACTCACGACTGCCGCCCTCGCCATCCGACGGAACACCTTATGCCTGACAACCTCCCCGGCCCGCGCTCCGGTCGCCCCTTGCTCCTGCTGACGGGTTCACGCTTGAAGTTGATCATGACCCTCGCCATTGCGGCCATCATCACCGTGTCATGGCTTGGGATACTCGACCGCGCCACCCAGCGCCAGGTAGAAGGCGCCACCACACAAGCCTTGCTCGCCTTCGCTGCGGCGAGGGGCCTCAACGCGGGGATATCCGTCCTGCAGTCCACCGAAGTGGGGGTGGTGGCAGCGTCGACCCATCCCTTCGAGGTGCTGGACCCGATCAACGACCTGGTGGAGGACTATGCCAGCGTGATGAAGCTGGCCATCGGCTCGCTGATAGGCCAGACCCTGCTGCTCGAGATCACGGCCACGCTGGCATTCAAGGTGGCCTTCACCGCTGCCGGCCTGTGGCTGCTGCTCAGTCTCTGGCGCGGCTGGCCGACGACAGCAATGGCCTGGCGCGCCTTCGCCCTCATCGGCCTGGGCCGTTTCCTGCTGCTGTTGACCCTGGCCGCCAGCGCGCTGGTCGACCACGCCTTCCTCGACGAGCGCACCACGAACAGCATGGAGGAGGTCCAACGCCTGTCCGAGGACGTTCAGGCCACCAGCGAAGCCCACACCGATGATGGCCTGCCTGCGGAGCAACGCGAACAGATCGAAGGCGAATTGGCGTCCGCCGAGGACCAGCGCGACCAGCTGCGTGGCGGGCTGATCACGCTCAACCGTCGGATCGCCCTGGCAGAACAAGGCGTCGAGCAGAGCCGTGGACGCCTGTCGCTGCTGACTGCTCGCCTCAGCCTGAAGGAACGCCTTAATCCCTTCCATGACAACCCCGAGATCGACCGCCTGCAGCAGCAGCTGGCAGAGCGCCGCGACTCACTCGCAGCGCTGACGGAACAGCGCGAGCATCAGCTTGAACAACTCGCCGAACTGGACCGCCGGCGAGACGCCTTGAGCAGTCGCTTGGCAGGGGAAGACCAAGGCCTGCTGGCTAGCCTCAGTCAGCGCTTCTCCGCCTTGACCGACAGCCTCAGTCTGGCGGCCATCCAAAGCCGCGTGGAGTCCGGTACCAATGCCATTCTAGAGCTGATGGCGCTGTTCGTACTGCGTACCCTGGTCATTCCCCTGCTGTTCCTGTGGCTCGGCATGAAGCTGTTTCGCGCGCTTTACGCTCGGCCCCCGCAACCCTTGCCGATGCTGCCCGCCCCTGGGACAGATCGCGACCAAGACGACAGACGCTGAACCTCTGCCATGGGGTCGTGGAAAACGCGACCCCTACTTCGCACGCCATTTAGGGCGTTTTTTAAGCACGCAGTTCAAGCGCCGGTCTCAAATAGCCCTCTACCGATACAACGACGCCCGCCACACCCCTTGCTCGGTGTGGCGGGCGTTCTCTCCATATCTGCATGCTCCATATATGCATGGCATTGACGCAAGGTGTCGCCCAGTCACCTGAGACACCATCCGCCAAAAGCATGACCCTTATGCCTTGGCATTGACGAGCGTGCAATGCCGTTACCCCGCAGCCACCTCTCAATATCTCCTCAGAAAGCGCCGTCGTGACCGTCAACCAAAGAAGCGTATGACTGACATCTGACGTTTATCGGCACTCCATCTCAGGCATCCCGTCTGGACGTCTGACCTCCACCTCTCCCCCACCTTCTCCATCTTTGCTCTGCTTCGCCCCGTGATATCCGTCATCTTCGCCACCACGGCTCGCTGACTTCCATCATTGACACTTTCAGGCGCTTGCACAGAGCGAAAGACGATCCTGCTTCACGTCAAAACCACGACCGATCCTACCTCCAAAGGAATTCCCGAACACCACCACATAGGTATGATTCACCAACACATCTTTCCACCAAAACTCCATGCATCTTCACCAGGATATTACTGATGGATATTCACTTTGACATCATTCAGACCGCGGGTATGGCGGGAGGGGTTTTCCTTCTGGGTAAATGGATAAAAGCGCGATCTTCCTTCCTGCAAAAGTTCTTCTTCCCTGCTCCTGTCATCGGAGGAATCATTGTCAGCCTGCTCGTTTTCTTCCTTCATCAATCAGGCGTCGTGAACATCAGTTTCGACAAGACCCTGATGTCCTTCTTCATGAACATCTTCTTCACCTGTGTCGGATTCACCGTCAGTGCCAAGCTGATTCGATCCAGTGGGCGTCAGGGAGCTGTTCTGGCCGTTATCGCCGTCACCTTCTTGATCATCCAGAATGTGATTGGCGTCAGCCTGAGCCGCCTTCTGGGCATTGACGAGCTGCTTGGCATCGCCATGGGCTCCATCTCGATGTCTGGGGGCGTAGGCTCGGGGGCAGCCTTCGGCCCAACGCTGGAATCTCTGGGGGCTCAGGGCGCTACCGCGATCGGCATCGCAGCCGCCACCTTCGGCCTGATGATGGGAAGTCTGATTGGCGGACCTGTTGCCAAGCGCCTGATTGATCGACACCGCCTGGCTCCGACAGGTGCCACCACTGATGGCGCAGACGACAGCCCAACGTCTGCTACAGCAGCGACCACTAGCTCAACGCTCTTGCGAAGCACTCTCCTCGTGCTTATAGCGGCGGCCATCGGCACCCTGATTTCCCTGATTCTCACCCTATCAGGCATCAAGTTCCCCTATTACGTGGGATGCCTTTTCGGCGGCGCACTGGTGCGCAACATTGCGGACTACGGCGTCATTGATCTTTGTCATGATGAAGTCGATATGGTGAGCACAACCTCGCTGAATCTATTCCTCTCTATCAGCCTGATGTCGCTGAACATATCGGCGCTTATCGACCTGGCATTACCCATGATGGTCATCCTGCTCACCCAGATGGTGACCATGATGACCTACGCCTACTTTGTCACCTTTCGCCTGATGGGAAAGGACTACGATGCGGCGGTCATGGCGGCCGGCCACTGTGGCGTTGGACTAGGACAGACACCGAACGCCTTGGCCAACATGTCGGCCGTTATAAATGAAAAGGGGCCATCCCCTAAAGCGTGGTTCATCCTCCCGGTCATCACCGTCGTCTTCATCAACATATTCAACCCGCTGATCATTACCTTCTTTATCAACCTGTTTCAGTGATAGGTGTTATTTCAAGGAGCAACATCCATGAGCACAGCGACATCGTTTCGCCTTACGGATCAACAGCGCAGTACGCTCGACAGCATCGTCACACCTCATCTCAGCGATAATCTGGATCGTCTTTCCGGCATAAAGGGGCTACGCCACTATCATCGCCATCGCAAACTTATCGGCACCGCCCTGACAGTGCGCTGTCGCCCCGGGGACAACCTCTACATCTATCAGGCACTGACCATGCTGGAACCCGGTCAGGTCCTGGTCGTTGACGGCGCCGGGCATGAGGACAATGCCCTGGTGGGTGAGCTGATCATGCTCTACGCACAGCAAAGGGGCTGCGCGGGCTTTGTGATCGACGGAGCGATTCGCGATATCACGGCCTTCAAGGAGCATGACTTCCCCTGCTATGCGCGCAGCCATATCCATCGCGGCCCATACAAACATGGGCCAGGAGAGGTCAATGTGCCTGTCAGCGTGGGCGGCCAGGTCATTCATCCTGGCGACATCCTGGTCGGTGATGAAGACGGGGTGGTGAGTTTTGCCCCGGAACAGCTGGAGCCGCTGGTCCGCGCAGCCCGACTAAGCGCGCAGAAGGAGGAGACCATCAAGCAGGAAATCGCCACCGGAGAGCACCATCAGCGTTGGCTGAACGCTGTATTGCTGGCTCAAGGCATCGAGTACGGAACGCTGAAGCAGCAGTGATTCCCCCCTGGACGCTCGGCGCCGCTGGCGGCGAGCGTCTGCCAGCACAAGACAATGAGGGGCTGACGGCTGTGGGATATCAGCGCCCATATCGGCTTCCCCACTTGTCTTGGCTACCCTCACTTCAGGACGTGCCATGGACATTCACTTCGATCTGATCCAGACGGCGGGCATTGCAGGTGCCGTCTTCATGCTTGGCCAGTTCATCAAGAGCCGCTCAAGCTTCCTTCAGCAGTTCTTCTTCCCAGCCCCGGTGGTCGGCGGCATCATCGTCAGCCTCGCCATCTTTGCACTGCACCAGGCTGACATCGTCTCCATCAGCTTTGACCGAACGCTGATGGCCTTCTTCATGAATCTCTTTTTCACCTGCGTTGGCTTCACCGTCAGCGGCAAGCTGATCAAATCAAGCGGCCGCCAGGGCGCGATACTCGCGGTGGTCGCCGTCAGTTTTCTGGTCGTACAGAACCTGGTCGGGGTATCGATCAGTCACTTGCTTGGCATCAATGAGTTGCTGGGCGTTGCCATGGGCTCCATCTCGATGTCCGGTGGCGTTGGCTCTGCTGCCGCCTTCGGGCCGACGCTTGAAGAGCTGGGAGCCACCGGTGCCAGCGCCATCGGGATTGCCGCGGCGACCTTCGGCCTGATGATGGGTAGCCTGATTGGCGGCCCCGTCGCTCGCCGGCTGATCGACCGTCACCGCTTGAGCTCGAGCGCTACCGTCGACACTGCACAAACCGCCGACGCGGGGAGCGCAGCTGCTGCTATTTCCAACAGCTCCATGCTGGGTTCGACGCTGATGGTGTTGATCGCAGCCGCCATCGGCACGCTGATTACACTCCTGCTGCATACGACCGGCATCAACTTCCCCTACTACGTCGGCTGCCTGTTCGGTGGCACACTGCTGAGAAACCTGTCCGACTCGGGGCACCTTACGCTGCGCCACAACGAATTAGGCATCATCAGCGGGATTTCCCTCAATCTGTTTCTCTCGATCACGCTGATGTCACTCAATATCAGTGCCCTCATCGATCTCGCGCTGCCCATGATGGCCATCCTCGTGGCCCAGATGTGCATCATGATGGCCTACGCCTACCTGGTGACCTTCCGCGTCATGGGCAAGGACTACGATGCAGCCGTCATGGCGGCAGGGCACTGTGGTATTGGCCTGGGCCAGACACCCAATGCGCTAGCCAATATGTCGGCCGTCATCAGCGAGAGAGGACCGGCCCCGCGTGCCTGGTTCGTACTGCCGATCATCACCGTCGTCTTCATCAGCATCTTCAACCCACTCGTCATCACCCTGTTCATCAATCTGTTCAAGTGACGACAGCGCCCTGACAACGAGCTTTCACTATCCAAGACACGATGATGCCCGCCACTCCGAGCAAGAGGTGTGGCGGGCATCATTGTGTCGCATCAGCGCTGCTCGAAGCCCTTCAGCACCTTGACCACGTTGATACCGATCTCCTTCACCGCGTAACCGCCCTCCAACAGGATGACGGTGGGCAGCTCCAGGCTGGCCAGGCGCCGCCCCATATCGTGGAAATCGTCACTCTTCAGGCGGAAGCTGGAGATCGGGTCGCCTTCGAAGGTGTCGACCCCCAGGGACACCACCAGCAGTGAAGCCTGGTGACGGCGAATCTCGCCCAGCGCCAGCTCCAGCTGCTCACACCAGGCGGTGTAGTCGGTGCCTGGCGGCAAGGGATAGTTGACGTTGAAGCCGAGACCCCGACCCTCACCTCGCTCGTCGGCATGCCCAAGGAAGTAGGGGAAGCACTGGTCCGGGTCACCGTGGATCGACTGGGTCAGGACGTCGTCACGGGCGTAGAAGATCTGCTGCGTACCGTTGCCGTGGTGGAAGTCCACATCGAGGATCGCCACCCGGCCATGGCCGTCACTCAAGGCATGCTGTGCCACGATGGCCGCATTGTTGAAGAAGCAGTAGCCGCCGAACTGATCCGTGGCGGCGTGGTGGCCAGGCGGCCGACACAGGCCAAAGCTGGGCTCGCCACTGGCAGCCGTGTGCCGGTAGGCAGCAAGCGCCACGTCCTTGCTCGCCATCGCCGCCTCGAAGCTGCCCTGGGAAATCGAGGTGTCCCCACCGAGTGCATAGTAGCCAAGCTTGCCACCAATATGGCCAGGGATACGGTCATCGCGCATGGTTCGCGTAGGCCAGGTGGTCGGTATCGCCTCGCCCTGATAGCCCGCTGCCTGCCAGTCATCCCAGCAGTTGGCCACAAAGTCCACATAGGCGGCGTCGTGAACGGCATCAACGGGATCGCGACCGAAGGCTTGCGGCTCACTCACCTGCCCTACCTCGTGCTGACGTATTTGCTCCAGCACCAGGTCTACCCGCTCGGGGCACTCGAACGGCGTCATCAATTGACCGTCGTGAAGCTCGGTCTTGGCGCGACGCAATTTGGTCGCTTCGCTGTGAAACACCTGCATGGAAAACCTTATCCTTATGATCGGGTGAGCTCACTGTTCTGCGGTGTGAGCCCAGTGCACACCGTGGAAGGCAAGACATCGGAGGGTAAAGCAACGCCCGACCCGTTGCAGTGGCAAGCGGTCGGGCGCTGATAGCAAACGCGAATCGCTGATCGCAGAAGCAGGTCAGGCCGTCAGTTCAGGCTTTCCAGCTGCCGCTCCAGCTCACGCCGCATCGACTCGTCCAGCCCCAGAGCCGTACCCAACTCCTCCAGCCAGGCCCGCTCCATGGCATTCTGCTCATCGATCACGGCGGCGCTGGCCAGGTACATTTCTCTGGCAGCCTGCGGAGAATCTGCCTGGCGAGCCAGTGCCTCGGCATCCAGCGGAGCCGTGAGCTGCTGCTCGACCCAGGCATGCAGCTCGTCATCCGCCCCTAGCTGCTGCATCTGTTCGCTGATCAGGGCGCGCTCCTGGGCGTCAATATGGCCATCGGCGCGCGCCGCCATGATCACGGCCTGCAACACCTCGAGACTACGCTGTTCTTGAGCCGCCCCATTGAGCTCCTCCAGTGGGGCGCCTTCCTGAGCCGACGCTGTGTGAGTCGCATCGGTACTTCCGGAACGGGATGCCTGCCACGCCTTCCATGCCAGCATGCCGACTCCTGCAATGGCACCGTACTTGATCGCCTTGCCACCCATGCTGCGTCCCCGCTTGGAGCCCATCAGCATGCCCAGCGCACCACCCCCCAACAGGCTTTTCATGTCCATCCCCCCGCGGGAGGACGATCCGACCGACAGCTGGGACGACACGCTATTGATCAACCCCTGTACATCGAAGCCACCGCGCGAAGACCCAGACGATGAGGATCCTCCGCCCGCCTGTTTCATCAGCTGGTCCAGCAGGAACTTGGCATTCATGACGCTCTCCTTGGTCGTGAGACAACCGTGTCTTCGTTGGAATACTCCAGCGCGATGAGGTTCCCCGCAAGCTGCGTGAACGGGCTCATCACTGGAGCCTGAATCTCCGGTGCTGCCAGGTTCACCCTAACCGCCTCCGGCAACCGCTGCGCCCCACTCTTGGCACCAAGGGGGAGCTCGGGTCCTTCCTTGCACCCTACACCCGTCACCCCAGCGACACATCCTGCACATGCGCTCCTTATCAACAGTCCCTGTCAGCAGCCCCCTGTCAGCAGCCCCCTGTCAGCAGGCTCTTAGTAAACAGGCCCCGTCGAGCCAGTTAGCTCGACGGGGCCTGAGAGGCGGCTGCCTCACGCTGCCTCACGCTCCTTCGCGCGTGACAGCGCAGGATGGTTCAGGACAGAACGCTCAACGCGCCATCTTCACCATCTGGCGGTTGACGAACTCGTCCATGCCATCCTTGCCAAGCTCACGCCCGAAGCCAGAGCGCTTGACCCCACCGAACGGAAGCTCAGCCTCGCTGCCGGGCGGCTCGTTGATGTGCACCATGCCCACTTCCAGGCGGTTGGCCAGGTCCAGCGCCGCCTCGGGATTGGTGGTCTGGATCACCGCGCCCAGTCCGTAGGGCGTGTCGTTGGCCAGGTCGATGGCCTCTTCCAGGTCAGCAGCGCGATAGACCACGGCGACCGGTCCGAACAGCTCTTCCTGGAAGATACGCATGTCCCGGGTCACCCCGGTCAGCAGGGTGGGCGCGTACCAGGCGCCCGCCTTGTCCAGGCGCTTGCCACCGGTCACCAAGGTGGCGCCTTGGCTGACGGCATCCTGCACCTGGGCATCAAGGTTCTCCAGCGCCTGCTGGGAGGACATCGGTCCCATCACGGTGTCATCCGCCATCGGATCACCGACCTTGATGTTCTCGACCGCCTGACGGAAGGCCGCCAGAAACTCGTCATGCACCGAGGCATCGACGATGATCCGCTTGGCCGCGTTGCAGGCCTGGCCGCAGTTACCGAAACGTCCCTGCACCGCCTGCTTGACCGCCTGATCCAGGTCCGCATCGGGCAGTACCAGGAAGGGATCGGAGCCACCTAGCTCCAGCACGACCTTCTTGAGCTGCCGACCGGCTTGCTCGGCCACTGCGGCACCCGCTCGCTCCGAACCGGTCAGCGACACGCCCTGCACGCGACTGTCCGCGATCAGCTCGCCAACCTGCTCGTTGCTGGCATACAGATTGGTGTAGAGACCTTTCGGCGCCCCGGCTTCGTGGAAAATGTCTTCGATGGCCTTGGCCGACTCGGGGCACTGGGGCGCATGTTTCAGCAGGATGGTATTGCCATTGAGCACGTTAGGAGCGGCAAACCGCGCCACCTGATAGTACGGGAAGTTCCAGGGCATGATGCCCAACAGCACGCCCAGACCCTGCTTGCGCACTTCGGCCTTGGCGCCTGCCGTCACGATGGGCTCTGGCTCGAGCCAGGCTGGACCGTTGTCGGCGTAGTAACGGTAGATATCGACTACGACCGACATCTCTCCCAACGCCTGGGACTTCGGCTTGCCCATCTCACGCACGATAATGTCCGCCAGCGCATCACGACGTTCCTCATGCAGGTCAGCCACACGGTGCAGCAGGGCTGCACGCTCAGCCGGGGTGACGCCACGCCATGCCAGATAGGCTTGCTGGGCCAGTTCGACAGCCTCAGCAATCTGGGCGTCGCTGGCATCCGGATAGGTCGCCTCTACCTCTCCCGTGGCGGGGTTGGTGACCTTGTAGTGACTCATTGAGGCTTCTCCTTTCAACGTGGTGTTTGTAATGACTTGGGGTAAAAGAGATCTGTGTTAACCGTGAACCGAGCTATCCGACGCTAGACCAGAAGCGCTCTGGTGATATCAGAACCCAACAGCATAGCCGGGGCCTTGTGGCGTTGACAGGTCGAATCCACCAGAGTTCGACGCCGCCGCCAGACAATACTCTTGAACTTGGTATAAACCCTCTGAACCTGGCATAGACCTTCTGAACCTGGCATGAACCTTGTGAACCTGGCACCGGCCTTCACCATCATGACGCTCGGGTCAGCCGGCAGGATCGAATTCCTCAGTATCGATATCGGCCTGCTGGACGTCACTGTAGCGTCGCCCTGCTACCTGGTCGGGGGTCAGCATGGCGTTGAGCAAGGCGAGCACGCCTGCATCCAGGCTCAGCGCCTCGGCGGCCAGATTTTCTCGCTGATGCGACGGGTCACGGGAACCCGGGATCGGGATGACATCCGCCCCCTGCCCTCGCAACCATGCCAGCGCAAGCTGCGCCGGAGTGCAGCCCTGCTGCATGGCGATATCTTCAAAAGACGCCAGCAGCGACAGGTTGTGCGCATAGTTGGCGCTGGAGAAGCGCGGTATGCCACGCCGCATATCGCCCTCTTCCAGGTCCTCAGGGTGGCGTAGGCGACCGGTAAGAAAGGCACGTCCCAGCGGACTGAAGGCCACCAGCACCGTGCCAGCCTCGCGACAGGCGTCGAGCAGTGCAATCTCGGGGTTTCGCGTCCACAGCGAGTACTCGGACTGGACCGCCGCCACCGGGTGCTCCGCCTGGGCACGCCGAAGCGTCGTGGCAGATACCTCGGACAAGCCTACCCCGCCAATCTTGCCTTCCTGCTCAAGCCGCCCCAGCTCCCCGACACTCTCCTCCACCGGCACCTGGCGATCCAGCCGATGGAGGTAGTAGAGATCCAGATGATCAGTACCGAGTCGTGCGAGGCTCTGCTCGCACTGGCGTCGCAGAGTCTCGGGACGTCCGTCGATGCGCTTGGCGCCAATCGATGCATCGAAGGCCATGCCGCATTTGCTGGCAAGAAAGACCTCCTCTCGCAGTCCTTTCAGCGCCTGCCCCACGACCTGCTCATTGCGTGTCTTGCCGTAAAGCGTGGCGGTATCGAAGTGCCGATATCCGGCGTCGAATGCCTCACGAATCACCCCTACCGCACGGGCCTCCGGCAAGGGACTGCCGTAGGCATGGGAGACGTTCATACAGCCCAGACCGATCGCTGGTGCACTCAAGCGGGCAAGGCGCTGAACCACGTAAGACATGTCGGCTCCATGGATTGGTCATGAAAAGGTAACAGAACACTCATCGTACGATGCTGATATTAATCCTTCTAGGCGAATCATTTCGCCCCTACCATATAGCTGTCGCGCAACAGACTCGTCCCAAGGCCCCCAGGACCAGCGAAGCATCGGCAACGTCCTGTGCCCGACGAAGATAGCGCGCCTCCATCAGAAAAAAAACGAACCCCCACCAAAGGATAGCAACGCAGTGGAAAACTTCTCGATCGGCGTGGACATCGCCACCAGCCTGGCGATTCTCGGTGCCTTTGTCTCCTGGACCCTGGATAACCATCGCCAACGTCGCATGGCCAGAGAGGTCGGCATCAATGACCAGGCACGCGCCATCGCGGTCACCAAGGTTCAGGAAACCACCATTCAGCTGTCAAAAGACTTCAACAGCATGATCACCATCGCCGGCAAGATCGAGCGTCGATTGAATCGGCTGTGGAAGCAGGATGGCGTCGATGCCGTGCAACGGCATATCGAGAACAATGACAGCTACCTGCAGGATGTCAGCAGCGACCTCCAGGACTTCAAGGGCGAGGTGTCTCGCTACTACGAGAGCTGCCACGTTCACAAGTATCTGCTGTTTCCTGTGCTCGGAAGCTTACCCGAAGGAGACGAGATGGTAGCCAGCGTCAAGCGGGACTTTGATGACATCGCCCGCTGCCACGACGAGATCAACTCCGGCTACGCTCACCTGATGCGTGAACTCGAGACCGCCGTGGCCCTGGCGGCAGAGCTGCAGGCCACCGATGAGGACGACGCTCAGCACCCCGAGATCAAGAAAAAGCTGGTCAACGCCGTCAGTAGCATCGCCTACGACCCAGACTACAAGGACTTCACCCACTACTTTATTCCCGATGGTCAGGAAGAGGCCTTTTACCGGGAGTACGACAATCGGGAAATTCAGGATCGCGAGCTAAGCGGCCAGGTCATCGGCAACCTCTACGGGAGCTTGCTGAAACACCCCGCCCGACCACAGGCCATGTGCCTGCTGTTGGCGCGTCAGTCGATCCAGCGGACTCGTACCGAGTGCAAGGAAGTCCTGTGCTCGCTGAGTGCCGTGGCGAGTGTGCTGCTGGCCCGTAACGAGGGCACTACCCTCTCGGCAGAAATTCAAAAGCTCAAGTCAGACGACTACTTCGCCCTCGACCGCGAGATTCGCTGATTCTCCCGCCCCACCAGGGCCATACCTGACATGCCCCCTTCTGAGCCTCGCCGGCTATCGCCAGCGTCAGGAGGGGTGCCTTTGCCCCCATGCATACCGCTGAGCATGAGCATTGGCCAGTAGTCCTCAGCGAACGTCGAATCTCGGTCTTGCCGATGGCCGCCCTTGCCCGTAGAGGCACAACAACGCGACAGTACCAGCCCCCATGACGGGGATCTAAACAGGTAGAGCATGCTGGGGCTCTTGCGCTACCGAGAAAATGGCCGAGGCTTTGATGGGCAGGGCTTCAGAGAATCTTGGTCTGTTGGCTTTTCAACAGAGGAAGGCGCTGATTCGGGCATCGTTGTACCACCTCGTTGTACCACTGCGGGTCAATGAGGGGAAAACCTGCGAATCATCAAAGAGGGGGCCTGAAATGGAGGCGGCCCCGACAGCCACATCCCGGCACACGCGTCCACCACTACCGTTGCTCCCTTCCGGGCCTGGCGGGGTTTGCGGTCTAGCGTTGCGGGAGGACCGACGGGGCCACCACAGCGAGGCAGAGTAACGATTCTACTGCCTGTGCCTGAAGCGCTGGCATGCTGAACTCTCTCGTCTTGCCTTTCAAGAGGTACTCTTTTGGTGAACACCTCAAGGACAAGACCTTCGAAATCAGCCTCTTGCCTCAGAGCGCGTGCACTATACCAAGGTCGCGCCTTGGCCACAAGGGTAAACCCAGTAGACTTTGCCTTTCCGGCCTAAAGACGGCCGATATGTGAGACTTCCCCCCTAAAGCTGTATGGTGAAAGCCTCTTATTGCCTGGGAGCACACCTTTCCGGGCACCGTCATTTGAGGATAACGACGACCGACGATTCCGACCTCACGCACCTACATGCCTGTTACAGGAGGCGCTGCATGAACAAGGACCCTAATAAAGGCTACATCGCCCTGCTCGGCTGGAGCTTGAATGCCATTGAAGCCGCCGAGAACTTTGATCGCCGCTACGTTGTGGTGGCGCCGGACTGGGCCGAGGACTACTGCAAGCAGCACGACATCCCCTATGTCTCCTGGAACTTTGAGCGACTCAATGATCGCTCCATGGAAATCGCCGAGACCTTGCGAGACATGGGCGTGGACGTCGCCATTCCGCTGTTCGAGGAAACGGTCGAATGGTCTGGCGCCATCAACTCGGTACTGCTGGACAACCCCCGCCTCTACGGCCAGTCGCTGCTGCTGCGCGACAAGGCACTAATGAAGCGTCGTGCCCAGCTTGGGGGCATCCGCGTCGGCATCTTCGAAGAGGCCCACGATCACCAGGACGTGATTCGCTTTCTCAAGCGCGTCAACCAGACCTTGCTCAAGCTTGATGGCGACCCCAACGACCCCATCCATCTCAAGGCCTTCGACAAGGCGGGCTGCCTGGGTCATCGGGTCATTCGCACGCCAGACGAGGTGGACACCATCCCGGAGGAAGAATTCCCGGTCCTGATGGAGTCCCACCTGGATGGCTGGGAGTTCGCCGTCGAGGCATGGATTCACAACGGCAAGATCGCATTCCTCAACATTTCCGAATACGTGACCTTGGGCTACTCCGTGTTTGTCCCGGCCTCACCGGAGCTGGAGCGCTACCGGGAGCAGATTCGGGTACAGATCGAAAAGCTGATCAAGGCCTTCGATATCGACTTCGGCCTGATTCACCCGGAATACTTCGTCACCAGCGACGGCGAGATGTACTTCGGTGAAGTGGCTTATCGTCCCCCTGGCTTCAAGGTGTTCGAACTGCTGGAGCGGGTTTACGGCTTCAACGCCTATCAGGCCAGCATGCTGGTCTTCGACCCCAAGACAACGGCCGAGGAAGTCGCGGACTTCTTCCCCAAAGAGGTGGTCGACGCCAACGGATTCGCAGGCTGCTTTGGCGTTTATCCCCGTCGCCGTGTGGTTAGCCGTCTGGAAATCCCGGAGTCGGTGGAGGACCACCCCTACTTCGAGTCCCACGAACTGACTGCGCCCCTGGAAGAGACGGTGACCAAGCGCACCGCCTTCGGCACCCACTGGGGACTGGTGTACTTCCGTGGTGACGATGCGCACACCCTTCGAGACCTGCTGAAAGCCCAGGAAGACGAGGACTACTACGTCTAGGCGCCGGGCCAACCGTTCATAAAGGCGTCACCACGCGTTATTGCCCCCGTCCACGGTGCCGATGCCTGCACAACGACACCGTGGCACGCGGCGGCGTTGCACATTTGCGCCAGCGTCACGCATCATACCGGAACGGCTAGACGCCCTCGCCCACCAACCGCCCAGGAGCCGGAGTGACCTCCCCTGACATCTCCCCCACCGACAACGACAAGCTGAAGGGACTGCTGGTCAAGTTGGACGATGCCATCGCTGGTCTTGAGGCCGCTGCCGCGTTCGCCAAACCAGGCAAGCTCCCCCATGTACTCGACATCTGCCGCCGGGTGCTGCTGCAGCCCGATGGTTGTGCGCAGCTGGAAACGCGAGCACAGAGCCTGGAGCAGGCGGGTGTCTTTGACGGTTCCGACTGGGCCTACCCCCACATTCTCATCCCGTCGCTGACCAGCCACTCGCTCAAGAGTGCTGACCCGCAGCTGGTGGTGATCGAGGTGCTGAGCGAGCTGCGTATGCTGGCAGTGGCCAAGCAGCAGTACCGACACCCCTTGATCTCGAGTGAAGGGGCTCACCGCTATCTGACCCAGGTCATGGCCATCAATCTGCCGCTGCTGTTCTCGGCCCCCAGCGAAGCGGAGCGGGAAACCCAGGGGCGACTGGCCCAGATCCCCCGCGCGCTGTTCCAGCACTTGGCCAACCGGGTCGGTTACGAACACGTCATCGACGAGCTGATCAGCGAAATCTGGCGGATACTCCAGCAGCGTCCGATTCAGGTCGAGCCGGTCAAGCAGATGGTGACCCAGATTGCGCTCTGCCAGGCCAACCCGAATATTGATCTGGGCGCCAGTGGCCAAGGCGCGGACCGGCTGGTCAGCTCGCTGTTCGGCCCGACCCAGGGCTGTCGCGAAGACCCCGGCGTGGAAGTCTATCGGGAGCGCCTGACCGCCATGGATGCCAGGGCACTGCAATACGAAGCCAGCGGTTTTGCCCGGGCCATGCATGACACGGGACTGGTGTCACCCTATCACCCGGTCCTGCTCAGGCACCTGCTGGACCTGGGCGACAACCTACTGTCGGAAGCCCTTGGCCTGTCGTCGACCGGACGTGATTGTCTGCTGTGCTATCGGGACCTGGTGCACAGCATGATTCGCACCGCGATTCATCCCCAGACAGCCCAGGCGGTCTACGGCCTGGCCCTGACCCTGGAGCGCGGCATTCTCTATCAGCCCCCCGTGGCCCCCGCCCTGTGGAGGCAATTGGGTCTCACCTTGTCGGACTGGTCAGAGGCGCGCCTGCATGCCGCCTTCGGGGACGCAGTGTCACACCGCGCCCGACTGATGGAGGGCGTGCTGTGCATGCTGGGCCTGCCCCTGGGAGTCGGCCAGGGCAACAACCCCACCTGCCAGTCCGCTCGCGCCCTGTCCATGTGGGCCTACAACGACCCCGACTACCTGCTGCAGATGGTGACCTGGGCAGCCAGGGATGATGAAATCATCATGCACTTCGAGGGCCAGCCCATCTCGTCCCGCGACAGCGAGTCAGGGGTTGCCCAGACCTTGCCGCTGGATCTTGACCCGGTGTCATTGCTGGTCGTTCCCCACCTCGATCGCATCTATGCGGAAATGGGGCGCCGCTGTATCGGTCGCGAGGGAGACCCCCACCGCTGGGTCAATCCGGAATTTCACGGCTGGTGGGCCGGCCGTGGCTTTGGCATCAACGTCGACGTCGCCACCGGGCAACTGGCCGATGTGGACATCTTTTTGCGCCACTTCTATGCCAGCTACCACCCCTACTACAACGGCAACCAACCGCTGATTCACCCGCAACCTGCCGGCATCGCCGTCACCGATAGCGCCGGCCGCTTCATTGGCTGGCACGCCATCACCATCCTGCGCGCCTCCCTCGATCCCGCCGGCGACATGCGGGTCTACTTTTTCAACCCCAATAACGACAGTGGTCAGGACTGGGGCCTGGGCGTCAAGGTCAGCACCGCGGGCCAGGGCGAGCGCTTCGGTGAAGCCTCACTGTCCTTCGAACAGTTTGCCTCACGCCTTTACATCTACCACTACGATCCACTGGAGCATGGCGAGCTCGCCCAGGTCAGACAAGAAGAGCTGGACCGGGTCATCGCCATGATTCAAGAAAGCTGGGGGGCAGACAGGATTCCGGCGGGGGGCCTGCAGGCCGTGGACAGCAGCAACCCAGGGTGACACGCAGCACGGTGCATTCTGCCCCATCTCCTGACCGGCCTTTTGGTTAATCCCTCAAGCGACCTCTTGAGCAACCTCTCGAGCAACCTCTCGTTCAAACCGTGGGCGCACCCGTCGTGAGAGTGGCGGCGCCCATGGCATAATGCCGCCGCATCTCACGTCAGGAACGTTCTATCGCCATGCTTCGTCTCGACCAGCTTCTCGTGAGCCAGGGGTTCGCCCGCTCTCGTACCCGCGCACAGCGCTTGATACGCCACGGCCGCGTCAGCCGCCTGTCAGATGGCAAGGTGCTCACCCGCCCTGGTGAGAAGTGCCCTGAGGACCTGGCACTCCAGGTGGAGCAGGATCCGGAAGATCGCTACGTCTCACGGGCAGGACTCAAGCTGGAAGCCGTGCTACAGACCCTCGGGTTATCTCTGGAAGGCCTTCGCGTGCTGGATGTGGGCCAGTCGACCGGCGGCTTTACCGACTGCGCACTGGCAGCCGGGGCGCGGCACGTGGTGGGTGTCGAAGTCGGCCATGATCAGCTGGATACCAGCCTGCGCGCCGACAGCCGGGTCACCTGCCTTGAGGGGCTAAACGCCCGCCACATGGCAAGCGCCGCGCCGCTGCTCGAGCTTCTGGAAAGGGATGGGCGCCCGGACGTCGCCGTGATGGACGTATCCTTCATCTCGCAGACGCTGATTCTACCGGAGCTGGCCAAGCTCCTAGCGTCCGACGCCCTGCTACTGTCACTGGTCAAGCCGCAGTTCGAGCTGGGGCCAGGCGCGGTCGATCAGCGTGGACTGGTCAGCGACCCGCGCCGCTACGCCGACGTCGAACAGCGGATTCGCAGCTGCTGCGATCTGCACGGATTCGACATCCTGCACTGGCAGGAGAGCCCGATCCTTGGCGGCGACGGTAACCGTGAATTCCTGCTTCAGGCCCGACGCCGTTGACGGCAAGGGCCTGAATCCACACTGCGCGCTCGCGATCAGCGCCCCCCGGCATCGCCACCGCCATCTGCGCCACCCTCTCCGCCGCCGATACCGACATCCCCTGGGTCCCCCTTGGCGCCGGGAGGGGGATGACCATCGCTAGGATCGGCGCACTGGCGCTGAATACCTTTCCACACGTCTCGCTGGCCCGACCGCCGTATATGCACATCGAGTTGATCGAAGGCGATACGAATACCGTTTTCGGCAAACAGGTCCCCGATGCGACCGTTCAACTCATCCGTGGCGAGCAGACGGTCCCCCAGCGCATTCACGTAGATACGCAGCTCGTATTCCATGGTGCTGGCGGTGTACGCCATAAAGTAGATCTCTGGAGGCGGATCGGTCAGCACCCGCTCGTTCTCCTGGGCCGCCTGCTCCAGCAGGCGGTGCACCAGACTGCGGTCCGCGTCATGACTGACCCCGTATTTCAGGGTGACCCGCGTCACGCTATCTGACAACGACCAGTTGATCAGCTGATCGGTAACAAAGGTCTTGTTGGGGATGATGATTTCCTTGCGATCAAAGTCCGTCACCGTGGTCGCACGGATGCGAATACGACTGACGGTACCTGTCAGGTTCCCCAACGTAATGGTGTCGCCGATACGCACCGGTCGTTCGAACAGGATGATCAGGCCCGAGATAAAGTTGGCAAAGATCTCCTGCAGACCAAAACCAAGACCCACACCAAGCGCAGCCACCAGCCACTGCAGCTTGGCCCAGGACACGCCGAGGGCACCCAGCGTCATCACCGAGCCGGTACCGACGATCACGTAGGACAGCAGCGAACTGATGGCATAGGCACTGCCCTGCTTCAGTTCAAGCCGCGACAGCACCATCACCTCGAGCAGACCCGGCAGGTTGCGTGCCAGCATCATGGTAATACCGGCGATAAACAGCGCGACCAGCACGTCGCCCACGCTGAGGTTGTCCTCCAGCGCCTCGCCGCCTTCGCCCATGGCACCCTCGACCAGGGTGACATTGTCGAGATACCCGATGACCGCTAGAAAGTCAGCCCACACCACATACAGCATGGCGGCGAAGCCGATGGTCAACAGCAGCTTGGACAGCCGCAGCGATTGCTGGTTGACCTGTTCCATGTCGAGCGGTGGTTCCTCGACGATGTCCAGGCCGCTGTCATCCTGGCTCAAGGCCCGCCGCCGCGCCAAGGCGCGGCGGTACGCCAGCCGCCTGGCCGCCACGGCCAAGCCGCGGACCACGGTCGCCTCGACCAGTATCCATACACCGAGCAGATACAAGGAAATCACGAAACGGCTGATCAAGCTGAGCGAAGAGTAGACGTAGCCGTAGAGCACCGCCCCAGCCAGCGCAATCGGCACCAGCGCCAGGGCAAGCCCGAGCACCAACCGGAACAGCTTGACCCCGAAGAATGGCGTATGCGCCAGGATCAGCTTGGACAGGGCCACGCTCATGCCGAGCAGCCCCACCAGCAGCAACCCGAGCCCCAGCGGACGCTGATTGAAGGTCAGCGCGGCATCCCGGGCGTGGGGAGCAATCAGCAGCACCGGGGCCAAGCTCACCCCCAGCCACAGCATCCACCAGCGCAGCTTGGCGGCGTACTTGACCGGCCAATGGAAATGCCGGGTCGCGACCCCGTCATTCACCAGCAGCCGGCGCGACCAGGCCACCACGCCCCAGGCCAGCGACAGCTGCAGTACGGAGTGACCGATATCCACCGCCACCTCAGACCCGCCCAGCGTCAGCAGCAGCCCAAACGCCACCAGGCACAGTGGCCCCGGCGCGGCAATCAAGGCGTTGAGGGCAATCGCCCTCGGCGTGTGCAGCTGGCTATCGAAGCGCAGGCGGCCGATCTGTTCATGGATTTCGCCTAGCCTGCGCAGAATGGCCCGGCGCAGCAACAACAGCAGGGCCACGACCAGCAGCACCGGCGCCGCTATCCATCCCCCAGGTCCGGGCCACTGCCAGTGTGTCGGCAGCACCTGCCGCCATTCTCCCTCGCGCCACTCCATCAGCAGGTTCTGGGGAATCTTCATCATCCACCCCAGGTCGATGGGGCGGGCGTTGGCGACCCAGAACAGCTGTTCGTCGATGCTCGAGCGCAGCTCAGCACTGATATCCAGCAGCTGTTGCTGGTTGAGCTGCAGATCAATGGCCGCACTCAGGATTTGACCGTAGGTGGGTTCCAGCTGGTTGATCAACTCCCGACGGGAGTCAAGCAGCTGCACAAGGGGCTGAACCAGGGGCTCCGGGTTGTCTACCGCGGCCTCGTCAAGCGCCTTGCGTGCCATGCTCTCGGGGGATCGCAGTGCCTCTCGCTCGCTATCCAGCTCGAACTGGGCCAGGCGCACATCGGCAATCTCATCACGAAGCCCGGGGCGCGGCTGCACCTCGGGCAGCGACTGACGTTGCTCGCGGAGAATGCGAGACAGCAGAATACTGCCGCGTACGGCTTCGATGTTCTGACTGAGTCCCTGCTGCAGGCGACGCACTCTCTCAAGCTGACGCCTGACTTCGAGCCCATCCCGCACCAGATCATTTGCCCGGGACGTCGCATTGAGCAAGTCCCTCGACAGCTCCCGGTTGGTGACCTGGGCCGCCTGAATGATCGGATGCTGCGACACCGCCTCAGGCTCGTCACGCACCGCATCGGCAATCGCACGCTCGGTCTGCTCACGTCGCAGCTGATCAAGTCGTCCCTGTAGCGCGGACACCCAGGCTTCCTCGCTGGCGGCTTCCAGTTCGAGCAGCTCCAGGCGCTGCTGCAGCACTTCGCGCATCCGCGTGTTGGTCGTCAACTGACGCTGGTGAAAATCCAGCTGTGCGTCGGCCAGTGCCTGCTGGGCTCTCGCCGCCAGGCGCTGTGGAGCGTCGTCCGGTAGATCACGACGGTTCAGCTCCTCCAGCGACAGACGCGCATCGTCCATGGCCTGATTGGCCTCCGTGATGGCCTGTTGCGCGCGCTCCGGCAGCGTCTGTGCGCCCAACAGCTGGCTCTGCACACTGGTGAGCGTGTCCTGGGTCGACTGAAGCACACGAGCAGCGTCACTCAGACGCTGCTCCACGGCAGGTATCTGCAGCCCTTCTAGCTCCGACAGGTCATGGGACTCATCTTCCTCTCGCTGGCGCAACGCCTGCTCCAGCGCCGCCAGACGTTCGGGTGCCTCCTCCAGGCGCCGCTCAAGACTCGCCATATCCCGCTTGATGTCCTCAAGCTTCTCCAGGGAGTCAATCGCCGAGGTCAACGCATCGATATCCTGTTGCGCCGCAGCACTGGGGGGATCACTGGCATTGGCGATACGCTCGTCCAGGCGGGACTGCAGCTCCTGCTTATCGGGAAGCCCCCTGTCGGGAGCTTCCTGAGCGGCCACCGGAAAGGCCGCAAGCGCCAGGCAGAGCAAGCAGGACAGCAGCACTAACAGCGCGGAACGAGGGCTTGGCATCTTAAGGAAATTTCCTGTCGCAACGGGGTGAAAGGCGCGATTTTCAACCCAGTGTGTCAGTATGGCAATCCAGTGCAAGATTCTTTCATGAAGTTGACTCGTGCTGCCGCCATGGTAGAACAACGCCTCAACCTGTCCATTGGATCATCCTATGAGCCGCCCCGCCCTCCATTTATCCTTGCTACCCACCCTGCTGGTGCTTGCCATCGCTGGGCAGTCGGCCCAGGCGGCAAGCCTGACTGAGGCAGAACGCTCGGCCAAGGAAGCCCGCGTTGAAGCGCTCAAGGCCGAACTTGCCAGGCTGGAAAGCGAGCTCAACGACGATGAAGCCCAGCAGGAGACCGCCCAGGCCCTGACGGGCACGGCCGGTGAGGCTCCGGATACCACTGGCTTGCCAGCGTCTGAAGAAATCGTCGCCCAGGCGTCCGGCAAACCTATTGAAGAGACGGTTGAACAGCGTCGCCTGCTGGAACGTGAGTCCGCGAGCAACCCCTTCGCGATCACCACCCACCGCCGCAACTACATCTTGCCGGTGACCTACAACAGCAGCCCCAACGAGGATGCATTCCGCGCGGACGACGACGACCCGAACATGGACAACACCGAACTGAAGTTCCAGTTCAGTGCCAAGTTCAACCTGGCGGAAGATCTCGTGTTCGACAATGGCGATCTGTATTTCGCCTACACCCAGAAGAGCTGGTGGCAGGCCTACAACGGTGATGAGTCATCGCCCTTCCGTGAGACCAACTACGAGCCGGAGTTCTTCCTCGAATTCCAGAACGACTACAAGCTCTGGGGCTGGACCAACGTCAGCAACCGTATTTCCCTCAACCACCAGTCCAACGGCCGCTCCGATCCGCTGTCGCGCAGCTGGAACCGCGTCATCGGCACCACCGCCTGGGTCAACGACGAGTGGGCAGTGGCCGTCGCACCCTACTGGCGCGTGCCGGAAGACGATAACGACGATGACAACCCGGACATCGAGGACTACATGGGCTACGCCGATATCACCGTGGCGCGGCAAATGTTCGGAACCCATGAAGCTAGCCTGATGATGAGGGGCAACCCTGACGAAGGTAACTACGGCAGCCAGCTGGATTACTCCTGGCCGCTGTTCGGCAAGGTGCGTGGCCACCTGCAGTACTACTACGGCTACGGCGAAAGCCTGATCGACTATGATGAGCGTACCAACCGCTTGGGGATTGGCTTCAGCTTGAACCCGCTGTTTTCGGCGGGAAGCTTCAGTCCCTGATAAGGTGCTAGCGTGAGTCGCAGGTCCGGCGCCCTGGCGAGCCGCCTTGCCAGGCGCCAAGGCCATTGCGGCACCTGCTACTCTAATGCGAGCATAAAGAAGATGGCTGATGCCTCTTCAGCGTCTGTCCACCCACGTCAAAGGAAGACATGATGGCTACACGAAGCTCCAGCACCACCAGCAAGACCAAAGCCGATGCCGCCGAAGCCGCTTCTTCAAGCGCCTCCACGGAGCAGCTGCGCGCAGACCTGAAGCAGCTGTCCACCACACTGGAGGATCTGCTCAGCGCCACCGCCGATGACTCCAGTGAAGCGGTGAAGGAATGGCGCAGCAAGGCCGAAGCGCGCCTCAAGGATACCCGCGCTCGTCTCGAGGCCACCGGTGAGCGAGTCTATCGCCAGACCCGTGACAGCGTGACCGAGCAAGTGGATGCCTGCGACCGCTATGTCCACGACAACCCGTGGAAGAGCATCGGTATCGGCGCCGCCGCTGGCGTCGTGATCGGCATGCTGCTCGGGCGTCGCTGATGTCTGACAGCCAAGGACCGGCACAGCGACTGTTCGGCGCAGGGAAGCGTGTCCTTTCCAGCCTGATCGCCACCGGCGAGACGCGTCTGCGTCTCGCCGTGCTTGAGCTGGAAGAAGAACGCGCCAGACTGGTCACCATGGCACTGCTGCTGGGCCTCAGCATGGTACTGGTGATGCTGGGCATCGCGACCCTGACGGCGTTCGTGATCATTGTCTTCTGGGATTCGTATCGGCTGACCGCCATCGCCGTCAGTGCGGCCGTCCTGCTGCTGTCGGGAGTGGGCATGGCGCTGGTGGCCATGCGCATGGCACGCCAGCGCACCCTGCTGGTCAGCACGCTGAAACACCTGGCGCTGGATCGCGAACTGGCAGAGTCATCGCTCAACGACGATCCTGGCGCGCATCGGGATATGCGAGGACCCTCGGCATGAATCGTGATCAACCCTCTGCCACTCGAGCGCAGCGCAAGGCAGCGCTCGAAGCCACTATCGAGCAGCAGCGACTGGACATTCTGCTGGCCGCCCACCGCTACCAGCAGGCCGGCCAACGCATTGACGCTGGCTGGCAGGCCGTGAGCCGCTACCGCACCCCGGTGTTGCTTGGAGCCGGTGCCGCGCTCATTCCGGTTCTGCGCCACCCAGGTCGACTGACACGCTGGGGACGCAAGCTGGTCGTGACCGCGCTGGCCGTGCAGCGGGTCAGGCGCCTGATCCAGCGCTAGCCTGGTGGTCCTGCCTGGCATTCTCTTGCCACGCTGTTCCTGACCGACTCTTTCTGCCTCCCTCTGCCTCGCTTCCTCTGCCTCGCTTCCTCTGCCCCGCTTCCTCTGCTCCGCCTTCAACCTGGTCCCAACGTCTACCTCTATCGAGCGCCAGCCTTTGGCCAGCCCGGCATGGGCTCTGCCGCGACAGGGGCTTATCCTACAACGACTCGGCCGTGCAATCTGCGCGTTGCTGACGGAAGACTCAACCTCCGTTCCATGACACAGCGAAGCTGCTAAAGCTGTGTTAGAGTCCTTCGATAACGTCATCAATTATCAGGGATAATCGGCGATGCGAATGCTGTCGCTCTACAGCATCAAAGGCGGCGTCGGCAAGACCGCGTCCGCCGTCAATCTCGCCAGTGAAGCCGCTGGATCAGGCCTGCGCGTGCTGCTGTGGGACCTGGATCCTCAGGCGGCCACCACCTTCTATCTCAAGGTGAAGCCAAAGATTCGCGGTGGCGTCGAGAAGCTGGTCAAAGGCAAGGCCGCTTTCAACAAGGTCATTCGTGCGACCAATGTGGACGGTCTCGATGTGCTCCCGGCATCGCTGGACTCAAGGGAAATGGACCACCTGCTGGAGCATCAAGGGACCAGCCACCTACGCCAGATACTGGCGCGGGTAAGAGACGAATACGACCTGGTCATCCTCGACTGCCCGCCTACCCTTTCGCACATGTCGGAAAACATGTTCACCAGTGTGGATGCCTTGCTGGTGCCGGTCGTGCCGTCGACCCTGTCGCTGCGCACCCTTGAGCAGCTCGAGACCTTCCTCGACGATCGCCATCTTACCTGCCCGCTATGGCCCTTCCTGACTCTGGCAGATCGACGCAGAAGTCTGCATCGGGAGGTCATCGATAGCTTCGACAAGCGCTGGCCACTGCGACTGTCGACGGTGATTCCGGCGGCAAGTGCGGTCGAGCGCATGGGGCTTGAGCGTGCCCCGGTCCGTCACTTTGCCCCAGCAAGCCCGGCCGCACACGCCTATGCCGGCCTGTGGAAGGAAGTGTCCCAGCGCTTGAAGTGAGTCACTGCCGACGTCAAGACGCTGCCCTCATCTGCTGAGCGGCTTCTTCGAACCTGGCCGCCAGACGTTCAAGCTGCGGCCTGCGACACAGGGTCATGACACGGGTCAAATGCACCTCAGTCTGCTCTTGCTGGCGTCCATGCAACAGCATGAATCCGCGCAAATGGCGGGGAGCGCTAGCCCGCGCTGGCGCATCCGTCGCAGCGCTTGCCAGTCGCTCCAGCATTTCATCTTCGGCGTGCTGCAATGCTGCGGCCGTCAGGGCATCGGCTCGCACCAGGTCATCATGGAGATCTCCGAAGGCATCCTGAAAGCGCTTCATCTCGTCTTCCAGCTCAACAAAGGCACTGCCCTGTTCTCGCCAGGGTTTCAGCAGATAGCGCAATCGCTTGCCGGTGATACGCGGACGATGCAGCGCTTCCTCTTCAGCGCCAACGCGCACCTGGGCAAGCTCCGACAGCCACTGGTCTCGCAGCCGCTCCAGGACCTCGGCACTGGCAACCCCAAAACGGGGGGCTTCACGCACATCCTGCTTGCGCGTCGACTTCCGCTTGGCGCTGCTGCCCAGTGCCGCCCGTTTACCCCGCGCTCGGTTGGCCGCCTCGCGTAGCTTGGCATCGAGCATAGGGAAGCTCGCGATCGGCGCATCCAGCCTGGCGTATTCCCTGTCGACCTGAGGCGCCAGGCGCTCACGCCACCAACCGAGTGCGCCCCGCTCAGCGGCTCCACTGGTCGCCACCTGTTCGTCCAGCCAAGCCAGCATGACCTCCCTGTCACGCGCGTCGTTGGTCGCACGTGACAGCGCTGTCAGCTGACGATAGAGCTCTTTATCGACAGCCACGCCGGGCTGTGAGCGGAAATCCTTGAGCAAGGAGCGTAGGCGACGAAGGGCCACCCGGAAATCGTGAAGCCCTTCCGGCTCATGGGATTGGCGAATACGCGGATAGGCCTGGCGCGCCTCATCGAGAAGAGCGCTGATGATGGACGCCATGGCCGCATTTACACGCCGTCGCCCCAACGCCTTGGCCATGCCCCCTCCTGAACAAGAAAGTTGTGATACATCCAAGCGTAGCGTAAAACCTCAGCGCTCCGACAGGTCTCGGGCCAGTCGCATCAGGCGTACAGCCTCGGCACGATAGCCAACGCGATCTTCGCCCCTGTTGCCCTCCGCCAGGGCGATGGCATCGTCCCAGCCCCAGTCACCGAGATAGCGGTCATCACCGAGCAACTGACCAACGCCTGCGATGGCGGCGGCGAAGGACGCTTCGCTATCGGGCAGCTGCCAGGCTGCTCCCGTCGGCGCCTTGATCGGCATCTCAATCAGACGGCTGCGATCGTCCCCCGGCACCTTGTAGCGAAGCGCCAAATGGCCGAGCTCATCGCTGTAGCGGCCCGCCGGGCTGTGATCCTCCTTGGCGTAACGCCGCGGTTCGCTCATGGCAGCGTAGGACCCCACCGGGGTGATCTCGTAAAGTGCGGTGACCTGGTGCCCTGCGCCTATATCACCGGCATCTACCCGGTCATTGCGGAAGTCCTCAGGCCTCAGCGCCCGGGTTTCATAGCCGATCAAGCGGTACTCCTGCACTCGCGCCGGATTGAACTCGACACGCACCTTGACGTCATTGGCGATGGGCTCAAGCGATGCCGACAGTTGATCCACCAGCACCTTCTGCGCCTCGGCCATGCTGTCGATGTAGGCCGCCTGACCGTTGCCATGCTGGGCAAGGGACTGCATCACGGCATCGTCAAGATTGCCGCGCCCGAAGCCCAACACCGACAGGTAGGCGCCATCGTCGCGCTGGTCGGCGATAAAGCGCTCCAGCGCTTCGGGATCGCTGATGCCCAGGTTGAAATCGCCATCGGTGGCCAGCACCACTCGGGTCGTCTCGCCTTCGCCGCTCATCCGCCTCGCCACTCGGTAGGCCTGACGCAAACCCGCCTCACCTGCGGTGCCACCGCCCGACGTCAGGCGCTCCAGTGCGCTGATGATGTCATCACGCTGGGCGACCCTGGTCGGCTTCAGCGCTATACCGGCGCTGCCAGCGTAGGTGACGATGGCGATCTCATCGTCGTCTTCCAGTTCACCCAACAACAGCGCCATGGATCGTTTGAGCAAGGGCAGCTTATCCGGCGAGTGCATCGAGCCAGACGTATCGATCAGCAACACCAGATTGACCGGCGGGCGGGGGCCTGGCGTGGCCGCCCTGCCCTGAAGCGCTACTCGTACCAGTTGGCGCCCGGAGTTCCATGGCGAGGCAAAGACGTCAACGATCGGGAGAAAGGCCTCTGCGTCAGGCTGCGGGTAGTCGTAGCTGAAGTAATTGATCATCTCCTCGATGCGCACCGCCTGGGGCGGCGGCAACTGTCCCTGCATCAGCGACGAGCGCACCACCGCGTAGCTGGCCGTGTCCACGTCCACCGAAAAGGTCGACACCGGCGCCTCGGCGGTCACCCTAAGGCTTGAGGCATCGAACTCGGGATAGGCTTCCGTGGTGGCGGTAGACACCTGGGCCGAAGGCCCCGGGCTCGGCACGGGCGCTATCCGAGCGACCTCCTGACTCGGCATCAGGCCGCGCATCGCCGTCGATGTCGATGTCGATGTCGCAGGAGAGAGCGACGCCGATGGTGAAGAAGCCAGACGCCCACGCTCGGTCGATTCAAGGGCGGCCTCGGACTTGCTGGCCGTTCGAGGTGGCGCGACGACCATCTCGGCATCCTGGCTCGGCTCGGACCCCGTCACGACGTCGACGTCCTGGCCCTGGGGCCACAGCAGGTAAAGCCCCAGTGACAGCGCCGCCAGCGAGGCGGCTGCAGCCACCGATGGTCGACGGTGCAAGGGTCGATGTGTGCTTGATCGATTCATGGGGGTACCCCTCCGGGGGAAACGTGGCCGCGGCCTGGTATCGTCGCGACCTTCCCCCAAGAGACGTGGCTCGGCCCTGGACTCTTGGTCGGTGGCCTGACATTGATCGAACCGGTCAAGCGCCGCCTTGAGATGCCCGGACTTCACCTCCGCCTCTGGCGCGGGTGCCGATGACAGAGCCCGTTCGAGGCGCTTCAGCTCATCACTCATCTTTCCTCCTCCCCCCGGGCCAGCGCGCTCAGTTGTCGTTTCACCTCACTCATGCGCCAGGCCACGGTGCCCTCGGATACCTCCAGCACCTCGGCCACCTGGGCCTGGGTCATGCCTTCACCCAGCGACAGCGCCACGGTGTCACGCAGCTCCATCGACAGCGTCGCCATTGCCCTGGCGAGCCAGCGCTGCTCATCGTCGCGCTGTCGATTGCGCCGATGTCGGTCTTGCTCCCAAGCCTCCCAGCCCTCGGCAGCCTTGCGCCGAGTAGCCTGCTGCCGGCGGCGATCGTGGGCGGCGTTGACCGCGACCCGATACAGCCAGGTGGAAAAGGCAGCACGCCCGTCAAAACTCGGCAATTTATCGGGTAGTGCCAGACAGATATCCTGGGCCAGATCCTCGGCCTCGGCGCGGCTTCCGGTCAGCCGCCAGGCCAGCGCAAACAGCCGATCGTAGTGGCGAGACAGCAGGCGCGCGAAGGCCTCACGCTCGCCTCCGGCAGCGCCCTTCACCAGTTCTATATCCGTTGGTACCCGTGCTTCGGGCTGTTGAATCGACAAGTGGCCGCTCCTCGCGGTCGGACTCTCGGAAAACCACATCGCCCCTCAGGGAGGCGTCTTCATGTAAAGACGTCATTGATGCCCAGATCCTTGGGCGGCCGAGAAAAAAATCGCAGGCAGCATCCCTTGAACAGGAAGCCTCCACGTCTGTGCAAGGTAGTAGCACAAAAAAGAGGCGGCCCGTAGGCCACCTCCCCGCGCTTTAACACCCGGGCTTGCGCTCTGCTTCAAGACGCCAGGTATCGCTGCGCCCTGTCTTCGCTGCCTTGCCGTTCTTGACAGGGCAGCGTAGCGACTCAGGAGGGCAGCGTGCCGGCGCTCTTGTGGCGCCAGCGTTGGGCGCCCCAGATCGTCGCACCGAGCCCCAGCCCCACCAGATCGGTCACCAGCCCGCCAGCAATCATCGCCAGGGCAGCCACTCCCAGCACCAGCCTTGCCACCAGGCCCACAGGTGCGGCCAGGAAGTAGCCCTGAAGCGCCGCCGCCAGCAGATAGATACCGATACTGGCGGTGACCGCCACCCTGACGATCTCCCACCAGGCTCCCTGCATCAGCAGCGCAGGACTGTAGAAGAACATGAAAGGCACGATAAAGGCGGCCAGGCCGAACTTGAATGAGGTGGCCGCGGTCTTCAGCGCATTGGTGTTGGAGATTGCTGCCGCCGCGTAGCCCGCCAACGCCACTGGCGGCGTGATCGCCGACAACACCGCGTAGTAGAACACGAAGAAATGGGAGACCAGCGGTGAGATGCCAATCTGCTGAAGTCCTGGCGCCACCACCGAGGCGGCCACCGCGTACGCTGCCGTGGTGGGCATGCCCATGCCCAGCAGGATCGAGATGCACATGGCGAAGAACAGCGCCAGGAAATGGCTGGTATCGGCAATTCCCAGCAGCATGGACGCAAAGCGCGCGCCCACTCCGGTCAGCGAGATGACGCCGACGATAATCCCGGCGCAGGCACACACCGCGATCAACGGCACCGACATCCGCGCGCCCAGCTCCAGCGCCCTGAGCAAGGCCTTCGGCCCCATCCAGTGCGGCGTCAGCCAGGACACCACGGCGGCGCTGACCATGGCCAGCGTGCCCGCACGGATGACCGAATACCCCATGAACAGCGTGGCGATCAGGATGATGATCGGCAGGAACAGGTAGACCCGCTTGACCATCTCACCCACCTGGGGCAGCTGCTCCCTGGGCAGGCCCTGCATGCCATCCCGGCGCGCTTCCAGATCCACCATCAGGTAGATGGCGAGGAAGTACAACGCCGCCGGAATCAGCGCGGCAAAGGCAATCTCGGTATACGGGATACCGGTAATCTCCGCCATGATAAAGGCCCCGGCACCCATGATCGGCGGCACGATCTGGCCACCGGTGGAGGCCGCCGCCTCGATTCCCCCGGCACTCAGCGGGTGATAGCCGACCCGCTTCATCAGCGGAATGGTCAGCGACCCGGTCGCCACCACATTACCGGCAGAGGTGCCGTTGATCATGCCCATCAGTCCCGAGGCAAAGACGGCTACCTTGGCGGGCCCACCCCTGGAGCGCCCGGCCATGGCAAAGGCAAAGTTGACGAAGTAGTCGCCCACCTTGGACGCCTGCAAGAAGGCGGCAAAGGTAATGAACAGAATGATGTAGGTCGACGATACCGCCGTGGTCGGCCCAAGCACCCCACTGTCGGTGTACAGGTAAGTGAAGAAGCGCTTGGCGGTGTAGCCGTCGTGGGCCAGGATGCCGGGCAGGTAGGGGCCGGCGAAGGCATAGACCAGAAAGACGCTGGTGATGACGATCAGCGCCAGTCCCGCGATACGCCGCGTAAGCTCCATGATCAGCAGGATACCGCTGGCCGCGACCAGCCACTCAGCGGTGCCGACCAGCGGTGTGCCCGCCGCCATGCGCCAACGGCCCAGGACAAAGATCAGGTAAGCGGCCACCACCAGTGCCGACACCATCAACGCCAGATCCGGCCAGTGAATCCGGTCCCCTCGACTGCTCGGCGCGCGGCAGAAGGCCCAGCTTGCGAGCACGCCGAGCGTACTGGCAAGCGTCAGCGAGACGGCCAGATGCATCGGTAAAGCAGGATGAAAGGCGGCGCCACGGGCATCGCTGAGTCCCCACAGCACCAGGGCACAACCCGCCGCATACAGGCTCGCTGCCAGGGTCAGCGTGGCCATCGCCCGCTCGGCGCCAGACGGCCGGCGCGCTCCACTTGTCACCGCATCAGGGTCTACCGACATCGCCGCGGTGATCGCGAACCCCACCAGCAGACCGCCTGCCACGTGAAGAATGCGAAAGGTCCAGGTTTCGATCGGTGCAATGTTCAGCGCATAGAGATGCATCGCCGTAAACAGCACGCACCCCAGCATCACCGTACGGCCGACCAGGCCGTCGAGCACGCGCTCATTATGGGCACGGGGCAGGTCATCGGCGCCCTCAGCCACCACCGTGTGCAGAGGAGCCACCTCGCCAGCGGGCTCCGCTTGTCTTGTCGTGGTCATGTTAGTCGTCCCTCAGATCACCAACGCCGAGACCCACCCAGGGCCTCGGCGCAAGGGCATCAAGGCCAGCCGCTACATCGGCCGGCCCATGCGCATCAGCCTTCCAGGTTGTCCGGGATGTCGTAGCCGTTTTCCTCGAACCAACGGACCGCTCCCGGATGCCAGGGCATGAAGCTGTTCTGGGAAGCGTTCTCCGGCAGGGTTTCCTTGGCCGAGCCGTGCACCTTGAGCATGCGCTCGTGCTCTTCCATCACCGTCTTAGTCACCTCATACACCAGCCCCTCGGGCATATCCTTGTGGGTGATGGCAAAGTTCCAGATCGACACGGCTGGGGTCGGTTGTTCCAGCGACTGATAGGCACTCGCCGGAATCGACGAAGCGCTTAACGCAGGGAAGTCCTCCAGGAACTGCGCGCTTTCCTCCGGGGAGAACGAGAAGATATTGACGTCGGCTTGCGCCTCGAGCTGACTGAACGCGGAAACCGGTATACCGGAAGCGAAGGCAAAGGCATCGAGCAGGCCATCCTGGACCTGCCCCGCCTGATCAGCGGCGCCGCCATTGCGGGTGTCGACCTCGATACCCAGCTTGTCGAAGATCTGCGGGAAGTAGAGATCACCGGTTCCACCGGCAGGCCCGATGCCGATGGTCTTGCCGTCCAGATCGGCAACGGAGTCGATACCCGAATTCTTGAGCGCAATGACCTGCAGTGCGGTCTGGTACATCGGGAAGACCGCCCGCACGTCGGTGTGCTCAACTCCTGGCGCCAGCTGGCTGTTGCCTTGCCAGGCCTGATAGGCGGGTCCCATGGTGACCATGCCGAACTCATGCTCGCCCATCTGCACCATGGTGACGTTCTGCACCGGGCCACCGGTGACCTCGGCACCAAACGAAATGCCCGTGCGCTCGCCGACCAGGTTGCCCCAGCCGCTGCCGTAGATGTAATAGGTGGCACCCTGGCTGCCGGTACCGATGGTGACGCTCTGCGGCCAGTCTGCCGAGTCGTCGGAGGCGAAGACCGGGCTAGCGGCGGCAGCGATCAGTGCGCTGACAATAAGCGGTGTGGTGTTCATGGCGTTGCTCCTCGATATTGTGATTGTTGCTGGCAAGCCTCTTGCTGGGCTTGTGGAGCGGAGAGCCGATGGTCTCCGGCTCCCCAGAGACTCACGCAGGTGGACATGACGCTGCGCGAGTCACGTCATCGCCCCCCGACGCCACGGCACCAGGGGGAATCAGGCTTATCCCTGGGCTTCAATATCTGCACAGATGGCGGCGGTCACGTCTCGGGTAGTGGCGTCACCGCCCAGATCCCTGGTCTGCATGCCGGAGGCTGTCAGTCGTTCGATGGCTGCCATCAGGCGTTCTGCGGCAGTGGTTTCGCCGAGGTGCTCAAGCATCATCGCGGCCGTCCAGAACGACCCCACCGGGTTGGCAATGCCTTGGCCTGCGATATCAAAGGCGGAGCCGTGGATCGGCTCGAACATCGATGGAAAGTTGCGTTCCGGGTTCAGGTTGGCGGTCGGGGCAATGCCCAGGCTGCCGGACAGCGCCGCCGCCAGATCAGACAGAATGTCAGCGTGCAGGTTGGTGGCCACCACCACGTCAAGGGTCTCAGGCTTGAGCACCATGCGGGTGGTCACCGCATCCACCAGCTCCCGGTCGATCTCGACCTCGGGAAAGTCCTTGGCCACTTCGAAAAACAGTTGGTCCCAAAGCACCATGCCGTGACGCTGGGCATTGGACTTGGTCACCAGCGTCAGCTTCTTGCGCGGGCGGCTCTGGGCCAGCTCGAAGGCAAAGCGATGGATACGCTCGATGCCCTTGCGCGAAAAGATGGAGAGCTCAGTGCCAATCTCGTCAGGCAACCCCTGATGCACCCGGCCGCCGTTGCCGGAATACTCACCCTCACTGTTTTCACGGACGATCACCCAGTCGATCTTGTCGGCGCCTTGCAGGCGACTCTTGACCCCCGGCAGCACTCTGGCCGGGCGCACATTGGCGTACTGATCGAACCCTTGGCAGATCGCCAGGCGCAGCTCCCACAGTGACACGTGGTCGGGCACGTCTTCGCTGCCCACAGCGCCGAAATAGATGGCATCGAAGCCCTTCAGACGCTCCAGTCCACCGTCGGGAATGTACTGCCCCTGCTCCAGATAGCGCTTGGAGCTCCAGTCAAAGTCTTCAAATTCGAAGCCGAAGTCGCCACTTTTATTGGCCAGAGCCTGCAGTACTTGCTTGCCCGCTTCGATGACTTCCAGCCCGATCCCATCGCCGGGCATGATCGCTACCTTGTGTGTTCTCATCTGTCTTGGACCTCGTTGACGTACCAGAAAACCTGGTCATTGATGGTGTCAACGAAGGCTAAGTGACAGCAGGAAATAGCGGCAATAGACTGGCGGTTGAAGCTACCTTGACCCTAGGGTTAACCATGAAATCCATTGCCGATCTCGAATTCTTTGTCTACCTGTGCGAAGCCGGCAGCCTGTCCCGCGCCGCCAAGGACCTGGATATCACTCCCGCTGCGGCCAGCAAGCGATTGGCAAACATGGAGAAAGCGCTGGAGACTCAGCTGTTTTATCGCACCCCGCGTGCGATGAGTGTGACGCCGGATGGGGTGGTGATGCTGCGCTATGCCAAGCGAATGCTGGCCGATATGGCATCACTACAACGCGCCCTGAAGGTCAATTCCGACGACACCTCGGGACAGATTCGGATCAACGCGCCTTTCGGTTTTGGCCGCCGACATATCGCCCCTTTTGTTGCGACGTTTGTCGAACAATATCCCGGTATCGACTGCCAGCTTCAGCTATCGGACCACCCGCTCAACCTGGTGGCCAATGCCTTTGATATCGGCATTCGCTTCGGCAGCCTGCCTGACTCAGGACTGCATGCCCGCAAGATCGCCTCACATCGCCGCCTGCTGTGCGCCTCGCCAGCCTATCTGGACCGACACGGCCATCCCCGAACACCGGAGGAACTCAGCGATCACAACTGCATCGTGCTCAGGCAGAACGACGACACCTACGGCAACTGGCGCTTTACCCGCGGCGAGCGCCACCATCAGATCAAGGTCCGCGGCAACCTGTCCGCCAACGACGGTGAGAGTGTCCTGACCTGGGCGATGCGCGGACACGGCATCGCCGTAAGGGCAGAGTGGGACGTGCACGAGCATCTGGCACAGGGACGACTGGTACAGGTACTGCCCGACTATCAGCTCCCCAACGCCGACATCTACGCCGTCTATCCCTACGCCGACCACCTGCCCACCCGCATTCGTCGCTTTATCGACCACCTGGTCAGCGAGATGGAAGCTCTGCCCTGTGCCCGATAGCCCCAGCCGCTGCTCCCGCCCCCCGCTCCACGAGACGCGATAGAAAAACGGCCCGCCCTTTCCGCGACTGTACCTGTTCGCTACTGACGGCTTCCCTCCGCGCGTCCCTGCGCCTTTAATCAGCAAAGGGGGATAACGCGCAACGCGCTTCGTTCGACCAGTGGCACGCTCGTCGCCAGTCTTCTTACACGGGATCTCGCCCCGCATCTCGCATGGAATACTTCAGAGGACTCACTGCATGACGTTTTCAAAGCGCGCACAGCGCCTTACTGGCTCTTCCATTCGTGAAATCCTCAAGATCACCGAGCGACCTGACATCATCTCCTTTGCCGGTGGGCTCCCCTCTCCTGCCAGCTTTCCGGTCGGCCCGCTCAAGGACACGGTGATGAGGGTGCTTGCCGACGCTCCCGAGGCAGCCCTGCAATACGGTCCGACGGAAGGTATTGCGCCTCTACGACAGTGGGTCTCGAATCGTTTTGCCTCTCGCGGGGTCGCGCTCGATCCGGACCGAGTGCTGATCACCAGCGGATCTCAGCAAGGACTGGACCTCATCGGTAAATGCCTTATCGACAGCAACAGCAAAGTGCTGGTGGAAACGCCCAGCTACCTGGGGGCACTCCAGGCGTTCTCGCTCTATCACCCGCGTTTCTGCGCGATGCCTTCCGACCATGTGGGCATCGATGTCGACGCGCTTACGCCAGAGCTACTGAACGACGCACGGCTGCTGTACTGCCTGCCTAACTTCCAGAATCCCACCGGACGCTGCCTGCCACTGCCACGCCGTCAGGCACTGGTCGCCAAGGCCAAGGATGCTGGCGTGGCGGTGGTTGAAGATGATCCCTACGGCGAGCTGTCCTATCGCGGGGAGACGTTACCCAGCCTGCTGTCCTACGATCCGGATAACGGCATCTACCTGGGATCGTTCTCGAAGGTACTGGCACCCGGTCTGCGACTGGGCTACATCGTGGCGCCGCCCTGGCTGTACCAGAAGCTGGTACAGACCAAACAGGCGGCCGATCTGCATAGCCCGAGCCTCAACCAATACCTTGCCTACGAACTCGTCAGGGACGGTTTTCTCGAAGTCCATATCCCAAGGATTCGCCAGCTCTATCGCGACCAGTGCCAGCTGATGCTATCGGCGTTAGAGCGCCATTTTCCTGCCACCGCGAGCTGGACCCGACCTCAGGGGGGAATGTTCATCTGGGTGACGTTACCCGAGGCCATCGATACCCAGGCGCTGCTGGCTTCGGCGATAGATCGTGGGGTGGCTTTTGTCCCGGGCGCGCCCTTCTTTACCGAGAACGCACCGACCAACACGCTACGGCTATCCTTCGTCACCGTATCGGCAGAACGCATCGAGGCAGGTATTCGCCTGCTGGGTGAACTGATCCAGGCAGAGCTCGCCAGGTGATGCCGAGCGCCGAGCCATGTTCTTCCTGGACAGACTTCACCTGCGTCCAGGTTCGGAGTAGGCATCCGGCCGATATCGCTGCCACAGGTAATTTGGCTGGTTGACGGGGGTGAAGCCCAGCCCTTCATAGAGCCATGATGCGGAGCTGGTCGCCAGCAGGATGCGCCGAAGCGGCGCTACTTCTGTGCTGTGCTCTCCAGGGCAGTTCACTTCAGGGCAGTTCACTTCAGAGCCATTTACCTCAGGGCTATTCAGTAAAGCCAGTGTCAGCCGCTTTCCCAGGCCCTGCCCACGATGGTGGCTATCGACAAAAACGTCGCAGAGATAACCAAAGGTCGCAAAGTCGGTGACAAGCCGCGCAAAGCCTACCTGCTGAGTCCCGAGATAGGCGCCTGCACACAGGCTATGGTCGATACTGGTGCTGACACGCGCCAATGAAATACCCGCAGCCCAGGAGGATGTGGTGAGAAACGCATGGACAAAGGCAACATCTAGCCGAGCTTTCTCCAGCGAGATGACAATGGCATCAGAAGAATTGTCACTGTGACCCATGGCGCGACCAGTCGTGTAGTGGAGGTGCTCCTACACTATGCGAGGGGCGCCATCATCGACCAATGCTGGCTATGCACCAACGACTCGCAGCCGCCGCAGCACGGCGAGTTACAGCGACTGCCCGCAGGCGACGGCACTGGCCCATGCCCACTGGAAGTTGTAGCCGCCAAGCTCGCCGGTCACATCCAGGACCTCACCGATAAAGCGCAGCTGCGGCAGGCCCTGGACCTCGAAGGTCTTCGAGGAGATGGCGTCGACCGCCACGCCCCCCATGGTCACTTCCGCTGTGCGCCAGCCTTCAGTGCCGGCGGGCTTGATGCGCCAGCGGTTGAGGGATTCGGCCCAGGACGCGAGGCTTGCGTTGGAACGCTCGGCCAGCACGCCATCATCCCCGTGCCACTCCACCAGCGCCTGAGCCAGGCGCTTCGGGTAGCGCTCGGACAGCCAGGTCGACAAGCGCCGCTTCGGCGTCTCTCGGCGGGCGATACACAGCGCCTCAAAGGCGTCTTCACCGGGGAGCAGGTCAATCTCTAGGTCATCGCCGGGCTGCCAATAGCTTGATATCTGCAGCATGGCAGGGCCCGACAGCCCGCGATGGGTGAACAGCAGCGGCTCGCGGTACTCGCCACCGCGACAGCGGGCGACGACATCCGTCGACAGACCCGACAGCGCCGAAGCCCGCTCCTTCCATTGCGATGTCAGGGTGAACGGCACCAGGGCCGCCCGAGTCTCGGTGACCTCAAGCCCAAACTGGCGGGCAATATCGTAGCCAAAGCCACTGGCACCCATGGTCGGAATCGACAGGCCTCCTGTGGCGATGACCACGGCTCCCGCCTCGATGCGACCGGCCGAGGTCGTCAGGCGCATGCCTTCCCCCTGGCGTTCGATGCGCTCGACGCGGGTCTTCAAGCACAGCTCGACACCGGCCCAGTCACACTCGGTCAACAGCACGTTGAGCAGATCCTTGGCGGAGTCGGCGCAGAACAGCTGACCGGGGGCCTTTTCTACGTACTCCAGACCATGCCGCTCTACCAGCTCGACAAAATGGTCGGGGCGATAGCGCTTGAGGGCCGAAATGCAAAAGTGCGGGTTCGCGGAAAAGAAGTTGGCAGCGGAGGTCGCCATATTGGTGAAGTTGCAGCGGCCGCCGCCTGACATCAGGATCTTCTTGCCCGGCTTGTTGGCGTGATCGATCACCATGACCGAGCGACCGGCGTAGCCGGCCGTGAGCGCACACATTAACCCCGCGGCACCCGCGCCAATGATGACCACATCCACCTTCATACGACTGCTCCCCACACCCTGACAAAGCCGCCAATACTAGCAAACAGTGCGCCATGAATCGCCCAGCTTCGACGCCCTGACGTCACGCTCTGCCGTCTCGCGGGTGAAACGGGCGTGTGCAACGCTCTGTTGTTATCCGGCGAACGACTTGCGAAAACAATGTGCAAGTGCACCAGGCTCGGGCTATCAACGCCATGTCTCCGGCATGCTGTCGCTATACTCGGACATTCTGTCACTCAAGGTGACCCACCCGTTTCGTTGTCACGCTCCGCCGAAGGGCTGCCGGGTGTCGACGCCGCTGCTTCGCCCATGTTTATCAGGACGATTACCATGCCACTACGCTTACCACGGTCACCTTTCTTGCCGAAAACTGCATCACGGCACCGGAAAGGCTGCCTGGCATGGGCCAACGCCCTGCTCCCGGCGCTCGCTCTGTTTGCTACCCCCTCCCACGCTCAGCAGGCCCCCGGAACCACACCCCAAGGACCACCGCCGACCCCGATCATCGCTGCAGAGGTGGTGCTAGACGACTGGTCAGACCCGCTGGAATCTCTGGGCACGCTGTCCGCCAATGAGAGTGTCACCCTATCGGCCACGGTGACGGACACGGTGTCGGCGATCAATTTCGAGGGCGGTGAAGAAGTCAGCCAGGGCGATATTCTGGTGGAGCTATCCGATACCGAAGAGCGTGCGGCCCTGCGCGAGGCCCAGGCCTTGCGTACCGAGCGCCAGAACGCAGTCAACCGGTTCGCCCAACTGCAAAGCCGCAACCTGGCGCCGCGAGCCGATGTAGAAGACAGTCGTGCCCAGCTGCAGCAGGTGGATGCCACCATCGCCGGGTTCGAAGCCATGCTCGACAACTACCGCGTCCGCGCGCCCTTCGACGGCGTGGTCGGGGTACGCGATATCAGCGTGGGTACCCTGGTCACGCCGGGCACCGAGCTGACCACCCTCGACGACATCTCGCGCATGAAGCTCGACTTCGACGTTCCTGAGGTGCAGCTGGGTTCGCTATCGCGTGGTCTTAGTCTGTCCGCGACGACCGCCGCCTATCCAGAGCGTGTATTCGAGGGCGAGATCGCCACCATCGATTCTCGAGTGGACCCGGTGAGTCGCAGCATCACCGTGCGGGCTCTGCTCGACAACGACGAACGACTGCTGCGACCAGGAATGCTGATGCGTGTGACCATTGCCCGAAGCCCCCGCCAGGCGCTGGTCATTCCCGAGTCGGCCCTGGTCCCCGAAGGCCAGCGCCAGCGGGTCTGGGTGTTGCCCTCAAGGGAGGACAGCGACGTGGTGCAGCGAGATATCGAAGTCGGCTCTCGCCGCGAGGGCGACGTCGAGGTCATCGACGGACTCGAGGCTGGAGAGCTGGTCGTGACCCACGGCAACGATCGACTGCACGAGGCTTCCCGGGTCGAGCTGATCGGCATCGAGGACGAGACCACCAGCGTCAGCGACATCCTGCTTGAGCAGCGCCAGGAGGGCGACCGCTGATGCGCCTGTCCGATGTGTCCGTCCAGCGACCGGTGCTGGCCACCGTCATGGCCGCGCTGATTGTCGCCTTTGGCCTGCTTGCCCTGACCCGCCTGCCGCTGCAGGAATATCCCACCATCGACCCGCCCATCGTCAGCATTCGCACCGCTTACCCTGGCGCCTCAGCCGATGTGGTCGAGACCCGCATCACCCAAGTACTGGAGGAGCGTATCGCCGGCATCGCCGGGATCGAGGTCATTTCCTCTACGTCTACTGACGGCAATTCGAACATCAACGTCGAGTTCAGCCTGTCCACCGATATCGACGCCGCCGCCAACGACATGCGCGACCGGATCTCTGGCGCCGCCGACAACTTGCCCGATGAAGCCGACCCACCGGAGGTGCGCAAGGAAGACACCAGCTCCGAGGTGGTGATGTGGCTGATGCTGTCCGGCGAGGGCTACACCACGGCAGAGCTGACCGACTACGCCGAACGCTATCTGGTGGACAGCTTTTCGGTCCAGGAAGGCGTTTCGGGGGTGTTCGTCGGCGGCGCCAAGGAATACGCCATGCGGGTGTGGCTCGACAACGATGCCCTGGCCGCCCGCGGGCTGACCGTCAGCGACGTGGAGTCGGCCCTGCGGGCAGAGAACGTGGAGCTGCCCGGGGGCGCGGTGGAATCCCAGGACCGCCAGTTCATGGTACGCCTGCCGCGCAGCTTCTCGACCCCGGAAGACTTCCGTGCGCTGGTACTGGACCGCGGCGAAGGCGGCTACCTGGTCAGGCTGTCCGATGTCGCCCGGGTAGAGCTTGGCACCGTCGAGGAGCGCTCGCTGTTTCGCGGCAACGGCAACACGGTGGTGGGGCTCGGCATGGTCAAGCAGTCCACCGCCAACGTCATGGCCCTGTCCAGTGCCGTGCGCGCCGAGATGGAGCGCCTCTCCCCTCGCCTGCCCGATGGCATGAGTCTGTCGCTCAACTATGACGCCTCGACCTTCGTTTCCGGTGCCATCCGCGAGGTGGTCAGTACCCTGTTGATCGCCATTGGCCTGGTGGTGGTGGCGATCTTCGTGTTTCTTGGCAACCTGCGCACCACCCTGGTCCCTGCGGTCACCGTGCCGGTCACCCTGATCGGCACCTTTGCGGCCCTGGCCGCCATGGGCTTTACCATCAACCTGCTGACGTTGCTCGCCCTGGTGCTGGCCATCGGCCTGGTGGTGGACGACGCCATCGTAGTGCTCGAGAACATCCACAGGCGCATGCACCTATATGGCGAAACGCCCTTGGTGGCTGCCTTCCGCGGCGCCCGCCAGCTGGCCTTTGCGGTGATTGCCACCAGCCTGGTGCTGATCACCGTATTTGTGCCGCTGAGCTTCATCCAGGGAGACGTCGGCAAGCTGTTCACCGAATTTGCCCTGACTCTGTCGGCGGCGGTGGCCATTTCCACCCTGCTGGCGCTGACCCTGACACCGATGATGGCCTCCAAGATCCTGTCATCGAGTCTCCACGAAGGGCGCCTGGCTCACCTTGTCGATCAAGGCTTGCAGCGTGCCCAGGGGGTCTATCGGCGCTGCCTCGAGGCGGTCCTGAAAGCACGCTGGCTGGTGGTGGCCTGTTTCGTCGCCATGCTCGCCGGCATCGCCTGGCTCTACCCCCAGCTACCCGCCGAGTACACGCCCAGAGAGGACCGCGGCACTTTCTTCGTCATCATCAGCGGTCCCCCTGGCGCCACCTTCTCCTATATGGAGGACTACATGGACGAGGTGGAGGCCCGACTGCTCCCGCTGCGCGAATCCGGCGAGGTCGAGCGCGTGTTGATCATCGCCCCCCAGGGCCGCGGCAATACCGAGAATTTCAATTCCGGCTTCAGCATCGTTGGCCTGTCGGACTGGGCCGAACGACGCCCCGCCTGGCCGATCATGAATGAAGTTCGCCAATCCCTGGCAGAACTGCCGGGCATTCGTGCCTTCCCGGTCATGCGCCAAGGCTTCGGTGGGGGTACCGAACAGGGCCTGCAGTTCGTGCTAGGCGGCGGCAGCTATGAGCAGCTGGCCACCTGGCGCGATGCATTGATGGACCATATCCGCCAGACCAACCCCAACCTGCTCAACCTGGAAAGTGACTACGAGGAGAATCAGCCCCAGCTCAACGTCAATATCGACTACACCCGGGCGGCGGACCTTGGCGTCACCGTCAGCGAGATTGGCCGCACCCTGGAGACCCTGCTCGGCGGGCGCACAGTGACCCGTTTCACCGATCAGGGCGAGGAGTACGACGTTATCCTCGAGGGTGAACGCGGCTCCAATCCAACGCCCAGTTCACTGGACAACGTGCGGGTGCGCTCCGATCGCAGCGGCGAGCTGATTCCGCTCTCAAGTCTGGTTACCGTGGAAGCCTTCGCCGGCCCCAGCCAGCTCAATCGCTACAACCGGCTGCGTGCGGTGACGCTTCAGGCCGACCTGGCCGACGGTTACTCCATGGGCGAGGCCCTCGACTATCTCGAAAATGCCGTCAACGAGGTGCTGCCAGCGGGCGTACAGACCGACGTCAAAGGGGCGGCCCGTGACTATCGGGAGTCCACGGGCGCGACCACTTTCCTGCTGGTGCTCGGAACGCTGGTGGTGTTCCTGGTCCTGGCGGCCCAGTTCGAGAGCTTTATCCACCCCCTGGTGATCATGCTGACGGTACCGCTGGCCATCGGCGGCGCCCTGCTCGGGCTGTGGCTGACGGGACAGTCCCTCAATATCTACAGTCAGGTAGGGCTGGTCATGCTGGTGGGGCTGGCGGCCAAGAACGGTATCCTGATCGTCGAATTCGCCAATCAGTTGAGAGATGAAGGCATCGCCTTCCGTGAAGCGCTGATGCGAGCCGCCATGACTCGCCTGCGGCCCATCGTGATGACCTCGGTGACCACCATCGCCGGCAGCGTACCCCTGATCCTGTCCAGCGGCGCCGGTGCCGAGACCCGAATGGTCATCGGCACGGTGATCTTCACCGGCGTCGCCGCCGCCACTTTCTTTACGCTGTTCGTGGTACCGGTGGCCTACGACCTGATGGCACGGCGCACCGGGTCTCCCGGGGATGTGGCGCGCAAGCTGGAGCGCGAAATGGAACAGTCGCCGGAAGCCCACTGAAGCAGAACGTCACAGGCCCGCTTGCTCAAGACAGCTGGCCAGACGCTCCAGGGCATCGACACCCTGGATATCAGTGGGCAACCAAGGCACCCGGGGACGCGGCAAGTGGGCAAAGGTCTCATCGATGCGGCTCAGGTAGCTCTGCTCCTGAGCGCGCCGGGATGCCAGGAAAGCGCCATCGGCCTCTTCCGGCAGCACCCGGTTGACCAGGGTCGCGGCTACCGGAATCGCGGCGTCTTCCAATGACGACACCGCCCGTGCGGTCTCCAGGATCGGCAGGCGCTCCGGGGTCAGCACGAACAGGAAGCCATTGTGCTCGGGGTCCTGAATCCGCCGCCTGGCCTGGTGGAACAAACGGCGCCGGGCGAGCAAGGTCTCGGCGATATCCCGGGTGCGCGGGTCATGATTCGCGTCGCCCCCCTCTTCCTCGAAGGGCGAAGCCAGGTCGCGCCGGGAGCCAGGCGTCAGATGGGCCAGCACCTTGCCCAGCCGCTCGGACTTGCGGCTATGGGCCAGCAGGCCGTCGGTCCAGGCGGCCATGGCTTCGGGCAGGCTCAATAGCCGCAACGTATGGCCAGTGGGCGCGGTGTCGAACAGCACCAGGTCGTAGGGCAAGTCATCGTCAACCATCAACCGTGACAGCCGCTCCAGCAGAGCAGCCTCCTGTGTGCCAGGGGACTGCCGCGAGAGGCGCATCTGGCGCTCAAGTTCATCCATCATGGCCGGCGCGGCGTAGCGGCGCATCTGGGCGGTGACCCGAGACAGATGTGCCTCCACCTCGCGCTCCGGGTCGATCTCCATGGCATCAAGACCGGGCAACAGACGCCTTGGCGTATCATCCAGTTCGCTGGCAAATACATCGCCAAGGCTATGGGCCGGGTCGGTGGATGCCACCAGCACCCGCTTGCCCCGCCGTGCTGCCAGCACCGCCAGGGCCGCTGCTATCGAGGTCTTGCCGACGCCGCCCTTGCCGCCGACCCACAGTCGGCGGCGGTTGAGCAGATCCTTCATGGTCCTTCCTTTTTCTCATCATTCCACAGCTCGTGGAGGCGCTCAGCAGCAGCGAAAATCATCCAGCGGAGAGTGTTCCATGCCCATGCGACGGTGCCAGTCGTGGAATCGCTCCATCAGCAAAGGCTGCAACTCCAGGGTGTAATAGCCCACTGGATTGGGCATACCCATCAGTTCCGAGAACACCAGCAACATGAACAGGTCGTCCTCGTCACGACGAGCCCGGGCGATGGCGCCGCGATACGGCGCCGAGTACCACTCTTCGGTGAAGTGGCGCGCCGATGCGAGCATGCGGCGCCACTGCACCGAGCGATCATCATGATCGCTCACGGCGCCTCCTCGCTGACTTCGCGACGCAGACGAATCAGTGCCGAAGCGCACTCCATGGCGACTAGCACCGAGGCGATCAGCACCACGATATCGAGTCCCAGCAAGAAGTAGTTGCCCACTTCATAGAAGCTCTTCAGCTGCGCCAGCAGCGCCAGCACGGTCACCACCAGCAGGAACACCAGCGGCAGCAGGGTGTACCACACCGGACGCTTTCTGCGCATCAGCATCACCGTGATCACCAGCAGGGTCAGGCCCGCCAGCAACTGGTTGGTGGTGCCAAACAGCGGCCAGATGATCAAGCCGCCAGAGCCATCGGCACCGGCGCCGAAGGCCAGTACCAGGCAGGACAGCACCGCCAGCAAGGTGGCAATGGCCGGCTTCTTCATCCACTCGATATGATAGATCTCGCCCCACTCCTGGAAGATGTAGCGTTGCAGACGCAGACCGGTATCCATGGTGGTGCCGGCAAATAGCGCCGCCATCACAGTCAGCAGGGTCGCGGCGGTAGCCTCAGGCAGGCCAATGCCGTTGTGGATGATGAACGCGCCCCCTTCGACGAAGGCGTTGACCCCACCCTTGCCGAAGGCGTCGTACATGGCCTGCCAGTCTCCCAAGGTGGCAAAACCCGCAGTGGCGGCAAGAATCGAGCCCAGCGCCAGCATGCCCTCGCCGACGGCACCGAAGTAGCCGACGAAACGCGCATCGGTTTCGCGATTGATTTGCTTGGAGGTCGTGCCGGAGGACACCAGACCATGGAAGCCGGAGATCGCGCCGCAGGCGATGGTGACGAACAACAGCGGGAACAGGGACGGCGTCCCGGCAGGCACATCGGCGTTGAAGCCAGGCACCACGATGGCAGGGTTGAGCAACGCGATGGCGCCGTAGAGGATAATCAGGCCGATAAACAGCTGCAGTCCATTGATGTAGTCCCGGGGCTGCAGCAGCATCCACACCGGCAGCAATGAAGCGATAGCCGCGTAGGCGAACAGCAGCAGAATCCATACCGCCTGGCCGGACATCACTCCCACTTCGGCGGGCATCTGGATCGGCACCGCAGGCCCAATACCGATCAGCGCGTAGAGCGCGATCACCCCAATCAGTGACACCAGCCCCAGACCGATGATCCGGCGATAGATCAACTGACCGATGATCAACGCCACGACGATGGCCCCCCACACAGGAATCACAGCGGAGGAGAACTTCATCAGCAGGCCGGCGATGACCACGCCGAACACCGCGTTGACCATCAACAGCAGCAGAAAGATGACGATCATGAAGATACTGCGGGCCCGAGTGCCCACCACCTCACCGGTGAGAGCCCCCACCGACTTGGCCTTGTTGCGCACGCTGGCCCAGATAGCGCCGGCATCGTGCACGCCGGCAAAGAAAATGGTGCCGAAGATGACCCACAGAAAGGCGGGCACCCACCCCCAGATAACGGCAATGGCCGGCCCGACGATCGGCGCCGCACCTGCCACCGAAGTGAAGTGATGGCCCCACAGCACATAGCGATTGGTGGGCACAAAATCGACGCCATCCTCAAACTCATGAGCGGGTGTCACGAATTCCTTGGATAGTTTGAAGACCTTCTCGGCGATGAACTTCGAGTACACAAAGTACCCGAGTGCCATCGCCACGAGCCCCAGAATCAGCACCAGCACAGCGCTCATGATCGACTCCCTCGATAGTTAGAAATGGCGACAAGGAGGGGTGCGGCCGATCGCAGCTGAGCAGTTCCGGCAGCGCCCCTCCCCCTAGATACCACCTTCAAAACTGTGCCAAAAACAGCATTTTAGATATCTGCCAGGATGGCGACCGAGATCAATTCACGGACCAGGTCTGCCGGATGGGCCTGGCCAGAAGGAGGGATGGTGGGCCACTTCCCAGAGGTGTCCATCGGGGTCGGCAAAGTAGCCCGAGTAGCCTCCCCAGAACACCTGTTGACCCGGTTTGAGCAGCGTGCCTCCCGCGGCTTTGGCCTGGGCCAGCACCGCATTCACTTCATCAACATCGCGAGCCATATAGGCCAGGGTCACGCCACGAAAGCCCTCGCCACCGGCATTGACCATCACATCCTCGGCAAGCGCGTTCCAGCCATAGAGGGCCAGCCACGTGCCTTGCAGGGTGAAGAAAGCGATCTTGGCGTCATCCTCCTCTAGACGTGGCCAACATAGTCCGTGCTGATAAAACTCGATGGCACGATCAAGCGATTGCACCCCGAGGGTAATCAGCCCGATACGCGGCTCCGGTGGGCGGGGTTCGACCTTTGGCATCATTCGACTCTCCATTCCTGACGCGTTACACGCCATGCTGAGAGCCTAGACGGGAAACCTTGCATGCTGGATGCGTCAACACCCGCCGTGCCGAAATGACACAGCGGGTATCTGTCGGGTATCGGTGTGGTTCAGTTTTTCGCCGTCTGGCTAGGCCATTCTCTGTGGTCCCGTCGGCGGCCTGGCTGGGTGCTGAAAACAGGCTCAGCCTTCAACGACCAGGGTGTAGTCCAGGGTCGGGTTAAGCGGGCAGGAATAGACGTACTCACCGGGCTCCAGGCTGATGGCAAAATCCTTGGTCTGTCCGGCGGCCAACCCGCCCCCTGATACGCTGGGCAGACGCGCACGGTTGACCAGCCCATCCCCGCGCAGCCAGAAGCCCAGTTCGTAGGGGACACCTTCGTTCTTGACCCGAAAGACGTAGTCGCCGGGGGTCAGGTGGATCACCTTGGACGCGGCCAGACGTGCCTCGCCCGTCTCATCATTAAAGGCCTCGCAGTCAGCCTTGCTGCGCGGTTGGACACCATGGTGGGTGCCGTTTTCGCTTTCCAGGAATTGACAGCCCACCTGGGTCAGCTCGATCACCCTGGGAGACGCGGCGTGGGACTCAGCGGCCTGGGCGGGAGCCGTCCAGCCGATCGTCCCGGCCAACCCGAGCGCCAACGCCCAACTCGCCCACCACCCCCTGTTGCCGCCGTGAACACTCGTTGCCCGAGCTTGCATAAAGGCCACCCTCGTTTGCATGATGATGAAGGCGAGGCAAGAGGCCTTCGCCCTGCTCCATCGTCGTCGCCAACCGACCAAGGGGCCTTACAGGTACAACGTCAGGCCTTTCCAACGTAAGCCCGCGCAGCGCCCGTCGCGGCCAGCAGCGACTATGCTGAACATGGTGCTCCAGGTTTGCTCCCGCGATCTGGCGACGCGCCCCCACCGTCCCCCGACAAGGAGATTTCCGATGCTCGAGCAGATTCCACATCCCGCTGATCATGTGGTGGCCATCCGTGCTGGTGGCACCGTGACCGCTCAGGAACTGCAGCAGGCCATCGACCTCATCGAAGCCGCCAAGAAGCGCTGCCCCAAGGTCAGCATGGTGGCCGAGCTTGATGACCTGCGTTGGATGACGCTGACCGCGCTGCTGCGAGACCTTGGCTACGGGCTGACGCAGATTGGGGAGCTCGACCACTATCATCGCGCCGCCGTGATCACCGACAAGGAGTGGATCAAGCACGTCGCCCATCTGGAAGATCGGCTGGTGAAGAAGATCGAGATCCGCACCTTTTCACACAAGGAGCGGGACGCCGCCATGGCCTGGGTCGCTGCGCTGCCGCCAGGCGCTGACGCAGCAAGCGAGGATGAGCCGGAACGAGATGGCTATCACGGCGCCTGACGGCAAGGATCCCTACGCGGCCCCAGCGCCCTGCTTTCCAGAGCCCTGCTTTCCAGAACCCTGTTCTCCAGAACCTCGCTTTCTAGAGACGTAGGGAAACACCGCATAAATGCGCTCGACACATGTATTCAGCGCTTCCGTGGTGAGAGCGGCGTGCAGAACGACACAGGGCGCTCGCTCGAGCGCCCTGTGTCTATCGTTTGCTATCGCTAACTCGCTGTGGCTATCCCGCTACCTCGTCACCGCTCCCAATCGTCCGGTCTTGCCGAGGAGCACATGACCTCTCTCCCCTCAGCCGCTCTTTCTCAATGAGTGGAGCCCCAGCTGGTCGAGCCGGGTGATGCCGAGCAGCGCCATGTTGCGCTCGATTTCCTCGCTCAACAGGCGTGTGGCGTGGGCCACACCAGCATGTCCTGCGACGCTGGCGGCGTAGTTGTAGGGGCGGCCGATAAAGACAAAGTCAGCCCCCAGCGCCAGTGCTTTCAGCACCTGGCCACCGCGCCGAAAGCTGCCATCGATCATGACCGGGATAGCGCCCTCGGTCGCCTCGAGCACTTCAGGAAGCATGGTCAGAGGCGCCACCGTGGCATCCAGCTGGCGTCCTCCGTGATTGGAAACGATCAGCCCGTCGGCACCGATGTCCCGCGCCCGACGCGCATCATCGGGATGCAGAATCCCCTTGACCACCAGCTTGCCCGGGAAGCGCGAGCGCACGTGCTCCAGGGTCGACCAGTCGAGATGACGACGCCCGGCAAAATCACGGGCCGCATGCTTGGCCAGTACCGGTACGCCACGGGTGGCAAAGTTGTTTTCAAAGTGAGGCACGCCATGGCGATACAGCGTTCGCAGGAAGGTGCCGAACAGCCAGCGAGGCCGCGTCACCCCATCCCAGGCGAGCCTGACACTGGGCTTCAAGGGGCTGGAGAAGCCCGCTCTGCGGTGGTTTTCAGGATTGGGCGGCACCGCATAGTCCACCGTGACCACCAGACGGGTATAGCCCGCCTGTATGACCCGCTCTAGCAAGGCGTCGATGCCTTCCAGGGTGCCTGGCAGATAGGCCTGGAACCACTCGGCACCGTGTGACTCGGCGAGCGCTTCCATGGGAATCAGGGACGAGCCGCTGACAATCATCGGAATCCCTGCTCGGCGGGCTTCATCGGCCAGCACCCGGTCACCCTGATAGGCAGTCAGGGCACTGATGCCCATCGGGGCAATCCCGAAGGGCTGGGCATAGCGCTGTCCCAGCAACTCCACTTCGGTGGAGGTCGTCGAGACATTCACCAGCGCTCGCGGCAGCCACTGATAACGATCGAAGGCCTCGCGACTGGCACGCGCCGTGGCGCCCTCTTCCGCGACGCTGGCCACATAGCCAAACAGCGGACGCGGCAAGTGACGACGGGCCACCCGCTCGAAGTCATCAAGGCTGTAGATGTCATCGAGACACCGCTTCATTCGCTCTCTCCCTTCCTTGTTGTTCACCGAGGGTCGTCGGCCAGGACACCGCCATTGACCGCGTCCACCTCTCCGCGTCCCGTCAGAGCATTGATCAGATTGGCGACCGCGCGCCCAGCCATGGCGGCACGCGTCTCATGGGTCGCCGAGCCAATGTGCGGCAACACCACCACATTGTCCATTCGGCATAGGGGTGAGTCGGGGTTCAGCGGCTCCTGTTCAAACACATCCAGCCCAGCCGCGCGAATCACGCCACGCTGCAGCGCATCGATCAACGCCTGCTCGTCCACCACCTTGCCCCTGGCCACATTGATCAAGGCGGCCGATGGCTGCATGCGCGCCAGCGCGTCGGCGTCGATCAGGTGGTGGGTGTCCTCCCGATACGGGACGCTCAAGCAGACGATCTCGGCACGCGCCAGCAGCTCGTCCAGCGAGCAACGCTCGGCCCCCAGCTGCTGCTCCAGAGACGGCTTGGGGGTGGAGGCGGCATACAGGACCGGCATGTTGAACCCCAGCGCGGCGCGCCTGGCGATGGCCGCCCCGATACGGCCGGCGCCAACAATGCCCAGCACCTTACCGTGCACGTCATGGCCGAAATGATGGGGGCCAACATGGTTCTGCCAGCGCCCCTCGCGCACCATGCAGGACAGCTCCACCAGCCGCCGTTGGGTGGCCATGATCAGGGCGAACGCTGTATCCGCGGTGGTTTCCGTCAGCACATCCGGCGTGTTGCACAGCAGGATACCGCGACGATTCATCGCCGCCAGCGGCAGGTTGTCGTAACCCACCGAAATGGTCGACACCACCTTCAGATGCGGTGCGCGCTCGAGTGCAGCGTCATCCAGCTCCAGCTTGCCGCCAATCAGGCCATGGGCCCTGGCCAGCGCGGCGTCATACTCGGCACGATTGCCGTCATGCAGCTCATCAAAGTAGTCGACCTGGGCCACCGCCTGCAGCGCGGCCAGGTGCGCCTCGCTCAATCTGCGCAGGGCCACAATCCTGAGGTCGTGTTGTGCCATAGTACGTGACATAGTACGTGCCATCGTGCTTGCCATGTTGATGCCCTCCTTCACGCATCCTGTTAGTGAGACACACGTTCGCTGTCCGGCATGCTGAACCCCTGAGCCTCGAGCGCTGCCAGCAAGGACTGCCGGCGCTGGCTATCCAGCTCGACCAGCGGCGGCCGCAGCCGGTGCCAGTCGTCGACACCCGAGAAGCTCGCCTTGGCGGCCTTCATGGCGGGAATCACCGGGTAGCTTTCGAACAGATCACGCACCTGGTTGAGGCCAGCCTGACGCTGGTCGGCGTCGGCGTCTTGCCACGCACCGGCAAGCGCTGCGATGGCCGCGGGGTTGACGTTGGCCGTGGCACTGATGCAGCCGGCTCCCCCTGCCCGCAAGGTATCGAGCAGGAAACGTTCGCTGCCCGCATACACCTCGAAGCCGTCAGCGGCAAAGCGCTCGATCAGGTTCAGGGTATGAGCCCAGTCCCCACCGCTGTCCTTGATGCCAACCACGGTCTGTGGGAAGGCATCACGCAGACGTTCGATCAACCCCAGCGACAGCGGGACCTGCGCCACCGGCGGAATATGGTAGAGGAACACCTTCAAGCGGGAATCGCCGACCCGCTCGATGACCTCGGCGTAGTAACGAAACAGCCCTTCATCACTGACGCCCTTGTAGTAGAACGGAGGCAACATCAGCACCCCAGCGGCCCCCATCTGCACCGCATCACGGGTCAGCGCCACACTGTCATCGATGGCGCAGTGGCCTGTACCAGGCATCATCCGCGCCGGATTCAGCCCGGCTCGCTCCAGACGGCTTAAAAGGTCGCGCTTCTCGGTGACACTCAGGGAGTTGGCCTCGGAGTTGGTGCCAAACACCGCCAGCCCCACACCGTGGGACTGGAGCCAACGACAGTGGTCGATCAGCCTCGGCGTATCCACGCTCAGCGACGATGTAAAGGGAGTAATGACCGGCGCCCAGGCGCTGCCCCGGCGTTCAGGATGGTTCGCGTTCATGATGTGGATTCCTCACGCTGTACAGGGCGGCAGATTGACGACGTCACATGCCGCTATTCCATGGCTAGACCGTGCCTCAAAAGCGGGCCTCAAGAGCGGGTCTCAAGAACCGGTCTCACGACCATGGCTCGCTGGCGTAACGCTCCAGCGCATCGCTGCAGAAGTTGAAGCCGAGCCCAGGGGTCTTGGGCAGCAGCAGGTTGCCGTCGGCAAACTCCAGCTGGGTATCGACCAGGCGGCGGAAGTTGAGCACCTGATCGTCGGCAAAGAATTCCACCATGCGCGCGTTCGGGGCCGACGCCACCAGGTGGACATGCAAGTCATGGAACCAATGGGGATAGACCTCGACGCCGAAGCTCGCCGCCGTCGCAGTGATTCGACGAAACTCGGTGATGCCGCCACAGACGGCGGCGTCGGTCTGCAGGATCATCGCCGCGTCCTGCTCCAGCAGCTCCTTGAAGCGCCACCGCCCGGCCTCGATCTCACCGGTGGCGACCGGCACCGGCGTCCGCTCTGCCAGACGGCGATGGTTGTCGATGTCATCAGGGCTGAACGGTTCCTCGATCCAGTAAGGGGCATAGGGCTCAGCCATGCGCATAAAGGCCAGCGCCGACGGCAGGTCTCGCCAGGCATTATTGGCATCGAGCATGACCGCCACGTTCGGCCCCACCGCTTCGCGCACCGCTGCCAGTCGGGCCTCCTCGCCTGCGAGATCGTCGCGCCCCACCTTCATCTTCACCGCCTTGAAGCCCTGCGCCACATAGCCGGCCATCTCCTCGGCCAGCAAGGCGGGCGTCTTGCCCTCCAGGTAATAGCCACCGCTGGCATAGGCCGGGACCGACTCGCTGTCGCTGGCCCCCAGATACTTGAACAAGGGCAGCCCGGCGGCACGGGCATTGCGGTCCCACAGTGCCGTATCCAGGATGCTGATGGCTCGCATCACCGAGCCACTTCGACCATGCAGCAACGACTCCTGATACATGGCCTGCCACACGCCTTCCGTGGCGTGGGCGTCGGCCCCCAACAGCACCGGCCTTAGCAACTCACGCACCGCCTGAGACACCAGTGCGCCGGCGTTATTGCCGCCGTAGCAGAAGCCGATACCCACCACTCCGTCATCGCCTTCGACCTCGACCAGTGCATAGTCACGCTTGAACACCTGGCGGTTGGAGAAACTGGTGGGATGATCCAATGGAACGCTGACGGTACGAGCACGAACATCGGTAATACGGGTCATGGCGAACTCCTTGAGACATTGTTGTTGGATCTGTCTGTTTCGGGCGTGTCTATTTCAGGCGTGTCTATTTCAAACGTGTCTATTTCAAACGTGGCTAGGGTCGATACCCGGCGATCCACCCTGGAGGACGAACGCCGGGGGTGGGCACTGTGCCCCGGCGCTCTAGCCGCGCTCTAGCCACGTTCTGGCGCTAGCCCGTGCGGCCCCGGCGTGAGGCGCCGGTCAGTCGTCCCCGCAGCCAGCGGAAGAAGGGCGTTGCCTGGAGGATCGACAGCACCGCGATACCCAGCAGCACCATGGCGATGGGACTGTTGAGGAAAATCACGGGACTGTTTTGACCAATCAGCATCGACTGCTGAAAGCTGGTTTCCATTACCGGCCCCAGGATCAGGCCAATGACCATCGGAGCTGGCGAGATACCGGCCTTGTTCATCCAGTAGCCGAACAGCCCGAACCCCAGCATCAGCCCTACCTCGAACAGACTGTTGTTGATCGCGAAGGCGCCGATCACGCAGAGCGTGATGATGGCGCAGGCGACGAAGCTGTCCGGCACCTTGGTCACGCCCACGCAGACACGGGTGAAGGCCAGGCCGACCGCCAGCAGGCCCACATTGGCCAGAATCACCGCCCAGATCAGGGTGTAGGTCACGTCGCCGTAGTCGGTCAGCAGGTTGGGGCCAGGCAGAATGCCCTGAACCATCAGCGCGCCGAGCAGAATCGCGGTGGAAGAACTGCCTGGAATGCCCAGGGCGATGGTGGGAATCAGAGCACCGCCGACAACGGCGTTGTTGGCGGACTCCGGGGCCGCGACCCCCGCGATGTCACCCTTGCCGAAACGGCTCTTGTCCTTGGCGAAGCGCTTGGCCTCGTTGTAGGCAAACCAGCTGGCGGTATCGCCCCCCGTGCCGGGGATCAAGCCAGTCACGATCCCGATACCGCCTGAGCGCAGAATGTTCGGCATCAATTGGCGCAGCTCCCTGAACCGCGGTACCAGGCGGTCGGTGATCTTGCTTGCCACCTTATCGTTGTCGTGGGCGTTCTCCAGCAGGATCAATGCCTGGGGAATCGAGAACAGCCCAATCAGCGCCACCGTGAACTCGATGCCTGAAAACAGGTTGATGTTGCCGAAGGTCATGCGTGGAGTGCCGGTGATCAGGTCCATGCCCACGGTACTGAGCAGAAGCCCCATCACCCCCGACAGCAGGCCGCTGACGATGGAGCCCTGGGACAAGGAACCAATGATGGTGATGCCAAGCACGGCAATGGCAAACAGCTCGACCGGGCCGAACTTGAGTACCAGCACGCCGAGCAGCGGTGCCGCCGTCAACAGCGCGACGCCGCTCATCAATCCCCCGAAGAAGGAGGCAAACAGCGAAATCCCCAGCGCCTTGCCCGCTTGCCCCTGCTGGGACAGCGGAAATCCGTCCAGCACGGTCGCAGCAGCCGAAGGGGTACCAGGGGTACGCAGCAAGATGGCGGCGATGGAGCCACCGTAGGAAGCGCCGACGTACAAAGAGGCCAGCATGCTAAGCCCGGTCGCCGGGTCCATGGTAAAGGTCAGTGGCAGCAGCAAGGCCAATGCCATGGTGGCGGACAGCCCAGGCATGGCGCCGACAAACAGCCCCAGCAAGGTACCGCCGAGGATCAGTGACACATTGGTCAGGGTGAGCACATTGCTCAACCCCACCATGACGAGATTTTCGTTCATAGGGTCAGGCTCCAGGTTCGCTCAGATGCGCTCAAGGCTCCGGCGAAGCGGATCACATTGGCAGGACACTATCCGGCTCATGACAGCGACGGCAGCAGCGGCACGGGCAGGCCCAGAAAGCCGATGAACACCAGGCACACCACCGTGATCAGCGCCGCGATACCGATCAGACTGAAGCGCAGCGATACGTGGCGGACCAGGACCAGCGCCAGGCCCATGAAGGCCGCCGTCGCGATCACGTAGCCCAGATAGTTGATGGCCTGGACGTAAACGACAGCCAGCGCGAACACCATCAGCGCCTTGACCGGCTTGGCGGGCGGTGTCTGGGTCTGAGCAAGGCCCGCGGAATCGATAGCGTCGGCGGTATCAGCTTCACCTGGTACGGCGGCGGGGTCATGGGCCTTCACATCTCGCAACTGACTGCCTTCTCGCGTCGGTCGATGACTGGCCTCGGCGGTCCTTGCCCTCCTGGCTCCGAGCACTTCCTGAGCGATCATCGCCAAAGCGAAGGCTGCCACCACCACTGCATAGATCAGCGGCATTCTTGCCGCAGCGCTGGGATATCCCAGCGAGGTGATGCCAAACAGCGCGGCAACACCGAGCGCCAGCAGGCCAAACAGCAGACGGCTAAGTTTCATCTTGTCTTCTCCCGATGATGTCGAGGGGGGGAGAGGCGCTCGACCTCTCCCACCCCTGCCATCAACCGTTGACGTCATCCTTGACGCTGGCCCAGATCTGCTCGAACTGACCTTCCATCTCCTCGATCATCCGCTGGTAGTCGTCACCGGTCTGGATATCCAGGTTCATGGCGCGCTCCTCGGCGACCTGCTTGAACTCGTCGTTGGTCTTGAGCGCCTCGAAGGCATCGATCAGCTGCTGGCGTGCCTCGTCAGGAATACCGGCGGGCGCGCTGTAGCCTCGCGACGACCCGGCCACCACCTCGATGCCCTTCTCGCTCAGGGTGGGCACATCCGGCAGCATCGACAGACGTTCACGAGAGAACACGGCCAGCGGGCGCAGGCTGCCAGACTGGATATGCCCGTAGACGTTGCCAAGATTGTTGAAACTGGCGTCGATCTGCCCGCCCATGGCCGCCGTGGCCGATGGGCCATCGCCCTGGAAGGGCACCTTCTGGAAGCTCAGCCCGGTGGCCTGCTCGATCAGGATGGTCGAGAAAAAGTCGTCTCCACCAACGCCGGAATTGCCGACCGTGATGGCGCCGGGACTCTGCTCAGCGGCGGCGAGAAAGTCCTCGACGCTCTGGTAGGGGCTGTCGGCCGGCACCACGATGATGCCGGGGTCGGTCACGACGTTGGCGATGGGCGTCAGCTCATCAATCGAATAGGTGATGCTGTCGTTCATGATGTAGTTGGTCATCAGCATCGGCGTATTGGTGATACTGATGGTCGTGCCGTCGGCCTCGGTCTGCTTGGCCAGACGCGTCCAGGCGATGGCCCCGGTCGCCCCAGGCAGATACTCGTTGACGAAATCGACCCCGAGCTGCTCGCGCAGGAAAGGCTGCGTCAACTGGGCCAGGGCATCGCTCCCCCCGCCCGCCTTGAAGCCCTGAAGTACCTTGATCTCGTCGCCGGCGAAATAGTCCGCCATGGCGGCGCCAGGCAAGAGCAGGGTCGAGAGGAGAATGGCGGCGTATGCTCCACGCTTGTTCATGGCTGCACCTCACGTGCTGTTGTCATTGTGTTGCGCTTGTTGTTGCGCTTGTTGTTGCGTGCGGTTCGATGTCGAGCTTTGGTCACGCCCTGGGGCGCTGGGTGTTATCGGGTCCGGCACCGAGCACATCGTGATTGCCAACATCAACGTAGTAGGTTGCCAATAAAATTGTCAATAATCTTGTTAACCATCTTTTCTCGTCCTAATCTTGCTGCAACGAGAGGCGGGAAGGACCAGTGACACCCTTCCCTGTCACCTCCCTTCGGGAGCGATAACAACGCCAAGGTAAACGCACGCTATCGCTCACCCGTCAGCACCCAGAACTGTGAGGACCCCACCATGAGCCAGGACTCCGACAACAACCACAAGAGTGCCACCCTGGGCATGTCCAACCGCTTGACCAATTATGGCGATGCCGACTTCTCGCTCTTCCTGCGCAAGGCCTTCATCAAGGGCATGGGCTACACCGACGACGCGCTGTCCCGGCCGGTTATCGGCATCGCCAATACCTACAGCGGCTACAACGCCTGCCACGGCAACGTCCCTGGGCTGGTCGAGAGCGTCAAGCGCGGGGTCATGCTGGCCGGAGGACTGCCCGTGGAGTTCCCCACCATTACCCTGCACGAGTCCTTTGCCCATCCCACCAGCATGTACTTGCGCAACCTGATGGCACTGGATACCGAGGAAATGATCCGCGCCCAACCGATGGACGCTGTCGTACTGATCGGTGGTTGTGACAAGACCGTGCCGGCCCAGCTGATGGCCGCCGCCAGCGCCGACATTCCCACCGTCCAGCTGGTGACAGGCCCGATGCTGTCCGGCTCCCATCGTGGCACTCGTGTCGGCGCCTGCACCGATTGCCGGCGTTACTGGGCGGCCTACCGTGGACAGGACATCGATGATGCGGAAATCAGCGAGGTGAACGACAAGCTGGTGCCGACGGTGGGGACCTGCTCGGTGATGGGGACCGCCAGCACCATGGCGTGTCTGGCCGAGACCATGGGCATGATGCTGCCCAATAGTGCGACCGCTCCGGCGGTCTACGCTGACCGTCAGCGAATCGCGGAACAGTCGGGGGCCGAGGCCGTGCGGCTCGCCAAGGAAGGCATCACGCCATCGCAGATTCTCACCCCCGAGGCCTTCGAGAATGCCCTGCGGGTGCTGCTGTCACTGGGTGGTTCGACCAATGCCCTGATTCACCTGACGGCCATTGCCGGACGACTGGGCATCGACATCGATCTAGAGGCCTTCGATCAGATGAGCGCGCAGACCCCTGTGCTGGTAGACCTGAAGCCCTCTGGCGAGGGCTACATGGAAGACCTTCACCGGGCGGGTGGCTTGCCCACCTTGCTGCGTGAGCTGGGGCCGCTGCTGCACCTGGACGCACCGACCATCAACGGTCGTACGCTAGGCGAAAACATCGAGGCGGCCGTGCACCTGATCGATCAGCCGGTGGTCCGCCCTCGCTCGCGCCCCATCTATGCCCAGGGCGGCATCGCCGTCTTGCGCGGCAACCTCGCGCCCAGCGGCGCCATCATCAAGCAGTCTGCGGCGTCTGCCAGCCTGATGCAGCATCGCGGACGAGCGGTAGTGTTTCACTCGCTGGAAGACCTGGCCCAACGCATTGATGACCCTGAGCTCGACGTCAATCCGGACGACGTGCTGGTGCTGGCCAACATTGGCCCCAAGGGAGCGCCGGGAATGCCGGAGGCGGGCTATATACCGATTCCGAAAAAGCTTGCCGCCCAAGGGGTCAAGGACATGGTACGGATCTCCGACGGGCGCATGAGCGGCACCGCCGCCGGCACCATTGTCCTGCATGTGTCGCCGGAGGCTGCCGAGGGAGGCCCCCTTGGGCTGGTGCGCGATGGCGATATCATCACCCTCGACGTGGCCGCCAACCGGCTGTCGCTCGAGGTCGATGAGCAGACCCTGGAAAGCCGTCGTCGGCAGCACAGTCCAGCCGCTGCGGACACGGGCGCTTTGCTCGGCTATCGTCGGCTGTTCATGGAGCAGATCCTGCAGGCTGACCAGGGCTGTGATTTTGCCGTATGTCGCCCTGAACTCCACTGTCGCGTGCCGCGCCGCAGTGCCCAGACGCCTGACCAGCGGTGACAATGCCAGACCAGCGGTGAAGGCGCTCGCCGCTATTGGTAGACTAGACGAGCATCGTCCTCGCGCCGATGCTCGACCGCCACCACCATCGCAGGGGACGCGAGATGAGCCGATCTAGTGTGCAGGATGCTGACGACCTCGAGACTCGGCCAAGTGCCGCCAGTGTGGCTGAGGAGATAGTCGGCAGTGTAGAAGAAGACATTGTGCTGGGGCGCCTGCACCCGAAAGAACGTCTGGTGGAAGAGGATCTGATCGAACGCTTCGACTGCAAGCGGCATGTCGTGCGTCAGGCACTGTTCCAGCTCGAGGATATTGGACTGGTCGAGCGCATCCGCAATCGCGGCGCCTTCGTCAAGGCCTATACGCCGGAGGAAGTGGAACACCTCTACGCCATGCGCGAGATTCTTGAGCTGGCCGGCGTCGACGCCCTGCCCTTGCCGGCTCCGAGCTCTTGGCTTGACGAGCTCAGCGAACTGCACCAGCGCTACAGCGCTGCGGTGGACGCGCAGGACCTGCGCCGTGTCTTTCACCTCAACATCGCCTTTCATCGGGCTCTGTTTGCGGCGACCGGCAATCCCTACCTGGCTGACACGATCAATGAATTCGCCCAGAAAGCACACGGCATTCGCTTTATCGCGATCGCCGATAGTGACAGTCTCTCCAGGGCGCGGCATGAGCACCAAGCGATGATCGACGCCATCCGACATCAAGATCGCGACGCCCTTCGCGAGCTGTGTCGCCAGCACCTGCTCCCGTCGAAAAATCGCTACCTTCAGCTGCATCCAACCCGCCGCTGACACTGGACCACTGGCCGTATTTAGGCGCTACTAGGGCGCTGCCTGGGCAATATCAGCGGGCAGCGCAGGCGCCCTTGGCCACTTCCCAGGACTGACGGATGTGGTCCTCCAGCAGATGCCGGGCATCATGAATGCGGCGCTCCAGCGCCAGCGTCACCAATTCACCGTGCTGGGCGTCCAGGCGCTCGCGAATCTCAGGATTGCCCGGGGCCAGACGGCGATAGCGGTCGAACTGATCGTGCAGTTGTTCGATGAAGCGGAGCAGCCAATGAGAGCCACAGGGCGCCAGCAAGGTGCGATGAAATCGCTGGTGGGCCTGCTCCCACTGTTCCACCTCGCCCTGAACCTTGTTGGCACGCGTCAGCCGGTGACTGGCGGCGAGCAGCTGTGACTCCCACTCCGCATCCCCTTCTTGAAACGCCTGGGTCAGTGCCATGCATTCCAGCTGCACCCGCAGCCTGGCGATGTCTTCAAGCTCATCCGCTGACAGCGGCGGCACGCGAAAACCCCGCTGATTGTGCTGTTCCAACAAACCGTAGGCGGCAAGCCGGTTCAACGCCTCCCGCAGGGGGCTCAAGCCCACCTCATAGCGGTCCTTCAGGGCGCTGATGGCGAGTTTCTCCCCGGCGGCAAAGCGACCGCGAATCAAATCCACCTTGAGGGCATGGAATACCTGGCTGGCGGCGGTCTCGCCGCTGGTGGCCGCCTCGGCCGGTTGGGACGTGGTCATGACAGGACTCGTGAAGGACAGAGATGCAGGGTACGTCGGCAATTGACGTTCGCCAAGCGCCGGGGCATAGTTTTTGCCGAAATATCGATTTTACCACCATATGACGATATTTCTTACATCAATTGCGACATCAACCAAGAAACATCAGAGATCGACCGCACGTCAGCCAGCCTTCGGCCACGCTTCAGTCGCCATCGTCCAGGCCGAACCAGACCTGGAGCCTTCGCGAACCTTCAGCAGGGACGGTCACCAGGCGGTCTGCGTGAAGAGAGCTGTCGTAAAGAGCGGCCCTAAGGGCTATCTGAAGGGCTATCTGAACAGCTCTCTAAACGTCGATCTCGACAACACAACCATAACAACTTGCCTTGGAGCGCCCTATGTCCCAACACTCCTCTTCAGCGGCTGAACGTGCCCCCTCCACGGGAGGTCCCTCTCACCCCGAAGACGCCCAGGAACCAGCGGTCTCCCTTTCTGGCCGTCGCCACGCGCTGCTGCTGGTAGCCGCCATCGGCAGCCTGCTGGTCGGCATCATGGGCCTCGGTATTCCCACGGCGGTGGCATTGATCGTCGCCGGCGCCATCGCCATGACCCTGTGTCTGGTGTGGGGTATCGCCTGGTCACGCCTCGAAGCCGACCTGCTCAAGGGGATCCAGGCGATGCTGGTGCCTATCCTGATCCTGATGAGTGTCGGCATGATGGTGGGGGTCTGGATGCTATCCGGCACCATCCCGGCCATGGTGACATTAGGCCTGGAGTCACTGACGCCGGGTTTGTTCCTGGTGGTGGCGTGTCTCTCGTGCTCCTTGATGTCGGTCATGGCCGGTACTTCCTGGGGCACCCTCAGCACCATCGGTGTGGCCTTGATGGGCGTCGCGCTGGGACTGGGTATTCCGCCCGCCTACGCCGCAGGAGCCATCGTCACCGGCACCTTCTTCGGCGACAAGCTGTCGCCCCTGTCGGACACCACCGTCATGGCCTCGGCGGTGTGCGAGGTCCACATCATCAGTCACATTCGCCACATGCTCTATTCGACCCTACCGGCGTACCTGATCGCCCTGGTCGTCTATGCATGGCTCGGCAATGGTGTCGCCGAAGCCGGTGCGGCGATGACGACGGACGGCATGTCGGACCAGACCCAAGCCATCATCGACACCCTGGCCGCTACCTTCAGCGACAATCTACTCACACTGCTTCCGCCGCTGGTCGTGTTCGGCTGCATCCTGGCCAAGAAGCCGGTGCTGCCCGCCTTCATGCTGGGTATCGTCAGCGCTGCGCTGATCGCCGTGGTGTTGCAAGGCGCCAGCCTCGCCGAGATCGGTAGCGCCATGAACGCAGGCTTTGTTGCCGATACTGGCGTGGCGATGGTGGACAAGATGCTCTCCCGTGGGGGACTGCAGGGCATGATGTCCACCGTGGCGGTGCTGATTGCGGCGGCGGTGCTGGGAGCACCGTTCAAGAGCGCCGGCACCCTGGACGCCGCCATTGCCTGGTTGGCCCGCCGCCACGCCGCGCGCCGCCAGGTATTGGGAGGATCGATGGCACTGCACAGCCTGGCCTTTCTGCTGACCGGAAGCTACTACGTGACATTCTCTCTGCTCGGCCCGCTGCTACGACCCTTGGTCGCCAGCAGCGGCAGCCCTACCAAGAACCTGTCACGCATCCTCGAGGATACCGGTACAACGCTGTCGCCGCTGGTGCCCTGGGGTGTCACCGGGGCCTTTACCGCCGCCACCCTGGGCGTCGCCACGGCGGACTTCTTTGTCTACGCCATCCTCTGCTACGGCGCTATCGCCTTTTCCCTGCTGTATGTCCTGACCGGCTGGACCCTGGGCCACGACAGTGAAGAGCTCCCGCAACAGCAACCCGCTACCCTGCGCTGACAAGCGATAGCCCTGACGCCATAGCCCTGTTGCCATAGCCCTGACGCCACAGCCCGGTTGCCACCGCCCCTGCTGTCTTGCCCAGGGGCGGTGGTTGGAGAGAGCCCGCACGGCACTGACGTCAGTCGCCTGCCCAGGGATTGACGCTCGCTGCAGCGCACGGCATAGTCAAAGCACAAAATCGATTTTTAAACACAATACCGATTACCACCTTTTCTTTCGACGAGAGACGCCATGTCTTCCCAGCGCGATATCCCTGGCACTGCTTCCGCAACCGCTTGCGGTCACCTGTCCACGCCCTATCCCGATGCCACGCCCTTCCCGTCTCGACGCAGCCCCACGTATTCTCGCCACGGCATGGTGGCCACTTCGCAGCCCCAGGCAGCCCAGGTGGGGCGCGACGTACTGGCCCGCGGCGGCAATGCAGTCGATGCCGCTATCGCCACGGCAGCGGCACTGACGGTCGTCGAGCCGACCGGTTGCGGCATCGGCGGCGACGCCTTTGCCCTGGTCTGGATCGCCAGCGATGACAACGGCAACGGCGAGCTGCACGGACTCAACGCCAGCGGTGTTGCCCCCCAGGCGCTAACGCGGGAGATGCTGGTCGAGGCGGGTCATGACAAGGTGCCGCTATACGGCTGGACCCCTGTCACGGTCCCCGGAACGCCGTCCGCCTGGGCGGAACTGTCGCGCCGCTTCGGCAAGCTGGACTTCGCAAGCCTGCTGGCACCCGCCATTCGCCTGGCCCGGGAAGGGTTTCCGGTCTCGCCCGTTATCGCCAGCCTGTGGCAGCGCGACACGGCCACCTTCAAGCGCCACCTGGAAGGTGAGGCCACCCAGGGCTGGTTCGATACCTTCACCTTCGACGGGCGTGCCCCGCAGGCGGGTGAATGGTTTACCAACCCCGGTCAGGCCGACACCTTGGAGGCGATCGCTGCGTCCCATGGGGAGAGCTTCTATCGCGGTGAGCTGGCTGAGGCCATCGACGCATTTTCACGCCGTACCGGTGGCTATCTGCGCAAGGAAGATCTGGCGAGCTATCAGCCCGAGTGGGTCACCCCCATTTCTGCCCGCTATCGTGACGTGGATGTGTGGGAGATACCGCCCAATGGGCAGGGTCTTGTGGCCTTGATGGCGCTGCGCCTGCTCGACGGTTTTGCACCGTCCCATCGCGACGATCCTGAACTGCTACATCGCCAGCTCGAGGCCATGAAACTGGCCTACACCGACGGCAAGACGCACATCAGTGAGCCCGAGGCGATGACCTACTCGGTCGAGGAGCTGCTGTCCGACCACTACACCGACGCACGCCGCGCGCTGATTGGCGACTCGGCCATCGACCCCGAGCCTGGTGACCCCAAGGCCGGCGGCACTGTCTACCTGGCCACGGCCGACGCCGATGGCAACATGGTGTCGTTCATTCAGAGCAACTATCACGGCTTCGGCTCGGGGGTCGTGGTCCCGGGTACCGGTATCTCCTTGCAGAACCGCGGCCATGATTTCAGCCTGGACGAGCATCATGACAACGTCCTCAAGCCTGGCAAGAAGACGTTCCATACCATTATTCCCGGCTTCCTCACCCGTCATGGCAAGGCGCTGGGGCCGTTCGGCGTCATGGGCGGCTTCATGCAGCCCCAGGGCCACGTGCAGGTCGTGATGAATCTGGTCGACTTCGGGCTCAATCCCCAGGCAGCACTGGATGCCCCACGCTGGCAGTGGCTGGGCGAACGCACCATCGGTATCGAACACAGCTATGCTGCGCCGCTGGTTCGCGCCATGGCAGCGCGCGGCCACCGGATGCAGGTCGACACCGACAGCCGCAGCTATGGCCGCGGACAGATGATCCTGCGAGACCCGAACACCGGCATCTATTGCGGCGGTACCGAGCCGCGTACCGACTCCAGCATTGCGGTGCTCTAAGCCATGGGACAACACGCCTCACTGTTCGCCGCGTTCTTTCGCATCGGTATCTTCGGCTTCGGCGGTGGACCGTCGATGATCCCACTGGTCCACCAGGAGGTGGTCAAGCGCCACGCCTGGATGGACGACGACGCCTTCGCCGATGTGCTGGCGATCGGCAATACCCTACCGGGCCCGATTGCCACCAAGATGGCCGGCTATATCGGCTTCCGTGTCGGTGGCGTGCTGGGCGCCATCAACGCGGTGGTTGCCGTCATCGTGCCGGTGATCTTCGCGATGATCGCCCTGCTTGGGCTCTACAGTCGCTACGGCGATCAACGCTGGGTCCAGGGCATGGGCCTCGGGGTGGTACCGGTGGTCATGGTGATGATGGCCCAGCTGACCTTTGACTTCTTCAACAAGTCTCGTGCAGGTCTCGGCGTTATCGCCACCCTGGTGCTTGGCGGGGTCGCCGGCGGGCTGATCTACGGCCTCGGCGTACATCCAGGTCTGGTCATCGGCGCCCTTCTCGTCGCCGCCCTGCTGCGGCCCGAGGCCGGCCGCAAGGCATCTCAGGGAGGGCCCTCTGCATGATCTACTGGCAGCTCTTTCTGGCCTTCTTCATTCCCAACATCGTCGGCTATGGCGGCGGACCGGCCATCATCCCGCTGATCGAGAACGAGGTCGTCGGCCACTACGGCTGGATGACCCATCAGGCCTTTGCCGAGACTCTCGCTCTGGGCAATGCCCTGCCCAGCCCCATCGCGACCAAGATGGCAGGCTACATCGGCTACGACGTGGCCGGCGCTGGCGGTGCCATTGTCGCGGTGCTGGCCACCGTTGGCCCCTCGCTGCTGCTAATGCTGGCCGCCCTGGGCACCCTGTATCGCTACCGAGATTCGATCAAGATCAAGTCCATGAGCCAATGGGTCCGACCTGTTGTCATGGTGCTCATGGCCTATCTGACCGTGAGTTTCCTGCGCGAGGGAATGGCGACATCAGGCCTGCTGCACACGGCCATCATCGCCGCAGTGGCCGCCTTCCTGCTACTTCGGACCAAGGTACATCCGGCCCTTGTGGTGTGTTTCGGCCTAGCCTACGGGGCCTTGCTGCTGGGCTGATCCGCTCACACCGCCGACGACAGACGTGAACACCACGACACATAACAACCGACGCTTCATTCACAACAATCATCAACAACGATCACTTGCTCAGGACATCAACATGACCACTGTACATCGCCGTTGCGCTACCTCCCTCGCTCTTGCCGTGGCAGCTGCTTCCATGGCCATCGTTCCCCAGGCCATGGCCCAGGAGGCGTTTCCAGAAGACCCCGTCGAGTTCATCGTGCCTTGGTCCCCCGGCGGCGGCAGCGACACCCTGATGCGGCTGGTGGCGAACCACGCGGAAACCTACCTTGGCCAACCCCTGCCGGTCATCAATATGCCCGGCGTCAGCGGGACTACCGGTCTCAAGGAACTCTCACGGCGCGATGCGGACGGCTACACCATCGGGCAGGTGCACGAGGGCCTGATGGTCGCCAGCCACACCGGCCTCACTCCTCTGAACTACGATGACTTCGAGGCGGTAGCCGCCGTCACTCAGTCCCCTCAGTACCTGACCGTGCCCGGCGATGCTCCCTACAGCACCTTTGACGAGTTCGTCGACTACGCCAAGCAGCATCCCGGCGAGGTGCGCTTCGGCGTGACCTTGGGTGGCGTGCCACATATCCACGCCGCGATGATGGAGGAAGCCGAGGACCTGCAGTTTCGCTATGTCGGCTTCGAAGGCACCGGCCCTCGCATTCGCGCGCTGGTAGGCGGTCATATTGATGCCGCCATCGGGGATATCTCTTCCAGCGGCGAATTCGTCAAGAACGGTGACTTGCGCTTCCTGGCCGTCGGCAGCGAGGAGCGCCAGCCAGAAGCTCCGGACGTGCCCACCTTCGCCGAACTGGGACACCCGGAGCTGAAGCTCAACATCATCCGCGGCATCCTGGCGCCCAAGGGCACACCCGAGGAACGTATCGACGTGCTGGCCGCCGCCTTCGAATCCATGAGCCAGGATGAAGCCTTCGCCCAGGCCGTGCACAACGCTGGCGCCAGCGTGGTTTTTGAAGGCCCCGACGCCTTCGCCGAATACCTCGAGACCAGCGATGCCACCATCGAGCGTCTATCAGGGAAGCTGGCGCGATGAGTGCTTCCCACGACGACACCCTGTCCCCTGCAACCGCTCCATCAGCCGGCTCCCCACAGGGGGGGGCGGACGCCCAGGGACGTGGCGACCACCTGGCCCACGTGCTTCTGAACCTGGGGTTGGCGGCGCTGTTCACCGGTCTCTATGTGCAGGCCCGTGACCTGCCCTCCTCGATGTGGGAGCCACTGGGGTCCGGCAGTTTCCCGCGTCTGGTGCTGGCGGCGCTAGTCGTTCTCAACCTGGCCATTACCGTCAAGGAAGGCCGCCGCTTCATGGCCCAGCCCGCTGCGGCTCGCGGCCAGGCCGGCACCTGGATATGGCGGCATCGACTGGCCTTTGCCGTGTTAGGACTCTTTGCGGTCTACATCATCACGCTGCCCTGGCTGGGCTTTAGTCTCGCGTCCTTCGGCTTCCTGCTGGCAGGTCAATGGATGCTGGGTGCCCGCACCGCAAAGCCGGTGGCCATCGCCGTGGTGATCGCGGTGATCTTTTCGCTAGGCGTGGACACTCTGTTCCGTGACGTCTTCGTCATCAGCCTGCCCCGCGGCCTGTTCGGCTAAACCGGCAACGACGTCTCGAGGAAACTTCTCATGATGGATACGCTGCTGTCCGGTATGGATCAGCTTTTTACCGTTTCAACCATGATCGCCATGCTGCTGGGTGTCATCGCCGGTGTGATTGCGTCGGCCATTCCCGGCTTCACCATTACCATGGCCATCGTCCTGACCCTGCCTCTCACCTTCACCATGGAGCCGCTGCAAGGCGTGGCCACCATGCTGGCGGTGTATGTCGGCGGCTACAGCGGCGGTCTGATCTCGGCCGCATTGCTCGGCATTCCCGGCACGCCGTCATCGGTTGCGACCACCTTCGACGCCTTCCCCATGGCGCGCAAGGGCGAGCCGGGTCGTGCCTTGGCACTGGGTATCTGGGCCTCCTTCTTCGGAGCCCTGGTCAGCGTGGTGGTGTTGATCATCGCCGCCCCGCCGCTGGCGATCATCGCCGTCAAGCTCGGTGCCTGGGAATACTTCTCCCTGATCATCTTCGCCATGACGGTGGTCGCCAGCCTGGTCGGCAAGTCCATGCTGAAGGGCCTGATGACTGGTCTACTGGGGCTGTTGATCGCGACTGTCGGCTCCGATCCGATGATGGGCGTGGCTCGCTTCACCTTTGACTCTGACCTGCTCGCCAACGGCTTTCCCTTCCTGGTGGTGCTGATTGGCATCTTTGCGGTCAGCCAGCTGCTGTCCGAGGTAGAGGACGCAGACGGCATCAAGCACGGTAAGGCGTTGATGCCGGAGAGCGTCAGCTTCAGCCCGCTCAAGGCGTTGAAGGAAACCATCAGCTATCCGATCAACCTGCTGCGCTCTTCGCTGGTCGGCGTTTTCATTGGTGCTGTTCCCGGTGCCGGAGGCAGCATCGCCAACCTGCTCGCCTACGACCAGGCCAAGCGCGCCTCCAAGACACCGGAAGCCTTTGGGACAGGCACCCCCGAGGGGGTCATCGCCTCGGAATCCGGCAACTCCGCCACCTCCGGCGGCGGCCTGATTCCGATGATTGCACTCGGCATCCCCGGCAGTGCCGTGGACGCCGTACTGATGGCCTCGTTGATGGTGCATGGTATCGGCGTTGGCCCCCGGCTGATCATGGACCATGGCGACCTGGTCTACGGCATGTTCATGGCGATGCTGGTGGCCGCCGTGATGGTGCTCGTGGTGTGCCTGTTCAGCATGCGCTGGTTCCTGCGCGTCACCGAGGTGCCCAAGTCGATCATTGTTCCGGTTGTGCTGGTGTGCTGTGTGATCGGTGCCTTTGCCCTCAACAACCGCGTCACTGACGTCTACCTGCTGTTGGGCGTCGGCATCTTCGGCTACCTGCTGAGCAAGCTCGACTATCCTCTGGCTCCGCTGGTGCTGGGTGTGATTCTGGGCCCCATCGCCGAGACCAACCTGCGCCGGGCGCTGATGTCCGATGAGAACTGGACGCTGTTCTTCACGCGCCCCATCTCACTAGGACTGCTGCTGCTGGCGGCACTGTCCATTGTGCTGGCCATACGCCACCACCGTCGCTCCCGACGCCTGCAGCCGGCCTGACCCCGGCGCGGACGACACCCGACAGACGACACCCAACAGACCACGGGGGGCGCAAGCAGCCCCCCGTGATCCACATAACGACAACGTCACCAAGACTCCCCCGACGACAACACAAGGTCTTCCATGCGTTCATTCTCCAAGTATTTACTGTCTCCCCTTGCCCTTACCTGCGCGATGGTGGCGGCAGCCCCCTCCTTCGCCGATGAGTCCCGCCAGGTGCGCATTGCCGTGGATGTGCCCTACCCTCCGTTTGAATATCGCGATGCCAACGGTGAACTCGCCGGCTTCGAAATTGATCTGGGCAACGAGCTTTGCCGCCGCGCTGAACTCGACTGCGAATGGATCGTGCAAGGCTGGGACGGCATCATTCCTGGGCTGCTGGCACGCAAGTACGACGCCATCCTGTCATCCATGCGCATCACCGAGGCCCGCGAGCGCCAGGTACGCTTCAGCGAGCCCTACGCCATGTCACCCAAGGTCTGGGTGGCTCGCCGAGACGCCGTGGTCGATCCCGAAGACCTGGCAAGCCTCGAGGGCATGACCGTCGGCGTGCAGCGCGGCACCACCCAGGACACCTACATCACCGGTCGCTATCGTGAGGTGCTGGACATCCGGCGCTACGCCACCGCCGATGAGGTGGCCCTGGATATGGAAAGCGGGCGCCTGGATCTCGCCTTCATCAACTACCCGGTGGCCATAGAGGCGCTCTCCATCCAGCAGGAAGACGGCGACTTCACCCAAGTCGGCGAGCGCATCAATTCACCGGAGTCGATCTTTGGCAGGGGCAACGCCATCGCCGTACGCCCCCGGGACGAGGCCCTGGCCGCAACCTTCAATGAGGCCCTCGACGAGGTCTATGCCGACGGCACCTTTGAGCGCCTGATGGAGCAGTACTTCGACTACGATCTGCGTCCCGCCAGCCGACTGTAAACCGCTTAGAGTGGCGCCTGACATGACCGTCGGCCCGTAACGAAACGCGCCCTCACCTTGCGGCTGGGGGCGTGTCGCATTCAGGGGTATGCCACCCTCACGTGCCGGTACGCGGCGACGTTAGGCAATCGAGTCCCTAAGATCGACCATCTCGCGTGGAAGCCCCCTGCCGTGCCAACAGTGCGCGAACACAGCGTTCGTAAAGCCAGGTGGGCAGCAACCAGTGCAGTCCCACCAGGATCTTGGCGTGCAGCGGCAACAGGTAACGCCGACGCGGTCGCGCCGCGGTCAACGCATGCAGCACTACCCTTGCTATCTGCTCAGGCTCGCCAGCCTGGCGCTGATCAGCCAGCACCCTGGACATGCCACGCTTGATGCGAGCATAGGGTGTTCCAGCGGCATCCTCCTCCAGGGATGCACGTGCGATGTCTGCCCACTCGCTACGTATCATTCCGGGCTGGACCAGGCTCACCTTGATCCCGAAGGGTCGCAGCTCGACCCTCAACGCATCGCTCAGGGCCTCGAGCGCAAACTTGGTGGCGTGATACCAGCCGCCCACGGGCATCCATAGTCGTCCCGCCATGGAACCGATATTGACGATGCGACCACGGCCACGCTGGCGCATGCTGGGCAGCAACGCCTGGGTCAAGGCCATCAGCCCGAAGACATTGACCTCGAACTGACGCCGAGCTTCCTCGATGGGGACTTCTTCCAGCACCCCATAGCTGCCATAGCCGGCATTATTGACAAGCCCCTCGAGCACCACTCCGTCATCACTCAGCGTCTTCACCAGCCTGGCGATACTGTCTCCATCGGCGATATCGAGCGCCATGACGTGGGCGCCTTGCTGCGCCAATGCCTGCATGCGCTCGGTACGCCTGGCAACGGCGTAGACGGTGAAGCCCTCCTCGAGCAGCGCCCGACTGATGGCATCGCCGATGCCGGATGAGGCCCCTGTCACCAGTACGCTGCCTTTTGCGGGCGACGCTTGATATTGCTCGGTCATATGCAAGATTCCTTGATTCGTGATGGCCTGTGCGCCATGCCTGTCACGGTTGTGGTCACGGACACTTGGCAGAAATCAGCCTGCTTCCATCACGTTATGCTCAAACATGCTTCTGATAGGCAAGGCCCACTCTCAAACGACATACGCTGATCTAGAGTATGAACTGCCTTTTCTTGACGTGGATGGGGGCTGTCTTGGATCGGACCTGTCTTGGATCGGACCTGTCTTGGATAGATCTTGACCTGGACTGTGCCCGACAACCCCTTCGCTGGGTGCTCTCTGCTAGGGCTCCAGACTGCTTAAGCCGGGTGCCATCGAACGGCGCCTGTACTGCTGGCAGTGGCGGCCCCAACGCTGCCGCCCACGCCCTCAGGACTGGCAGACCAACGTCACCTCGTCCCGCGTCACAAGAGACCAAGCCCCTGAAGGAGTCGCCAATTGATGCGCACGATCCCTGCTATCGCTCTTGCTGTTGCCCTCTGCCTGCCCCTGGCAGCAGGTTCCCAGATCGCCGCGGCCGATGAAATTCCCGGCCGCCAATATGCAGATGTGGGCGACTACCGTGTCGCCTATCGGGAGTGGGGGCAGGAAGGTGATCCTGCTGTCATGCTCATCCATGGCATCCCCCTCAACAGCGTGCTGTTTTCCAAGGTCGGTCCGCTGCTGGCAGATCAGGGCTACCATGTGTTCGCGCCGGGCCAGCTCGGCCTCAGCTACACCGACGGACCCATGGACGCCGACCATTCCCTCAAGGGCCAGGCAGAGATCATGACGGCCTTTGCCAATCAGGTGATGCCAGGCCCCTATATTCTGTTCGGCCACGACCTTGGCGGTGGTATCGCTCAAATCATGGTGACCGATCCTGAGCTGAAAGATCACAACGCGGTGCGCAAGATCGTCATCGGCAACTCCGCCGTGCTGGACATGTGGCCGGTCCCTGAGGCCAACGCGGCTATCGCCAAGGCCAAGTCAGATGAGGCGGAAGATATCTTCAACGAAGAAAATGTGCGGGACATCGTCAGGAATTTCGCGTCTGCGGGGCTGTTGAATCCCGACGAGACCCTGACAGACGAGATACTCAACGACCTTTACGGCAACTATGCAGAGAACGCCTCCACCCGGCGTCACTTCATTGAATATTTGAAGGCCATGGACCATCGCCTGACCCTTGAAGCCTCCCCCCAGATGGTGATGTGGAACAAGCCTGCGATGCTGCTGTGGGGGATCCATGATCCCTTCCAGCCCCCCTACGTCTCAGGCGTTGCCCTGGCCCGGATCATGCCTCACGCGACCTGGGAGTACCTGGACGCCAGCCATTTCTATCCGCTGGAACGCCCCCAGGAGGTAGTCGACGCCTTTGTTCGCTGGGACCGTGAGTGAGCGCACGCGTCTTACGCACGCACTTAGCGCACGCACCTAGCGCACGCACTTGGCTCCCGTCACCGACCTCACGCCCGCCCTGCGCGGGCGTGCTCTTTTCCTCGCGCTGATAGCTTTGAAAGGTTAGCGAGTCCTCGCTCTCTCGTGATAGAGGCCATACTGATGCATAGTGAGAACACCTAGACGCCTTATACCTCGACCACCCCAGCCCGCACGCGACAGGCGGTCTCCGCTACAGCGCTGGACGGCGGGCCTCAAGCGAAGGAGCCCTGATATGGCACGGATCTATGAAGACAACGCCACGGCCATCGGCAACACCCCTCTGGTACGACTGAATCGGGTCAATGAAGGCGCTACCATCTGGGCCAAGATTGAGGGCCGCAACCCGGCCTACAGCGTCAAGTGCCGAATCGGCGCAGCGATGATCTGGGACGCGGAGGAGCGCGGCGTGCTCAAGCCGGGCATGACCATCATCGAGCCCACCAGCGGCAACACCGGGATTGCCCTGGCCTACGTGGCCGCCGCCAAGGGCTATCCGTTGACGCTGACCATGCCGGCCTCGATGAGTCTGGAGCGCCGCAAGGTGCTGAAGGCCCTGGGCGCAGAGCTGGTGCTGACCGATCCTGCCAGGGGCATGCCGGGCGCCATTGCCAAGGCCGAGGAACTGGCCAAGTCGGACCCCGAGCGTTACTTCCTGCCGCAGCAGTTCTCCAATCCGGCCAACCCGCGTATCCACGAAACCACCACCGGGCCAGAAATCTGGCAGGATACCGATGGCGCCATCGACGTCTTCGTCGCTGGTGTCGGCACTGGAGGCACCCTCACTGGGGTCTCACGCTATATCAAGAACACCCAGGGCAAGGCCATCACCACGGTGGCGGTGGAGCCCAGCGACTCCCCCATCCTGACCCAGACCCGCGACGGCGAGTCTCTCTCTCCTGCCCCCCACAAGATTCAGGGCATCGGAGCAGGCTTTGTCCCGGATAACCTGGACATGAGTCTGGTGGATCGCATCGAAACGGTCACCAATGATGATGCCATGGAGATGGCCCACCGGCTGATGCGTGAAGAAGGCATCCTGTGCGGTATCTCGTGCGGTGCAGCGGTTGCGGCCGCCACTCGTATCGCCAAGCTGCCGGAATTCGCCGGCAAGAACATCGTGGTGATACTGCCGGATAGTGCCGAACGCTACCTTACCTCCGCGCTGTTCACGGAACTGTTCACCGAACAGGAACTGAATCAGTAAGCTCCGCCAGACGGCGCTCAACAACAAAGGCGTCGGAGTCTCGCTCCGACGCCTTCACTGTACTGTCGTACTTTCGCTCTCCCACCAGACGAGTCCTGTAAACCCGACAGGCCGCGCTATCCTGCCTCGCGATCCTGCATGTCCTGATGGTATTCCTCGGCCAGGTTGGCCTTGGTGGCATCATCAAATACACGGCCTGCCAGCTGAAAGACCTCCTGCTCTTCTTCTTCCAGATGATGGGTGACCAGATGCTGCAGTTTCTTGGCATTGGCCAGCCAGCCTGGTGAGCTATAGTCCGTGGACTCCAGTGTCTCGATCAATTCATCGATTTCGTGGTGCTCGGCCACGCTATGGCGCGCCTTCTCCTGGGTCATGTCATATTCCATCATCGGCACGTACAGCGCTCGCTCTTCCGCACCGGCATGATTCTCGAGCTCTTCCTTGAGTCGCTTGAACAGCTCGTCACGCCCTTCGCTGTTACCTTCCGTCTCCACCAGCAGTTCCAGCAGTCGGCGCTGTTTGTCGTGGCTCTCGCGCAGGGCTTCAAAGATGGTCACAGGTCTCTTCCTCCTTGTTGAAGCGATGCCCGCATCGCGCCGTGGGCGGCGTCTGATTACCGGCAACATCACGGTCCGAACTGTGCGTAGCAAAACGCACCACATCATGTACCAAACTTGTACAAGAATGGACGCATAGATCGAAAACTGCAACCAACTGCCTGCCGAGGCCGAAGTCTACCGAGCTGACGGCAACTGACCAGTAGCATTGATGCCTAAGCGCGGTGGGAACGAAACACAAGCAACGATAGAGCAACACAAGCAACGATAGAGATGGCCCGGTCCAAAGAGCTCAAGGAAAGTGACGTCGGGGTCGGGGACGTCAAGACGGGACATCAGGGCCAGAAACAGCGGCTCAGCCATAGAAAACTGAAGACGCCCGATCTCCCACGGTCCAAAAATACGCCGCAGAATATCCCCCGCTGGCCGGGTCGAAGACTTAAAGGTGCTCAAACAAGCCAACGAAGGCGCCACCGATGAAATTGTGGTGAGTCGTGGCCAGGCTGGTACCTGGGGTTCTGTCTTATCGTCGCCGAGTGATATCTTGAGCACAGCTGCATCAGTAAGTACACGGTGGGCCCGTCTCCTACCGGTCACTCTGGCAAGAACCTTGGCTCCCTTCGGTCTGATCACTCGTAAAGACAGCTTACTGAGCGAGCCGGCTCGCGCCCTGGCAGAACGCTTGCGGCAAGAGGCCGCAACGCTCAAGCATGATTCCCGCTGACGGCCACCCTGGCTTGATCACTCACGCTATTGGTGGTTTGCTAATACAACATGCGACAAGGACCTTCCTATTGAGAGCCGTCCTTCGAAGCCTGCTTCTGGCAGGGTGCGTTGCCCTATTGAGTCACCCTAGTCACCCGAGCTACGCGGCGAATGCCGCTCCGGCTGCAGACGATCAGCGTGTCTTGATCGGTATCTCCGGCAGCTCCGATCTTGATATCGGCTTTAGCGCCGCCATTTCCCGTCACCAACAGCAGGGTCCTTCGTCACACCGGATTGAAATGACCACACGACAGGACGCCCTGTTCACCCTGGTGGAGCTGGACACCATGTTGAAAGAGCGCCTGAAAACCGCCTGCCTCCTGGCAGCCTTGGCTGAGGTACGCCGCATCAGCGCCGAGCAGGTCGGCCTACTGGGGCAAGATGGCGATGAGTTCCGCTTTCGCCTGCTGACCATGATATTACCGGTGACGGCAGCACCCGACGTTGCGCTGGTCACCAGCGAGGACATCGTGGCAGAGCTGGAAGACGGTGAGCGACGGCAGACGCCACGCACCTTGGCGGGATGCCTTGGTCATCTGGGCAATCACGCCGCAGCCTTGGCCGCCAACGGACATGATGTGATTCTCGCCATTCCTCATCCGCAAGCACTCAGTTGGGCCGCTGCCCATGAGCAAGGGCCAGAGTCCCTAAGAGGCTATGCTCTGGGCATCCTGCTCGGCGAAGCGATAGCCTTGGCAGCGCCGGATCTTACCCGATCGTCACTCACTGCAGCGCTGCAAGGCATGCCCCTTAGCGCCAATACCGTCTACCTGGAGCCACACTTCACCCCTGCATCACTGATCAGAGCGCCGCTCAGATAGCAGTGAAGAGTCGCGCCGCCAGATACATGCCGAGCGCGAACACCACATGACCTACCACATTATTCATGCGTGCTAGACCGGGGTTGGGTGCATTGGAACAAGCCACGCCAACCCCCAGTCCCGGCTGCAGGATGAACCAGCCGGCCCCAACGGTCACCAGCCCCACCAGCAAAGCCGGACCAAACGTCGGCATAGCGGCCCATTCAAGGCCCCAAATCAGCAGAAGTACCAGCGCGAAACTGATTCCTACCACGTAGTGCATGCACCATCCGATGGCCAGCTCCCCTCGGACAGGTGCCGACGACGAGATACCTTGACGATGAACCAGCTGACCTCGCGGCAGGCCGGCGAACCAGCGGCCGATCAGGTGCCAGGGCGGTAGCGGCTGACCCAACATCCTGTTCAGCAGCAGGTTCCATACATCGAGTAGCGCAGTGCCACCAAGCCCGATCAATACCGCAAGTCCCAAGGTTTCCAGCATGTTCGCCTCCCTGCCGGGGCACTCGTGCCCCTGATGATCCAGTAGAGAAAAGCCGCGAGGCCCATCCCTGTTCGCTCTACTATCGAATAGGTCGACACATTTCCACAATGCCCTTTTGGGTGGATCTCCCGTGATCGCTGCGCTAACGACAGGACATAGACGCCCAGCCCCTCATCACGACGAACTGGAGCGCAGCGGATAGTGCTTAAGCGCGCCCACGTGTAGCACACGGCTGAACGTATAGAGAGTCCATGCATGCGGCTCTTTAAGTAAAGAAAGCCCAACTCCTTTCGAAATTGGGCTTCTTCTAAATAAATGCCTGATCTCGCATGTAGGTGAGCCACCCTGGCGCTGTTTACAACGGCTCCAGCGAAGCTGCAAAGGGTGGCGAGCGCCACGAGCCCGCCCTTGAGGAGAGCCAGGCCGGACCACGCCGAGGAGGTATTCGGCGCGGCCCCACAAATAAAGAGCGGCTGAACGTATCAAGAACCCATGCATGCGGCTTTTTAAATTAAGAAACCCCGACCATCTCTCGATAATCGGGGTTCTTCTGAATAAATGCCTGACGATGACGCTTAGATATCAATGTCTCTCGCATGGGGGTGAGCCACCCTGGCTTTTGCAGCGAAGCTGCAAGGGGTGGCGAACGCCACGAGCCTGCGAGTGGCCGGACCGCACGCAGTACGGCCCCACATATAAAAAGCGGGTCTCCCCATGCATGCGAAAAACCCCGACTATCTCTCGATAATCGGGGTTCTTCTGAATAAATGCCTGACGCCTCTGCGGCCACTTCGTGGCCTTGAGCCTGGGCTCGGGGCGCCGCAAGCGGCTTTACATCCCTCGCCCGTTCGAGCCTGACAATGCGTTGCATTGTCCAGGCGGCTCTCACCCTACTCTCGCATGCGAGGAAGGGTCATCGGTCAGACATAAACAAAAACCCCCAACTCCTTCGGAGTCGGGGGTTTTTGCTTATGTAAATGCCTGACGATGACCTACTCTCGCATGGGGAGACCCCACACTACCATCGGCGCTGAGCGGTTTCACTTCTGAGTTCGGCAAGGGATCAGGTGGTTCCCACTCGCTATGGTCGTCA